>DATHNJ010000268.1:0-9062 GCA_035486155.1 Occallatibacter sp. | reverse complement strand
GTCGCCGCCGTAGATCGTGTCGTCAAAGTGCTTGTCGGTGGTGTCGCCTTCGCCCTTGAGGTTCTTGGCGGCGTTGATGCCGCCCTGCGCGCAGACCGAGTGCGAGCGCTTGACCGGAACGATGGAGAACAGATCCACGTTGCCGCCTTTTTCGGCGATCTTGATGACGGCTGCCAGGCCTGCGAGACCTCCGCCCACCACGATGATTCTGGGTCCTGCCATTAACGAGCTTCCTTTCGGGACTGGCCGTCCAGGCAATGAGCGCCTGCGGCGCAATTCTTACGACACGGTTACAGCTTCTGGCGCTTTCTCTTTTACCGGTTCTGGAATTGGCGGCGTGAAGCGCAACGGCGCGGCGATCCGGTTCCAGGCGTTGATCTGGCTGACGGCGACGGTGAGAAATCCAATCTCGCGCTCGTTGAAATGCGTCTGCAGCGCGGCGTAGGCTTCATCGTCGATGTGGTGTTGGGCAATGAGTGTGATGCGCTCAGTCCATTCGAGAGCCGCGCGCTCGCGTGCGGAGTAGACGCTGGCTTCGCGCCATGCGGCCAGCAGATCGAGTCGGGCGGCCGCGATGTTGAGCTTGCGCGCATCGTTGAGATGGTACTGGACGCAGAAGGCGCAGCCGTTCAACTGCGAGGCGCGAATCTTGATCAGCTCGCGCAGCTCCGGTTCGATGCTGGATTTCTTGAGCGCGTGCGTGATAGCCGCCATGCCGGTGGCGAACTCCGGCGCGATCTCCTGAAAGGCTTTCCAATCGATGCGTGGGTTGACGGATTCAGCAGCGGACATGGGAACCTCCAATCAGTTGAGTTGAGCGGAGAAGAGAATCATCGCCGGAGCGACGTCTTCGGGCGCGTTTTGATATTTGGGCTCGATGAATGCCCAGATGCTGGCGATGCCCATGGCGCAGAGCAGCACGCCGACTGCGAAGCACACATACCCGAAGCGCTTGCGCGCGACCTCGCCGGGCGTGATGCCCCACTTGGCGGCGAACAGCCAAATGCCGTAAGCGAAGTGCCAGCAGATCGCGATCATCGCGATCACGTAGACAGCGAGCATGATCGGGTTCGACAGCTCATGCTGCACTTTGGCGAAGGCCATGCCGGGATGGTTGGGCAGGTCAGCGCCGGTGAAGCGCTGGCGAATAACGTGCTGAATGATGTAGATCAGCGCGATGAGGCCTGTGTAGCGCTGCGCGATGTACATCCAGTTGCCGGCCCAGGGGTAGTACACGATGTTCGATTTGCCGCGCACCCAGATGTAGACGCCGTAGAGGCCGTGATAAAGCAGCGGCAGGAAGATGAAGACCCACTCGAGCACGCGCACCAGCGGCAGGCTGTTGAGAAACTTGACCTGCGCCGCATAGGCCGCAGGCCCCTTGAGGGCTTCGAAGTTCGAGAGCAGGTGCTCCACCAGAAACGCGCCGATGGGGATGATGCCGAGCAGCGAATGGAGCTTGCGCAGGAGAAAACTCACGCCCTGGCCGGCGCGGAGCGGCTGCACGCCGGCCTGAAGCTTCGGCGTTGTTGGGTTCTGAACAGTTGCCATGCGGATTGCGGCTCCTTGCGGGTGTCTCGGGCTGGTCGATTCGACTCAGCCCATCGGCGTTAAGGCCAGCAACATCACTGGGTTTTGTGTCGGCTCGTCAACACAACATTATTCGTGGCCGATGGAACCACCGTCAAGAAAACCGGACCGCTATCTGCGACGAACGGCACGCGTCAGATACCGAGCTGGGAAAGCAGCGCTGTGAAAGCGCGTCCGCGATGGCTTAAGGAAAGCTTGGTTTCAAGATCGATCTCGGCCATGGTGCGACTCAATTCCGGCAAATAAAAGAGCGGATCATAACCGAATCCTCCTGTCCCGCGCGGCGCTTCAAGAATGAGGCCTTCGACCGCGCCTTCGGCCGAGTGCTGCGGCTGGCCATCGCGCGCGGCGACGAGCACGCAGCGATAGCGCGCGGTGCGCGGCTTGTCGGGGAATTCGGCAAGCCGCTGCAGCAGAACCATGTTGTTCCAGACATCGGTGTTGTCGGCAGCGGCGTCGGGCGAGTCGGTGAGGCCGGCATCGGCGGCGAATCGGGCCGAGCGCACGCCGGGCGCGCCGTTGAGAGCGTCGACTTCGACGCCGGAGTCGTCGGCGAGAACCAGCTCGCCGGGCGCGAAGCGCGAGTAGTAGACGGCCTTGAGCGTAGCGTTGGCCAGAAATGTGTCGCCGGCTTCTTCCGGCGCCGTAATGTCGCGAAGATTGGGAAGCGGATCTATAGAAATCGAGTGAGCCTGGGCGGCCGTACGGAAATCACGCAACTTACCCTGACTGGTGGTGGCGACGAACAGGCGAAGAGCCATAAGAAAAGTGTAATTGGCGAGACGAGGACCATTTTCAGGACTGTCGATGGAATTGTCTGTGTCTTTAGCTTTGACAACGAGGGCAGCGATTCCCTAACGTCGCTTCGAACACTGTGTGCAGCGTTCGCACGAGGGCTATGCACTGGGAGAAAAAGAGACCGAATGACATCAGTCATCGCCGGAATTGGATGGCATGTGCTGGGGGCGAGCATGGCCGCCTCGTTTTATGCGCCGATCGAGAAGGTGAAGCAATGGTCCTGGGAGACGACGTGGGCGGTCGCGGGCCTGTTCTCGTGGATTCTGCTGCCCATCGGCGTGAGCCTGATCCTGCTGCCGCATTTCGGCGACTTCTACGCATCGATGGGCTGGCCGCTGCTGCTCAAGGTTGCTCTATTCGGCGCCATGTGGGGCGTGGGCAACGTCAGCTACGGGCTCACCATGCGGCATCTGGGCATGTCGCTGGGCATCGGCATCGCGATCGGCGTAACGCTGATCGTCGGAACCCTGGTCCCGCCGCTGATGCATGGACAGGCGGCGATGCTCTTTACCACGCACAACGGTTTGCTGACGATGGCCGGCGTATTGGTGGCGCTGGTCGGCGTTGCAGTCGTCACCTATGCCGGTCACCAGAAAGAGATGCAGCTGCGCGGCGAGAATGAGAACGCCCAGGAGTTCAATCTGACGCTGGGCTTGTTTCTGGCCGTGATGTGCGGAATTTTTTCTTCGGGCATGTCGTTCGCGATCGATGCAGCCAAGCCGATGGAGGCCGCGGCGCTGCACTTGGGCGTCAATCCCCTCTATGCAGCGCTGCCAAGCTATGTCTGCATCATGGGCGGCGGCGCTGTAATCAATCTCGGCTACTGTTTTATCCGGCTCGCGGCGCTGAAGAGGCTGTCGATTCGCGCCGATCTTGGGCAGGCGTCGGCGACAGTGGGAAGAAATGCAGCACTGGCCGCAACGGGTGGCATCATGTGGTATCTGCAGTTCTTCTTCTACGCCTGGGGCGCGGCCAACATACCGCAGAATCTCTCGTACGTGAACTGGATGCTGCACATGAGCATTTACGTGCTGTGCGGAGGAATCGTCGGCCTCGCGCTCGGCGAGTGGAAAGGCGTCGCAGCCAAGCCGATCCGGCTGCTGTGGCTCGGCATCGCGATCATCATTCTGGCCGCGAACCTGGTGGGACTGGGGATCGCATCGTAGGCTCGGTCCGCACGCTTATCTCCGGCGCGCGTCAGGCAGGCAGCGGCAGGTCCGAGTCGAATCCGTTGGCGACAAGATCGCTGCGCAGACGGTCGACCGTGGAGAATTCGAGCGACTTCATTCCCAGCGCAATGGCGGCGTCCACGTTGATGCGCCTGTCGTCGAGGAAGAGCGTCTCTTCGGGCCGCATACCGAGCTGTTCCAGCGTGTGGAGATAGATCTTCGGGTCCGGCTTGGCCATGTTGAGCTGGTAGCTCCAGATGAGCACATCGAATCGCTCAAGCCACTTGAACTCTTTCTGGATGCTGGCCAGAACCGAGTCGCCCATATTTGAGAGAATGCCGGTGCGAATGCCGTGCTGCTTGAGTTGGAGCTGCCAGGCCACCATCGCGGGGTTGTGCGTGGTCCACATGCGCGCGTCGAGGCGATTGAGTTCGTGGAGTCCGTCTTCGCCAAGATGATCGAGCTTGGCGTCGCGGATGAACTTTTGCCAGAAGGCGACGCCGGTGAGCTTGCCTTCGTCGTAAGCGTGGCGATCGGCCCAGTAGAGGCTTTCGAAACGGTCCGCAGACAGGCCGGTGATGCGCACCATCGCGTCGTGGGCTTCCTGGTCCGGCGCAGCAGTGAGAACCATTCCGAAGTCAAAGATCACCGCGCGCAGAGCCAATTGTCCTCCCGAGGCGAGCCCATCTATGGTGGTGGAGACGCCTGCTTCTATTGTGCATGATGGAAAGCAGGGAACAGGACAAGGGGCGAGATGCGGTTTTCGCGCAGGACGAATTGGAATACCGAAGAGAACGATCTGTCGCGGGCGCATCGCGAGCGGCGCGAAGCAGGACTGCCGATTGCCGATCTGACTGCGTCGAATCCTACGCGCTGCGGATTTCGCTATGACGGAATTCTAGAAGCTTTGAGCGATGCGCGGGCTCTCGACTACGATCCGCAGCCAAAGGGATTGCTCGCGGCGCGCGCGGCGGTGTGCGCCTACTATGCCGATCACGGCGTCACCATCGAGCCGGACCATGTTGTGCTCACCACCAGCACCAGCGAGGCCTACAGCTATCTGTTCCGTCTGTTGTGTGATCCGGGCGCGGAGATTCTCGCGCCTCAGCCAAGCTATCCGCTGTTCGATTTCTTGGCCGATCTCGACGACGTGCGAATCAAGCCTGCGCCGCTCGTCTACGATCACGGCTGGCAGATCGATGCGGAGGGTTTTCGCCGCGCGCTGACGCCGCAGACGCGGGCCATCATGCTGGTGCATCCGAACAATCCGACAGGGCACTTTACGAAGCGCTGGGAAGCCGCGGAGCTGGCGCGGTTGTGCCGGGAGCGCGATCTCTCACTGATCGTCGATGAGGTATTTCTCGATTACTCGTTTGGCGCGCGCGAGCCGAGTTTTGCGGGCGGCCTTGAGGGCGTGCCCGTGTATGTGGTCAGCGGGCTGAGCAAGATCTCCGCGCTGCCGCAGATGAAGGCGGCATGGATCGTAGCGACCGGCCCGGCGCGCGGAGAAGCGATGAGCCGCCTCGAAGTCATCGCCGATACCTTCCTCTCGATGAATGCGCCGGTGCAGGGTGCGTTGCCGAAGTGGCTTGCCGGACGCGAGGCGATCCAGTCGCAGATTCGCGCGCGTGTGGCTGCGAATCTTGCGGAGCTAGACCGGCAGCTTAGCGATCGTCAGGGCCCGGGACAGGGACAGGCACAGGGCATGATCGAGCGGTTGGCGGTCGAGGGCGGCTGGTACGCCACGTTGCGCATTCCGGCGCTCGAACCCGATGAGCAGACCGTACGACAGCTTCTCGACCACGGAGTGTGGGTGCATCCGGGATACTTTTTCGGGATGGCGGAATCGGGCTGGCTGGTGCTGAGTTTGCTCGGTCCCGAGCAGGAGTTCAGCGCAGGAGTAACCACGTTGGTTGAGTTTTTAGGAACGAATCAAGGTGGTAACAAAATCTGATATCTACATAAAGTGATTGTTTTATAAATCAATACAAATTATTCATATAAAATGTCTTATTGGCGTAATTGTTACGATTGGAGAAAAGGATTGCTCCTTCGTTCCGCACCGATGGCAGTCACCGGACCATGCCCTGGAACAACCCTCGTTTCATCGGGCAGCGTGAGCAGGCGGGAATGAATCGATTCGATGATCTGCTCGCCATCGCCGCCCGGCAGATCGGTGCGGCCGATGCTTCCGGCAAAGAGCGTGTCCCCGGCGATCAGCATCTTGAGCGGAGCGAAGTGCAGACACACGGAGCCCTGCGTGTGGCCGGGCGTATGGATCACCGTAGCGGGGTAGCTTGCGAGGCCTACCGTCTGTCCGTCGATCAGGCTCTCGTCGGGCGGCGCGGTGTCGGGTGGGGTGGCCAGGCCGAGCCATGCGGCCTGCTTGTCCATCATGGCGAGCAGGGGCAGATCGTTTTCGTTGAGCAAAATGGGGGCGCCGGTAAGGCGCTTTAACTTGAGCGCGCCGCCTACGTGGTCGATATGCGCGTGGGTGATAAGGATCTGTTTGACCTTGAGGCCTAGCTCGGTCAGGCGGCGCTGAATGCGGGCGATCTCGTCGCCGGGATCGATCACGATGGCTTCGCCCGTGGCTTCATCGCCAAGCAGGGTGCAGTTGCATTGCAGCGGGCCGACAGGGAAGGTCTCGAGGATCATGTCTTCCATGGTACCCGCGTGGGGCGAGTGAGAGCGCAAGGTCAGAGACGTAGTCTGTTTCCTTTTCGCGGAACTGTTTTGTTTGCGTTTTGAACGCGGTCAGCGCACAGGAGGCGTTGAGCTCTTGCCCATCTAAATGTGAGAAAACGAAGTGAACCGAGATTTAGAGAAGATGATTCTGCAGTGCGTAGATCAACCGGCTGCGCAGGTCATTCGGAGCTGAGTACAGCGGTCGCGATCGATATAGAAGACGGGATAGTTCCGTTATCAGTTTAAGTTCCGTCTGGCAGGGTTCACATCCGATCAAATGATGGCGAAATTGTTCTAGCTCTTGCCCTGTGATCTCACCGTCGAAATAAAGGTGAATACTGCCAGGGCAGTCATCATAATCCCTCAATCTTGTGCTCCTCTCGCCGGGAAGGAACAAAGCCAGACCGCATGGCGTCGGCGATTCCAGACAGCTTGACTACGAATCTATCGAGAAGAAAAAATAATGTACAGATATGGCTGACTATTTCAGTCATAACAAGATTGGATGATTATGGCTGCTCTTGATATAGATTCCGTTCACGCATTTGTTTTGGTCGCCGATCTCGGTTCTTTTACGAAGGCAGCCTCTGCGCTTGATAGTTCGCAAGCCGCGATCAGCGTTAAGATCAAACGCCTGGAAGACAGGTTGGGCTATCGACTTCTGGATCGGACGCCGAGGAACGTTCGGCTATCGGCTCAGGGAACGACCTTTCTCAAACCAGCGAGAAACCTCATGGCGGCGCATGAGCGGGCGGTTGCGAGTTTATCGGCGCAAGTCCGACGTATTGCTATAGGGATCAGCGACCAGATAGCAGGTGCTGGATTGCCGGCCTTGCTGCAAAAACTGAGCGCTTTTGATCCTGGCCTGATCAGCGAGGTCTATATTGATTCGTCTCCTCGCCTTATGGAGTCCTTCGATAAGGGAACGCTCGATGCGGCAATCGTCAGGGGAGAGGATGATCGGCGCGACGGCGAGCTATTAGTTCGAGAACGATTTGGGTGGTTTGCTTCTCCAGAGTGGGAGCTAGTCCCCGGGCAGCCTCTGCGGCTTGCATCGATTGCAAAAGCCTGTGGAGTGCGCACCGATGCTACCAGGTTGCTCGACAATGCCGGCATTCCCTGGAGAGAAGTTTTCATCGGAGGGGGTATGACAGCCATCGGGGCGGCGGTTTCTGCAGGTTTGGCAGTGGCGCCCTTGGCGTATAGCGTCGCTCCGATTGGAGCTCTCAATGTCGGGGAGCGGTATGGGCTTCCCCAGCTTCCTGATTCCGACGTGATTCTGCATTCAACCGTTACTGATCCGCTTTCTCAAGAGGCGCTCAAGATGCTGGCTGCCGCTTTTCGGAGCCGGTATGCAAATATGTCCGGCACAGGGGCAAGGAAACGTTGGCCCGCCAGCCATTCTGAACAGAGCAACTAGGCGCCCAGCCTGGCATTGCGCAGGCTCAATGCTGGAACGCAGACGCAGAAAAGGGCAGCCTTTATAAGCTGCCCTTCGGAATCAAGCCTTGAATTGGATCGGAATTACTTGCCGGATTTCGCGGGCGCTGATGTCGGCGCATTATCGAGCACCGAGTTGCTGTGGCTGCCGCCGCGCATGTAAAGGATCGTCAGCGTCAGCGAAGTGCACATGAAGATGACTGCCGACCAGGTGGTCACGCGCGTCAGCACGTTGGCCGCAGCGCGGGGACCGAAGGCGGTCTGCGAACCCTGTCCGCCGAAGGCGCCGGCCAGATCGGCCGAGCGGCCCTGCTGCAGCAGAACGACGCCGATGAGAACCAGGCTGACGACAACGTGGACGACAATAACGAAGTAGAAGAGAATCTGCATTGCTCAGGCTGCTTTCAGATCCCGCGCGGGCAAGCCGGGCAGGAGAATCTTTGATCTTTGGTGCGGAGGAGGGGACTTGAACCCCTATGCCTTGCGGCGCTAGCACCTCAAGCTAGTGCGTCTGCCAATTTCGCCACCTCCGCATGAGGTGAACCTTTACGAGTATAGCAAAAGGGGGGCAGCGGAAATAGCTGAAGCCCATACCACTTTCTAGCCGCCTAGCCGCTGCATCCACGCCGCCAGCCCCTGCTGATCGGCGTCGCCGGCAGCCAGCGCAGCGCGCACGTTGGCGCGTTCGGCCTCTTTGCGATTCTGGCTGAGCTTGAACTTGCCTTCGATGCGCGCAATGGGGATGCGAAAGCCGACGATGCCGGCCAGCATTGTGCGGTGAAAGCCCTCGGGCAAAGCACGCCAGCGGTCCGCATACGCCGGTTCGTGAATAGCGATTAGATCCTTGAGTAGCGCGTCCTTGGCTTCGGGGTCCTCAATCAATTCGAGAACCCCGTAAGCGTGAACAGCGATGTAGTTCCACGTCGGCACCGAAAGCTCTTCGGTGTAGAGGGTCGGCGAAACGTAACTGTGCGGTCCGGAAAAGACGACCAGCGTCTCGCGACCCGCAAGCGCCTGCCAATGATGGTTGGCCTTGGCGAAGTGGCCTTCGATGACGCCGTGCTCGCCTTCATCTTTGACGACGAGCGGAAGGTGAGTTGCCGACGCACTGGGCGGCTCTGGCGATGTTGGATCAGCGGGCGTCAGACCAACGGGCACCGGGCCAGCCGAAACCGGACCAAAGACCGTGGCGAACGAATAAGCCCGCATGGCCTCAAGCAGGATGCCGCGATCGTCGACGCGATTGAATTTGGGCGAATACATATTCTCAAGATTGGCATCCGCTTCGAAGCACGCCCTCTGAGTCAGGATAGCAACTGCCGGAGCTGCGGATTAGGAGAAACGGCCGCGCGAAAGCCCGGAGAATAGTGACGAAGC
>DATHNJ010000267.1:0-6583 GCA_035486155.1 Occallatibacter sp. | reverse complement strand
AACGACGTTGGGCACACTGAGCAGATTGAGGCTCGGGCCCATGTAAGTGGCCGTGCGATTGGCGGTGAGCAGGCTGTTCGTGTTGCCGTTGGGATCTGGGAGCGGCGATACGACGTTGGTCAGCATCGCGGAGCCGAACGGCGCCCAGCCATCCAATCCCCCGTCGGAAAATGTGTAAGCTGCAATCGGCGTTCCACCGGGAGGCGGCGCAGTTTCTGTGATGACGACCTCGTCGAGATAAAACGACTGTGCCGATGTGGGACCGACCAATTGCGCGTAGAGCGTTAACGCAGTCTCCGTCGCCGGGACTTTATAGGTGCCGCCGATCTGCGCCCATCCTGAGTCTGATACAGAAACCTGGAAAGCTCCGACGGTGTCGAAGCACGTCCCGCCTGAACAACTGGGATCGGTACGTTTGACGGTGAAGTTCGCGTCAGTCGCGGTCTCGCCGTTGGTCAGCATGACGGAGCCGGTAATGGTATATGTGGCGCCTGCTTGCAGAATGGGACCGACGTTGATCGACGGCCCGCCGGCGCCGCTTGCGCTCGTGGTCGTCAAAAGACTGAAGGAACCGGAAAATGCGGCGGCGTTGCTTGCCGTCGGCGTGCTGGCTCCGTTGAACGAGGTCCAGCCGTCGGCTGTGCCATCTTCGAAGCTGTAGGTCGCGACGGTTTGCGCATTCAAGACTGAAGCGCAGGCGAGCGCGATGAAGAAGAGAAAGAAGCGAGCAGGAATTTGCGACAAAGATTTCCTGCAACGACCGTAGAAAGGATTCATGGCGGCGTCTCCTTGGCCCTTACCGAGATTTGTTCAATGGAAGTTACCGGCTACTGCGTGGGGAAGTTCCTCCGAGAGAAGGAGTAATTCGATTTATCCAAGCGGCGGCGAGTATAGCCACGTTCTTCGAGGATAGTCAAGGAAGTTTTGGAGATCGAAGAGAAAGCTTGTTTTAGATCGCAGTCGCCTGGCGTCGTCGACCAGGATGTTTCGCGCGACCGTCTGGTATGCTCCCCATCATGTCTGTCCTCCGCGACTTTCAGCAGTTGAGCCGCACGCAGCGACACTGTTTTCTAGCTTCTTTTCTTGGCTGGACCCTCGACAGTCTCGACTTCTTTCTCCTGGTCTTCTGCGTGAAGGCGATCGCGACCGATTTCCATGGGAAACCTTCCGATGTGCTCGGCGCCGTGTTTCTGACGCAGGCTTTCCGGCCGGTTGGAGCGCTCATCTTCGGCATGCTCGCGGACCGCTACGGTCGCCGGCCAATCCTGATCATCAACATACTCAGTTTTTCGGTGATTGAGCTGGCATGCGCCTTTGCGCCGTCGCTGAATGCATTGCTCGTGCTGCGCGCTCTGTTTGGAATCGCAATGGGCGGCGAATGGGGCGTCGGCGCGGCGCTAACCTTCGAAACTCTTCCCAAGGAAGGCCGCGGAAGGTTCTCCGGCATCTTGCAGGAGGGCTACGCTTTCGGTTCAATTCTGGCTTCGGCGGCCTTCGCGCTTCTGTTTCCGCTGATCGGATGGCGCGGTCTATTTATGGTTGGCGCGAGTCCTGCATTGCTGGTTCTTTATGTGCAGGCGCGTGTGGAAGAATCGCCGGTTTGGCTGGCGGGCGCAGAGAATCGCGCCAAGCCCAAGGGCCAATCGACAGCTTTGGCGCAGGCGTTCAAATTTCTGCCGACGTTTCTGTTTCTGGTCCTGCTCATGACGGCTTTCATGAGTTTTTCGCATGGTACACAAGACGTGTATCCGACGTTTCTTACCGTGCAAATGAAGCTGTCTCCTGAGACGGTCGGCTTGATCGGCGTGCTGTACGGCTTCGGCTCGATCGCCGGCGGGTATGTCTTTGGCGCTTTGTCGGAGCGATGGGGCCGCAAGCGGGCGATCATCACCGCCGCGCTGTTGGCGATTCCGGTGATTCCGCTCTATGCCTACGGCCACTCGGCGATCATGCTCGGCGCCGGAGCGACCTTGATGCAGTTCATGGTGCAGGGAGCGTGGGGCGTTGTGCCGGCGTATCTGACCGAGCTGTCGCCTGCGCCGGTGCGCGCCACCGCTCCTGGATTGGCTTATCAACTCGGTGGGCTTATTACCTCGTGGAATGGCAAGGCGCAGGCGCTCGTCGCGGAGCGATGGGGAACTTATCCGCCCGTGTTGGCGATCACGGTTGTCGTGGTCGCGTTAACGCTGGCCGCGCTGGCTGCCCTCGGACATGAGGCGAAGGGCGCGGAACTGAGCGCGGTGTGAGCCAGCCTCTTTTCGATTTCTAAGTGTGTCTGATTTCGTTTAGTGCTTGAAAACCGCAGTAAACACGCCCCGCGAAAGTACGTGTCCCTTCATCGCGTCATCGACTTGCGCGCGCGTCGCGCCGGCGGGCAGATTCAACTTTGCGTCAAGCGCGAAGAGCATGAAGACGTAGTGATGTTCGCCGTGCCCAGGCGGACACGGGCCGCCATAGCCGATCTTGTCGAAATCGTTCCGGCCCTGACGCGCGCCGTCGGGAAGTTGATCGGAGGTCGGCAGGGATGCGGGAAGCGAGATCGCCTCCGGCGGCAGATCGTAGAGCACCCAGTGCACAAATGAGCCTATGGGCGGCGCACTGCGGTCATTCAGAATCAGCGCCAGGCTCTTGGTTCCGGCCGGTGGAGCATTCCAGCGCAACGCAGGAGACGTGTTTGCGCCATCGCATGTGAACGCGCCGGGAAATCGCTCGTCGCGAAGGTCGGGACTTGTGAGCGCAAGAGAGTCCGGGCCTTCGCGCTCAACCGCGGGCCCCTGACGGCGGCAGCCGGCCAGAAGCGCGGCCGCGAGCAGCGTTGCGCCCAGAGAGCATCGGAGTAATCTGGGCGATCTAATCGTGTTGACCCAACTGATCACTTTGAACAATCGTGCGCCCCATCTTTGATCGTGTGGATGAGCTTTTCATCAAAGGCAATTCTAGAACGCATTCCTGCGGCTCTTTCCGCCGCCAATCTGCCCTTTATTTTTGGGAGGCATGTCTTTGGTGTATGCCAAACTGGGCGCCCGCTGGGAAATTTGCAGACTCGTAACACAGGTTGGTGCACAATCAACTGTGGGAGAATCCTTGTAGTGCCGCGCATTCATTTTCAACTTCAACTCGCCGAACTGAAGGACAAGCTGCTTGCCATGGCGGCTCTCGCCCAGCTGGCGGTCGAATCGGCCGTAGACGCATTTCTCATGCGCGATCAAGGGCTCTGCCAGTACGTGAAGCAGAATGAGACGGCGATCAACACCGCGCAGCGCGAGCTGGATGAGATGGCGTATGAGCTGCTGGCCAAAGAACAGCCGATGGCCATCGACCTGCGCTTCATCCTGGCGGTGATCAAAATCAACGGCGACCTGGAGCGCATTGGCGACCAGTCGATGGCGATGTCGCGCCGCACGCGCGAGATGCTCTACCTGGATGCGGTTGAGTTACCGGTAGACTACGCCGCCATGGGCGAGTATGCAGGCCGCATGATCCGCACGGCTGTCCAGTCGCTGCTCGAGGGCGACGCGCGCCTCGCCGACACGGTCCGCGAGATGGACGACGAGATCGATCGCATGAATCGCCGCGCCCACTCCGATCTGCTCAAGCTCATTCAGGAGCAGCCGAAGCTCACGCAGCAGGCGATGACCGGGCTGATGGTGTCGCGCAATCTCGAGCGGATCGCCGACCACGCGTCGAACATCGCGACAGACGTCATCTTCTGGATTCGCGGCGCCGACGTGCGTCACCAGTTGAGCCTGTCGATGGATTGAGCGACAGGGAACAGAGATCAGGGGAATCAGGGATCAGAAAGACGAAGGCCGCCAAATGGCGGCCTTTGCTATTCCGGGGGAGGGAGAGCTTTCGGTTAGCGTGTGGCTTCGAAAAGGAACCAGGCGCGCCGCTCGGCTTCGTCGATCCAGTTTTCAATCAGGCTGGTTGTCGCATAGTCGTTGGCCTTGGAAGCGACTTCGTGCGCCGCGCGCAGGCTTTCCACCAGGGCTTTGTTGTCCGCATGCAGTTCCAGCAGCATGTCGCGGGCGGCCACAAATTCCTGATCGTTGTCGGCGATGCGCTGCAAACGCGCGATGTGCCCGATGGAGCGGATGGTGGATCCGCCGATCTTGCGGACGCGCTCGGCGATATCGTCGCTTATCTCGAAGATCTGTTCGCCCTGCTCATCGAGCAGCAGGTGATAGTCGCGGAAGTGTGGGCCGCTCATGTGCCAGTGGAAGTTTTTCGTCTTCAAATAGAGTGAGAACACGTCCGCCAGAAGGGCGTTCAGCACGCTGGACAGATTTTTCACGTCCTCCGGGCTGAAGCCGTCGGGGACATTCGTCTTTGCTGCCTTGGACTCGGAACTCGTATGTGTTGACATCGTTCTCCTTCGCGGAATCCGACCTTTGCAACGCTCAAATCGCGCTGCCAAAATCTTGCTCCCGCACTTCGATAGATGCCAAGAATTCGGGAAGGTTTCTTGAAAGAATTCTGTTGAAAAGCAAAGGGGTCAATCCTTGGATTGACGCCGCATTATGGTTCGAGTGCGCTCCCGCAATCAGGCGTGATGATTCGAATAGTGCAGAAGTACGGCCACGGCGCAACTAGTCAGTCGCGTAGCCGCCGAGTCGGCGCGGCTGGTGAGAATGACCGGAACGCGGGCGCCGAGCACGATGCCGGCGAGCTGCGCCCCGCCCAGATACTCAAGCTGCTTGGCCAGCATATTGCCGCTCTCCAGATCGGGCGCGACGAGGATGTCGGCCTGTCCGGTGACCGGCGAGCTCAGGTGCTTGATCTTCGCGGCCTTTACGCTAACGGCCGTGTCGAACGCCAGCGGTCCATCCAGGATGCCGCCGGTGATCTGCCCGCGGTCGGCCATCTTGCACAGTGCGGCAGCCTCCATTGTCGAGGGAATTTTTGGATTCACCGTCTCGACCGCGGAGAGCAGCGCCACCTTGGGCTCAGGAATGCCCAGAGCGTGCGCCAGATCGATGGCGTTCTGCACAATGTGAATCTTGTCTTCGAACTCAGGCTTTATATTGATCGCCGCATCGGTGATGAGCAGCGTGCGCGCATAGGCGGGCGTGTCCATCACGAATACGTGCGAGATGCGCCGGCTGGTGCGCAGGCCCGTGTCGCGCTGCATGGCGACCTTCATCAACTCGTCGGTATGCAGGCTGCCTTTCATCATCGCCTGCGCGTCCCCGCTGCGGCACAGGCCGACGCTGAGCTCGGCGGCCTTGCTCTCGGTTTCGGCATGAAGGATCGGGAAAGGCTTGATGTCTACGCCGATCTTTACGGCCAGCGCCCTGATCTCGGCTTCATTACCGATTAATGTCGGTTCGATCAGTCCTTCGGTGGCGGCTTCGACCGCGCCCCTCAGCGCAACATCGGACAGCGGCCAGCAGACGGCGGTGGTGATGGCCGGGAGAGACTTGCACCGCTCGAGAAATTGATGGAAGACATGAAAATCGGGAGGATGCGTGACGAGTGGATCGACTGTTACGCTTTCGGCAATCGGGGCGAGATCGCTCATCGAAAAGAGGCCTCCTGAATCTGTCGGCCGGCATAAAGTGAACTCAGTCCTGTCCGGCTTTCAAGATCATTGTCGCTTGCGCTGCGAAATCCTCTTGTGCGGAGCATCACAGTCCGACGCTACGTCCCATTCACCGGAACAAATTCCAGAGGGTGAATCCTAACAATTCGAGATGCCTGGATGTGTTTCGCAGGCCAAAGCTGCTATGCTGCGAGCGCCGGAAAAACCGATTTACAAGCGGGGTAGACGACGATGTGGTTCCTGGGAATGGATGTGGGTACGGGCGGCACGCGGGCCGTAGTGGTGGATGCAGACGGCAAGCTGATCAGCGGCGCTTCGAGTGAGCATGCGCCCTTTCGCACCCCGCACCCCGGCTGGGCGGAGCAGGATCCAGAGGACTGGTGGCGCGCCGCGCAGGAGGCGATTCGTTCCGCGCTTGCGGCGGCGCCTGAGCCACGACAGCCCATCGCAGGCATCGGCCTGACAGGACAGATGCACGGCGCCGTGATGCTTGATGAGAACGGCGCCGTGCTCCGGCCGTCTCTTATCTGGTGCGACACCCGCACCCAGCCGGAGTGCGACTGGCTGCACGAGAAGATCGGCTATGAAAAGCTGATCGAGCTCACCTGCAATCCCGCTCTGCCGAATTTCACATTGACCAAGCTGCTGTGGGTCAAGACGCATCAGCCGGAGATCTTCGCCAAGATTCGCCACATCATGTGTCCCAAGGACTATGTGCGCTACCGGCTCACGGGCGAGTTCGCAATCGACGTGCAGGAGGCCTCGGGCACGCTGCTGCTCGACGTGACCCATCGCCGCTGGTCGAAGGAAGTGGCCGAGGCTGCCGGGATTCCCGAAGCGTGGCTTCCCAAGGTGTATGAGTCGCCCGAAGTCTGCGCGCGCATCAGCGAAACGGCGGCTCGGGCGACGGGATTGAAAGCGGGGACGCCTGTTGTGGCCGGCGCGGGCGATCAGGGCGCGGGCGCAGTGGGCATGGGAATCCTGCAGCCTGGATCAGTGTCGGCGACGATCGGCACATCCGGCGTGGTGTTCGCCGCGACC
>DATHNJ010000266.1:0-4225 GCA_035486155.1 Occallatibacter sp. | reverse complement strand
CGCCGCAGATCAGCGTAACTCCGGCAGCGTTGAGCTTTCCGCAGCAGACCTTCGGGGCGCCAAGCTCGCCGCAATTGCTCACCATCGCCAACACCGGCGGCGCTTCCATGGCTAACGTAGGCTTTCAGATCAGTGGGCTGTCGATGACGAGTTTCGGCGTCAGCGCCTCGACCTGCGGCGCTTCGCTGAGCGGCGGAAGTAGTTGCACGGTTCAGGTCGTCTTCACTCCAATGGATGCAGGCGGCGCTGCGGCGACTTTGACCGTCTCTTCGTCGACGCTGGGCGTGAAGGCTGCGCAGGTCTCTCTTGCGGGAACTGGGCAGGCGATAGCGGGAATCAACGTGAGTCCGGCGCAGATAACGTTCACCGTGGCGCAACTCGGACAGGCGAGCGCTACACAAACCGCGACCATCACCAACACAGGCGCCCAAGCCGCGAATGGTCTTGCGTTGTCCGTGAGCGCACCGTTCAGCCTCCTGCAAAATGCATGTGGCGCAACGCTTGGAGCCGGAGCAAGCTGTTCGGCGGGCGTGATCTTCACGCCAACCGTGAATGGCGCTGCCGCCGGGGCGCTGACAATTACGTCAACGACATCAAATTCAGCGATCGTGATCCTGAACGGAATCGGCGGCAAGGCGGGCGCGGTGCAGATGCGGCCGTCGGTCGTGACCTTCACCACCACGGGCGTGGCCATGACGAGCAACACGCAGACGGTCACGCTGACCAATACGGGGCCGGTCGATCTTGCCGGTTTTGCGTTGAGCGCGTCGAACGGATTTAAGTTGTCGAACACGAACTGCGCATCAACGCTGGCAGTCGGAATCAGTTGTACGGCGGAGATCGCATTCATTCCAACAAGCGCCGGACCGCAAACCGGCGCGTTGACTGCGTCGAGCAGTTCGATGGCTGAGAGCGCCCAGGCGACGCTCGCGGGCGTGGGATTCGACTTTGGCGCATCGATTTTAGGCCCTTCAAGTCAGACGGTCTCCAGCGGGCAAACCGCGAGCTTTACGATTGTTTTGAACCCCATGAGCGGATCGTCGGGGACATTCGCCTTTCAGTGCGGATCGCTGCCCGCCAATCTTTCCTGCAGTTTCAACCCGTCCAATGAAACCGTGGCCGCGAATACGACCGGCAACGCAACTGTACAGATTGCAACCGGCCAATCGGCAAGCCGCGCCGGACATGCGACGATATCGGACCTGGGCGTCACGGCGATCTGCGGCCTTCTATTCTTGCCGCTCGTCCTGCGGCGCAAACGCAAACTTCTCTGCATGCTTGTGGGGCTTGCGCTTCTTGCGATCGGACTATCCAGTTGTGCAGGCGCTGGAGGCGGCACAGGAGGAGCCGCAGCGAATCAACAAGCAGCTGCGAACACGGGCGCTTATTCCATCCCTGTGAGTATCTCGGCGAATGGCGTTGTGCATACAGTGACTCTTACGCTGACCGTCGACTGAGAGGCGCCGATGAAAGAGAGAGTTTCCGCGAGTCTATACTTAAAGCTTAATGTCAAATTGAATCCGGGGATCCGGCTCAGCCGCTCTGGAACGGATAACTCAAACATGACTGCCAAAGTTACTGTCGCCGACGTCGAACGGGTCGCTGAACTGGCGAATCTGGAGCTGGAGCCGGACGAATCCAAGAGCATGGTTCACGATCTGAACGCCATCCTGGATTATGTGGCTCAGTTGAATGAGTTGGATACTGCGGGAATCGTCCCCCTGGCGCAGGTGAGCGAACTGAACGGCGCCAGCGATCCGGACACGCTGCGGGCCGATGCGAACCGCCCGTCGCTGGATCGATCGGTCGTAATGAATGGCGCGCCAGAGACGGATGGGGCTTTCTTCAAGGTTCCGAAGGTGATCGAGCGCTAAAGTTCGAGTCTTGAAGATCGCGTGCTGAGGCGCTCGCCAAGCCGGCGCGGCATGGGTCAAGAAGCGCAGAGAGGATGGCCGAGTTGGCAAGTGAAGTGAAGAGCTACGTTGAAAGGCCGAAGACGCTTGCGGAACTGCGCGAGGGCATCGCCGCGGGCCGCATCAAATCCGCTGACTTGGCCAGCAGCTACTACGACCGTATCGCCGAGATCAATCCGGATTTGAACATCTACCTGAGTCTGACCAAAGAGCGCGCTCTCGAACAAGCCGCTCGCGTGGACGATGCCGCCGCCAAGGGCGATCCGCTAGGTCCGCTCGCGGGCGTTCCAGTCGGGATCAAGGACGTGCTCGTAGTGCGCGGCGCTCCGGCGACGGCGGGTTCGAAGATTCTCAAGGGCTACCAACCTCCTTATGACGCGACCGCCGTCAACCGGCTGGAAGCCGCCGGCGCGGTTGTGCTGGGAAAGCTGAACTGCGATGAGTTCGCCATGGGCTCTTCGAATGAAAACTCGGCCTATGGTCCGGTGCGCAATCCCGTTGATCCGGAGCGGGTGCCGGGCGGTTCGAGCGGCGGCTCAGCCGCGGCTGTCGCAGCCAATCTCGCCGTAGCGACGCTCGGCACGGACACCGGCGGATCGATTCGTCAGCCAGCCAGTTTTTGCGGAGTGGTCGGCGTATTGCCGACCTACGGGCGCGTCTCACGCTACGGCCTGATCGCCTTCGCGTCTTCGCTCGATCGCATCGGTCCTTTTGCCGGCAATGTGCGCGATGCAGCGACGATGCTGAGCGTGATTGCCGGACACGATCCGAATGACGCCACCAGCTCCGCCACGCCCGTTCCCGACTACGCCGCCGAGAGCGACAAGCCGGTTGAAGGTCTGCGCATCGGCGTGCCCAAGGAGTACTTCGGCGAAGGCCTTGATCCCGAGGTGCGCGCCGCAGTCGAAAAGGGAATTGAAGACCTGAAAGCCGCCGGCTGCACAGTCAAGCCGATCTCGCTTCCGCATACCGAGTACGCCATCCCCACTTATTATCTAGTGGCGACGGCTGAAGCCAGCGCGAATCTGGCGCGATTTGACGGCGTGCGCTACGGACACCGCTCGCAAAAATCGGACACGCTCTCGGCGATGTACCGGCACTCGCGCGATGAAGGATTCGGCGCCGAAGTCAAGCGCCGCATTCTGCTCGGAACCTACGCGCTGAGCGCGGGCTACTACGATGCTTACTATTTGAAGGCGCAGCAGGTTCGCCGCCTGCTGGCCGAAGAATTCCTCAAGGCCTTCGCCGAAGTCGACGCGATCGTGACGCCGACGTCGCCCGTTCCCGCATTCAAGCTGGGCGAACGCACCGGCGACCCATTGGCCATGTATCTCGCCGACATCTATACAGTCACTGCGAGCCTTGCCGGCATCTGCGGCGTCACCGTGCCCTGTGGCGCGACAAAGATCGGCCTTCCTGTGGGCATGCAGGTATTGGGCGTGCACATGAACGAGGGCACTGCGTTCCGCGTCGCGCGTGCGGTGGAGGCGGCGCAGAAATAGAGAAAGTCAGGAGTCATCCGTCATGCAACTTCGGCGGCATAAATTAGTTTCAGCTCTAGCCACTGCTGTTCTTTGCGCGAACTGCGCTTTGACATTCGGCGCGGCGCATAAGACGCATACAGTATTTCTGGGCGCCATCAAGCGCGTCGCCTACTCCAAGGTCGGCGACCCAGCCGGCGCAGCGGCGGGCGAGACCGAGTTGAAGATTCGCGCCCTGCTCGTCGACGGCCAGCTCAAAGAATGGACCACCGGCGAATCCCACGACGTAACCGATCGCAGCTTCGTCGTCCGCCGCGCCCTGCGATTGAACGACGCTCTGCCCGGTGAAAATCCCGCCGCGGCGAAAGAGACGTGGGTCTGGCAGCGCGGCCCCTGGCTCATCGTCGATCGCCTGACCGGCCACGTCACCGCCATCAAACTTCCGGACTACGACCCGGGCGTCAGCCAGGTGAGCTGGTTTCGCGACTACGGCGCTTACTGCGGCGTCACCGCCAGCGGGAAAAGCCTCTACGCAGTCGTTGCTCAGTTGTCGGCGCGCAAGCCCGTGCTGGCTAAGAAGCTTGCTGAGTTCGACGCCGAGAACCGGCCCGAACAGACCTGCACCTCGGCTGAGTGGCAGAGGGATCCGTTGCGCGTCACCTTTCATCCAGTGGGCAGAGCCGCCGCCAGCTTCGATGTGGCGCCGGGATCTGCTGTACTTGTGGAAGAATCGGAAGATGAGGCGGCTGAAGCTGCATCTCCGGCGAAGCCGAACTAAGATTCTCCAGGACTGAAGCCTGCATCCATAGCGGCGTAATTCGTGAGGCTTGA
>DATHNJ010000265.1:0-10260 GCA_035486155.1 Occallatibacter sp. | reverse complement strand
TCCGGCTTCTGCCAATAGCCAATAAACACCGCCGGTCCGCGCACCAGCAGCTCCCCGTCCTCCGCGAGCTTCACTTCCACATTCGGCAAAATGCGCCCCACCGACCCCATCCGCTGGTGCAGCGGCGAATTCAGCGCAATCACCGGCGAGGTCTCCGTCAGTCCGTACCCCTCCCACACAGCGATGCCCGCATCCGCGAACCAATGCGCCGAATCAAGCCCCAACGGCGCGCCGCCGGAGATAAAGAAACGCACCCGTCCCCCAAAGGCTTCGCACACCTTGCCGTAGACCAGCTTGTTGGCCAGCTTCCAGCTCATCGCGCCGGGCGTCTTGCCCGCATAGACGTCGGCCCGTTTCCCGGCGCCAACCTTCAACGCCCACGTCAGAATCCTTTTCTTCACCGGCGAGATCGAAGATTTCTGTTCCACCGCCTGCCGAATCTTTTCGTAGACGCGCGGCACGCCAACAAACACCGTAGGCCGCACCTCTTTCATCGCCTGTGGCAGCTTGTCGAATTGCGCAACGTAGGCCACCTGCGCTCCGCACCCGTACATGATGTAGTCCAGCGCACGCGCCGTGATATGCGACAGCGGCAGAAATGAGATGCAGGCGTCGGTCTGATTGAAGTTGTATCCGTCGGCGGCGTGATTCTGATTCGCGGCGATGTTGCCATGCGTCAGCATCACTCCCTTCGGCTCGCCCGTCGTTCCCGAGGTGTAGATCAGCGTCGCCAGATCTTTGGGCTCTGCCGACTTGACCAGCCCATCAAAAAGCGGATCGCGCTCGGCGCCCCGCTCATCGGCCCCGGCCAACAGATCGTGCAAAGAGATCGACTCCGCAGGCGCCACGCCAGGGTCCATCACCACGATCCGCTCCAGCGGCGTCTTCGACCGCACCGCATTCAGCTTGTCGAACTGCTGGCGCGTCGACACGACCGCAATCCGGCAATCGGAGTCCCGCAGGAGCTCCGCAATCTGCTCGCCGGTCAGCGTCGGATAGATCGGCACATCGACCGCGCCGATCGCAAGCACCGCGAAGTCCGTGATCGCCCACTCCCACCGGTTCTCGCTGATCAGGGCGATGCGGTCGCCTTTTTGCGCGCCCCATTTTAGAAACGTCTTCGCGAGCTGCCGCACCCGCTGGTAAATCTGGTCGGAGGAAATAGGCTGCCAGTGGCCGAACTCATCCTGCCACGCAATAGCTTTGGGGTTGGCCGCCGAAGCGACCCGCAGGAATAAATCATTGATCGTCGAAAGAGGAGAAGCTGATGATGATGTCATCGGTGAGTCAGGCCTGGGAGGCGAAAAACAGGTTCAGTGTAACAGCGTGGAATCGTTTTCCACGCCTATGCCTCGAAAGTAATCGTGCGTACTGAGTGTTTCTTAAATACAGTGTTTTCAGGCCTAACTAACGCTACCGGCAGCACGCGCGGGACAAAAGTGTCATTCCGCTGCGCCCCAATCTTCTGCTATAAACCTCTCACCGATCCAGATGTGGATTTTGCAGTTTGCCCGAGTACGACAGGGATCAATGCAATGCGCGATAGAACCACGTCCGTAAGTCCGAGCCAGCCCGACCCGAACCTGCTGCACCGTCTCTATTTCATTCAGCAGGCTTGTCTGGCGCTCGTGGTTCAGTTCGCAGTTGTCGCGCTGTGCGCGCGGCCTTTCTCGGCTATTGGCGCGTCGCTTCCTGAAGGCCTCATCCAGATGCATGTGTCCTTTGCGCTGGGCGCCTTGTTCGCCGCATTAAGCCTCTTTCTGGCCGATCTGGATGCCGCCTCGCGTTGGCGGCCGCTCAGCAGAATCTTCGTCATTCTCACCGCGATCACGACCGTCGCTTCCTTCTTCCGGCCTCTCTCTGTATCGGAGCATCAAAACCTGCTCCGCCAGGACTTGGCGCATCTTCTCCCCGGCTTCGCGCTGATTCTGGTTTCGGTTCTCTTAAGCGCAATGCGCTCGGAGAAACAAATCGCGATACGGATTGCCGACGTAGCTGCGGCCTGCCTGCATCTCCTGGTCGTGATTCTCGTGGGGGAATACGGTTTCGGCTTAATCCACTTTCAGGGCGCGTCGCTCAACGGCCTTCCATCGGCATCGACGCTGGCCTGTCTCGTTTTGCTGGCTGCTGTGCTCTTCCTGCGCGTCGCCGAGCGCGGAATGCTCAAGGTGTTCCTCGGCCCCGGCATCGCCGGAAAAATCTCGCGCATCGTCGTTCCCATCTTTCTGGTCATGCCCTTTTTGCGTGAACTCGGACGAGCCCGGCTAACAAGCACAGACCTCATCCCGTCCCACTATTCGATCGCGATCTTCGCTTCTTTGGCGTCTGTAGTTTCGTTTATGCTCTTGTTCTTCCTGGTCTCCTGCGTTGAGCGCATGGAGATGCGCATTAACGATCTGACTCTGCGGGACGAACTGACCGGGCTCTACAACGTACGCGGCTTCAACCTGCTCGCCGGCCAGTCGCTGCGTCTGGCGCAGCGCGCAGAGGTGCCCTTTTCGATCCTGTTCATCGACATGGACAATCTGAAACGGATCAACGATGAGTTGGGACACAGCGTGGGCTCTTCGACCATCAGTGAAACCGCCAAGCTGCTCACTTCAACCTTCCGCGAAGCCGACGTCATCGCCCGCATGGGCGGCGACGAATTCGTGGTCGCCGGTCAATTCAGTCATGCGGCCGTCGCCGCATCGGCGCAGCGTCTGCAAGACCTCGCGGCCTCGCGGTTCTGCGATGCGTACGGAAAATTTCCGCTCAGCCTCAGCATCGGCTACGCAACATCGTGCGACAACCGCTTCGATTCGCTGAAGGAGTTGGTGGGCCGCGCCGATCAGGCCATGTACGACAAGAAACGCCGCAAGAAAGCCGGCCTTTCCGAGCCATTCAGCGCCTCCACAGGCCCCACTCCTGTTAGGCCTGTGGAGACGGAGTCATTCGCACAAATTTCTGAGATTCAGTCTCCCAGTTAGCCAGCAGCCACTGCGCGCGCACGCTTGCCGTCTTGCTGGCATGCAGTTCCACCAGCTCGCGGATCGACTGCCGCGCCGTATGATCCAGCTCGCCGAACCTCTCCGGCTGCAGAAACGCCTTGTGGTAGCGTCCCGCCGATAAGAAGCTTCCATCCTCGTCGTAGACCCATGCCAGCCCGCCCGTCATGCCGGCGCCGAAGTTGATGCCGGTAGCGCCAAGCACCACCGCCAATCCGCCCGTCATGTACTCGCAGCCGTGGTCGCCCACGCCTTCCACGATCGCCAGCGCGCCCGAGTTGCGCACGCCGAAGCGCTCGCCCGCGCGGCCCGCCGCAAATAGCCAGCCTCCCGTCGCGCCGTACAGCGCCACGTTGCCCAGCAGCGTATGCTTCTCGCTCTCCAGCGCCGCTCTGCCCTGTCCGCGCAACACCAGTTCTCCGCCGCACAGCCCCTTGCCGACAAAGTCGTTGGCGATCCCCTCAAGCTGCAAGGTCATGCCCGTCACGGCGAAGGCGCCGAACGACTGCCCGGCGACGCCCCTCATCGAGAAAGTAAGGTCCGATCCAGTGCTGGTCGGATTCTGCGTGCGGAACAGCGCAAGCTGACCCGCAAGCCGCGCGCCAAGCGTACGGTCCTCATTGGTAATGTGCGTCTCGAGCTTGTAGGGCGAGCCCGTCTTGTACGCCTCCAGCGCCGGCTCCACCCATGCGTCGTCCTTCGGAGCATGAGCTTCGGGACGATCGTTGCGGCCGCCTTGCCAGCGCACCGGACCGCCGGTCTCTGCGGCAATCGCGGTTGCCTCCAGCAGCGGCTTCAGATTGAGGTTCGCGTCCCAGCGCACCTGTTCCAGCAGATCGGTGCGTCCCGTCGCCTCGGCCAGCGAAGACAATCCCAGCGTCGCCAGCAACTGACGAATCTCTTCGGCCAGCTCGTCGAAGAAGCGCACCACGTGCTCCGGCTTGCCGCGGAATTTCGCCCGCAGCTCCGGCCGTTGTGTCGCAATGCCTGTCGGACAGGTGTTCAGGTGACACTGCCGCGCCATGTCGCAGCCCAGCGCAACAAGCACAGAGGTGCCGAATGCAAATTCGTCCGCGCCCAGCAGCGCCGCCATGACAATGTCGCGCGCCGTGCGCAAGCCGCCGTCGGTTCTCAGTCGAACGCGCCCACGCAGGCCATTGTGGATCAGCACCTGCTGCGCCTCGGCAAGTCCAAGCTCCCACGGATTGCCCGCGTACTTGATGCTCGACAGCGGCGATGCGCCGGTGCCGCCCGAGTGTCCCGCGATCACGATGTAGTCGGCATAAGCCTTGGCGACGCCCGCGGCGATTGTGCCCACGCCGCAGCCGGACACCAGCTTCACGCCGATTGCCGCCTTGGGATTCACGCGCTTCAGATCCCAGATCAACTGCGCCAAATCTTCGATCGAATAGATGTCATGATGCGGCGGCGGCGAAATCAACTGCATGCCGGGCTGCGCATGGCGCAGGCGCGCGATCAGCTCCGTCACCTTGTGCCCCGGCAACTGCCCGCCCTCGCCGGGCTTGGCGCCCTGCGCAACCTTGATCTCCAGCTCCTCGGCGTGCGCCAGATATTCAGCCGTCACGCCGAAGCGTGCACTCGCCACCTGCTTGATCTTGTTGTTGAGCAGCGACGGCGCTCCGTCAATCGGCGCATAGACAGCCGGATCTTCGCCGCCCTCGCCAGTATTCGAACGCGCTCCGAGAAGATTCATCGCCTGCGTAATCGTCTGGTGCGCCTCCGGCGACAGTGACCCGAACGACATGGCGCTGGCGATAAACGTCTTCGTAATGTTGCCCGCCGCCTCCACGCTCTCCAGAGCCAGCTCCGGTCCTGCCGGACGAATCTCCAGCAGATCGCGTAGATTTGTGGGAACAGCCTCCGTAGCCTGCGCTGCAAAACTCGCAAATGGCGTCAGAGCCAGCGCAGCGCCCTGCTTGGTCGATCCCACGGCGCTCTGCAGCGCTCGCACCGTCATCGGCTGCCAGCCATGCGATTCCGCTTCGTCCGCCTTACGGAAGCGGATGAACCCGTAGTCAGGCAGCTCGCGCACCTGCGTAGCCGAAACCACCGGAGCATCGCCCTCGCCCGAATCATCTCCAGGCTCGTCCGATGCCTTCGAATTCAGCCACAGGTTGCGCACATACTGCTCGATCTCCGCGAAACCGACGCCCTCAATCGGCGCAGGCACGCCGGCGAAGCACTTGTCGACGACGGCGTTCGAAATGCCGATGGCGTCGAACAGATGCGCCGCGCAGTAGCTGTCGAGAACGCTGATCCCCATCTTCGACATCACCTTGGCGAGCCCAAGCTCGAGCGCGTGCAGCACGTTCTCTTCGCCCTTCTCCGGATTCAGCGCGCGCGCCGTCTCCAAAGCCAGCCACGGGCAAACCGCGCCCGCGCCCAGACCGAGCAGAACCGCCACATGATGAATCTCGCGGCAATCGCCGGCTTCAGCGGCAAGGCCGACCTCGGCGCGAACGCCGGCGCGCGTCAGCGCCATGTGCACCGCGCCTGCGGCCATCGCCATCGGAATCGGAATCATCTCCGGCGTTGCTTCGCGATCGGAAAGAATCAGCAGCGACGCGCCCTTGGCGACCAGATCGACGGCGCGCTGCGCCAGAATGTCCACCGCGACTTCAAGCTCCGTATCCGGCGCGTAGAGACAATTCAGGATCGCGTGCGGCATCTTGTCCGCCTGCCCATGATGCGCGTGGCGCAACGCATGCATCTGGCCAAGCGTCAGTATCGGAGAGCGCAGCGAAAGGCCTGGCAGCGGCTCGCGCACCTCCAGCAAGTGCGGCCAGGGGCCGAGACGCGTGTGCATCTGCAGCACCACCGCTTCGCGCAACGGATCGATCGGAGGATTGGTCACCTGCGCGAAACGCTGCCGGAAGAACGCGTAGAGAGGCCGCGGCGCCCGCGCCAAAGGAGCAATCGCGGTGTCGTCGCCCATCGACCACACGGCGTCCTTACCCTCCGCAGCCATCGGCTGCAAGATCATGCGCACGTCTTCGCGCGTAAACCCGAAGTGATGTTGCAGGCGATTCAACTCCACCGGATCGAGCGCTCCAGGCGTCTCGTCGGAGTCTTCGAGTGGCGTATCGAGCTGGATCAGGTCCTGATAGTGGCGCTTGGTGTCGTAGATCCGCAGAATTTCGTCGTTCTCAAAGAAGCGATTGAAATCCAGATCGGCCACAATCATCTGTCCAGGGCCGAGACGTCCGCTGTGCACGATGCGCGCCGGATCCATGTCGACCAGGCCCGCCTCCGAGCCTGCGTACGCGAGGCCGGTGTCATCCAATGCGAATCGACAAGGCCGCAGGCCGTTGCGGTCCAGGATCGCGCCCACCTGTCGGCCGTCAGTGAACGCCAACGCCGCCGGGCCGTCCCACGGCTCGATGCAGTCGCCGCTGTATTGCAGAAACGAAGACTTGTTCCCCGGATTCGCCGGCGGAACCATCATGCGCAGCGCTTCGCCCACGGTCCGTCCGTTATGCGAAAGCAACTCGACGATTTCATCGAGTGAAGTCGAGTCCGATCCGCCCACCGACAACACCGGGTGCAGATCGAGCGACATCGTCGCCGCGCGCGCTTCCATATTAGAGCGGTTGCCCCAGATCGTATTGATCTCGCCGTTATGCGCCAGCGTCCGGAACGGCTGCGCGCGATCCCACGTCGGCAACACATTGGTCGCGTAACGCTGGTGAAACAGCGCGATCGCCGTCTTGAACTCACGATCGGCAAGATCGGGATAAAAATCCGCCAGCAACCGTCCGGCGCACAGCGCCTTGTACACCATCGTCGAAGCCGAAATGCTCGAGACGTATCCCGGAAGCCGGGAACGCTCGAACTGCTTCCGCGCCAGGAACAGTCTCCGATTGAAGTCCGCCGGCTCGTCGGAGGTGGCGAGCACGTGCCAGATCGCCGGCCGCATGGCGTTGGCGATCTCGCCCAGAACCTCAGGCCGCACCGGCGCCGGCCGCCACATCAGCGTTTCAATTCCCTGCGCCGTCAGCGCCGACTCGATCTCCCCCCGCGAAGCCGCATCGTCGGCAGGCAGAAAGATCACGCCCACGCCCAGCGGCTTCCAGTCCGGCAGAACAATCCCGGTCTGTTTCAAAAACCAGGCGCGCGGAATCGCCACGGTGACGCCGACTCCGTCGCTCGACTTGCCGTCGGCCGCCACTGCGCCGCGGTGCTCCAGGCGCGACAAAGCCGTCAGCGCATGCTGCAGGATCTCGTAGGAAGGCTCGCCGGAGAGCCGCGCAACAAATCCAACGCCGCACGAATCGAAGTCAAAACGCGGGTCGACGAGGCTGCTGCCAAGGTATGAAGGCCCCTGCGTGAAACCGTAACCTTCACGCGGCTCCGCCGCAGCGCGGCGCGCAGACACAAGAGAGGATTGAGCGGGAAACCCCATGATCCAATATACGACCTTTAGAGAAAATTTGCTGTTTTCGTTGCATTCTTTTGGAGACACGACAGCGGGTTCATGTCTCGCACGGGAAGCCATAAGAACGACGTCTGCTTGGCTGAAAATAGTCCCGGCGCAGGAATGAAACGGCCCGCTCGATTGTCTTGAAGAATTGAGAAAACAACCCCTTGCATACTTATACAATCTGGCTGTATATTTATGCAAGCGCGGCCGCAGTGCGGAGCCGCGCTTTCGCTTTGCCGGAAACGTTTGCAATGAAGCTCCAGAGACTCGATGCAATTCGCGAGCTGATCGGCCACACCGCGGTCGCAAACCAGGACGAGCTGCGCCGCAAGCTGCGCCGCCGCGGGTTCGCCGTCACCCAGGCCACGCTTTCGCGCGACATTCACGAACTGCGCCTCTCCAAGGGCCCCGGCGGTTATTCCCTGCCCAACGGCAATGGAAACGGCCACGGCGCCAGCGCCGCAACTGCGGAGATCGACGACGACACGCCCCCCACGGTCGCCGAGGTGATGGAAAGCTTCGGCCTTCGCGTGCGCCAGGCGATGAATCAGATCGTCATTGGATCCGTCATGGGCGGCGCCCAGCCCATCGCCGCTTCGCTCGACTATGAAGAGTGGCCCGAGGTCGTCGGCACCATCGCCGGCGACGACACCGTGCTCGTCATCTGCCCCGACCAGCGTAAAGCCGCTGAAGTCGAATCCCGTCTGAGGGCGATGTTGGAGTCATGACACAAGCAGTTCAAACCGCAGTCATCGGCGTAACCGGGTATGCAGGCGCCGAACTGGCTCGCCTCCTGCTGCGCCATCCGCGCCTCAAAGGAACGCCCCCAGTCTTTGCCGGCCGCGTCGAAGCCGAAGACGCAGCGCGCGGCGGCGTGCCTTTGATCGAAATTCATCCCCAGCTCGGCGACAACAACGGCGCCGGCTCGCTCAAACAGGTTCCCTTCTCCTGGGATCTGCTCAAAGAGCGCAGCGTCGAAGTTCTCTTTCTCGCTACGCCGCACGAGCAGTCCCGCGAGTGGGTTCCAGAAGCTCTCGACCGTGGCCTGCGCGTCATCGACCTCAGCGGCGCCTGGCGTCTCACCGATCCGTCGCATCGCGCCGTCTACAAATTCAAGGACGAAGACTCTGCAATTGCGACCGCGGTTCAAGCGAAAGCGGTCTACGGCATGCCCGAGCTCCATCGCGTCGAGATCGCCGGCGCCGCGCTGGTCGCCAATCCCGGCTGTTACTCCACCTCAGTCATTCTTCCGCTGCGTCCGCTCGTCGCCGCCGGCCTCGTCGATCTCTCGCGCGGCATCGTCGCCGACTCCAAGAGCGGCGTCAGCGGCGCGGGCAAAGCCGCAACGGCCAAGACGCACTTCATGTACGCGGCGGACAATCTCTCCGCCTACGGCGTCTTCTCGCATCGCCACACCGGAGAACTGCTCGAACAGATCGGCCTCAGCAGCGACCAGATCGTCTTCACGCCGCACCTGCTGCCGATTCCGCGCGGCATTCTCTCCACCATCTACGTGCAGTTTCGCGAGCCGCAGACGCGCGCATCGATCGCACAGATCTATCACTCATTTTTTGCCGGCAGTCCTATGGTCCGTCTCTACGACAACGCCCTGCCGCAGATTCAATACTCCGTGCGCACCAACTATGCAGACATCGGCTTTGAACTCTCCGCCGACGGTCGCCGCGCGGTCATCGTCAGTTGTCTCGACAACCTGCTGAAAGGCGCATCCGGACAGGCAGTGCAGAATCTAAACGTCATGCTTGGCTACGGCGAAGCCGAGGGTCTTGAATGAAGTTCGAAGCGGAGGGCCTCGAATGAAATATGTAGTCAAACTGGGTGGGGCCGGACTCGAAGATCCCACGCTGTTCAACGGCTGCGTCCGCGCCATCGCTGAACTGGTGCGCGACGGCCATCAGGTCGCCGTCGTTCACGGCGGCGGCGTACAGCTCACCCACACGCTCAAACAACTCGGCAAGCAAAGCGAGTTCGTCGCCGGCCTGCGCGTCACCGACGCCGAAACCCGCGATGTCGCGATCATGGTCTTCACCGGCAAGGTCAACAAGCGTCTCGTTGCCGCGCTCGGCTCTCTCGGGCAGCCGGCCGTCGGCCTCTCCGGCGGAGACGGCCTGCTCTTTCGCGCCCGCAAGAAGCGCACCGCGCCCGATCTCGGCTACGTCGGCGAAATCGCCGCCAGCGATCCACGTTGGCTCGACGCCATCTGGCAGTTGAACGGCGTGCCCGTGATCTCGTCCATGGCTCTCGGTTTTGACGGCGAGTACTACAACGTCAACGCCGACGAGATGGCCGCCGCATGCGCCACTGCATGCCACGCCGACGCCCTCGTCTTCCTTACCGACGTTCCCGGCGTCAAAGGATCGGATGGGGAAGTCATGCGCTGGCTCTCGATCGATCAAATTGCCGAGATGACCAAAAGCGCCATCATTACCGGCGGCATGTTGCCCAAGCTGAGCGCATGCCGCGAAGCTTTATTGAATGGCGTCAAGCGCGTCCGCATTCTGCCCGCAGAGGCGGCCGCTTCCCTGCCCGATCTGTGCAGTTCGCGCATCGCCTACGGCACCGAAGTGATGGTGGCTTAGATGAACAGGCTTCACGGCCTCAAATCATAGCGACCACTGACGACTGATCACCGAGAACTTTGAACTGCGAACTACGAACTGTGAACTAAGAACTGCGAACTCACTATGAAGCTTGAACAAATTCGCGCCGCCGAACAGCGGCTTCTGCTCTCCACCTACGAGCGCAATCCGATTCTCTTCGTGAGTGGCGAGGGTGTTTACCTCGTCGACGAAAATGGTGCGAAGTACCTCGACT
>DATHNJ010000264.1:0-17172 GCA_035486155.1 Occallatibacter sp. | reverse complement strand
GCAGTCTCCTTCAATCCTCAACACTGCCCAGCTTGGACTGGCTCAGATGACCGTACCCCAATCCATTGTTACGCGCCGAAGCCCGCGCACGGCGTTGGCCAGATAAATGGCGTCGGCTTGCTCGAGGTCATCCAGATGAAGCACGCGCTCTTCGATCTCGGGCCGGGTCGCGAGCAGGTGGCGACGATAGACCCCCGCCAGCAAGCCGCACGCGACTGGCGGCGTTTGCCAGCGTCCACTTTTCTCCACGAAAACGTTGCTGATGGCGCCCTCGGTCAGCTCGTTCTTCTCGTTCAAAAACACGACATCTGCAAAGAGCGCGTCGGTTGCGGCCTTATGCACTGCCGCATAGAGCGCCCGGCGCGTGGTTTTGTGAAAGAGAAAGCGGTCGCTCGAATCCGTAGGCTGCGCGGCGAGGCAGATCTTCGCAGCAATGGCGTCAGACGCAATCTTTACGGCGTCAATGTGCGTCGAGCCATCGGCATCGAGCAACAGGCGGACGCGGCGAGGCGCTCCCTCGTGAAATTCATGCGCCGCCGAGAGCAGAGCCTCTTCTACGTTGGCCCGATTGCACGCAAAGTCGAAGTAATTGGCTGAGTCCTCCAGCCGATCCAGATGCAGCGCGAGCAGCGGATAGCCGTTCTCCCACCGCAGAGTCTCGATCAGCGAGAATGGCTCTTCCTCACCGCGAAGAAACTCCGCTTTCAACAGACACTCACGATATTCGTCGGCGGCGCGCGAGTCGATGACGATGCCGCTGCCCACGCCCATGCGCGCGTCCATCCCGTCGACTTCGAGTGTGCGGATGGCGACGTTAAAGACCGTCTGTTCGCGCGAGAAGAAGCCGATCGATCCGGTGTAGACGCCGCGCGGTTCAGCCTCCAGCTCAGCGAGAAGCTGCATGGCTCGCACCTTGGGGGCGCCGGTGACGGAGCCGCACGGAAAGAGCGCGCGGAAGATGTCGTGATAGTGGATCTCGCTGCGCAATTGGCCCGTAATCGTCGATGTCATCTGCCAAAGCGTAGGATAGCGCTCCACGTCGAAGAGCTTTTCGACTTGCACGCTGCCGAATGCGCAGAGACGGCCAAGGTCGTTGCGCAGCAAATCCACTATCATGACGTTTTCGCTGCGATTCTTTTCGTCGTTGCGCAACTGATCGGCGATGTGGCGATCTTCGGCGTTGGTCCGGCCGCGCGGCGCGGTGCCTTTCATCGGCCGTGTCACGATCCGCCGCGTCGCGCCATGATCTTCGATCCGAAAGAACAATTCCGGCGAAAGGCTGAGAATATGGCGGCCTGGGCGCCAATGCAGAAATGCGCTGTACTCTACCGGCTGCCGGCGCCGCAGGTCGGCATAGAGCGCGGCTGCCCAACTGGACCCGCAATTGGCCGCGCGCAGTTGCAGCGGGAAAGTGAAGTTGAGTTGATATACATCGCCGGCGCGAATCCACTCATGAATGGCGGCGATGGAGGCGGCGAATTGATCTTCGGTCAGCCCGGAGAGGATTTTAGTCTCAGGCGTCGGCGTGGATGAATCTCGATCGAAATCCGGGGCGTCGAGTCCATCAGGCGACGCCCCGACAAAACCACCGGCGGCGTGGTCGAACACATACGCGCGCTCGTAGATTCCAAACCACGCCAAGGGAACGCGTCGGGCGCTGGGCCAGAATCTGGCTGTGGGCTCGAAGGCTTGTCCGCACTCGTAGCTGAAGAAGCCGGCCGCGAACTTTCCGTCGCTCACTGCCTGTTCGATTTCGGCAAAAAAATCTGCGATGTGGTCGGGGGCATGGACTTCGAGCGTGCGCTGTGGCGAGAGAAAGAGCCGACTAACATTTCCGCCACTGCGAGCATCTTCAAGAAGCACGGCCCCGGGCGTGCGCTCGACCAGCGAATAGACTGCGGCGGGAAGGGATCGCCAGCGAATCATTGTTGTTCAGGTAAAGCGTCGAGCCTTACCGAACGGTGAGCGCCACTTGGGCGTTGGTTGAGAACGCGGTGACGCCATTGCTGGACTGCGCCGTAACAGTGAGATTGAAGGTTCCCGCAGGGGTTGGCAGGGTGGGCGACGGCCCGTGATTGCGATAGTCATAGAGCGGGTTGCAGCCGGTTGTTCCCAGCACCCCGATCAGGGCAACCATGGCGAGCAGAGAGATGCGGCTCAGCCAGCGGCGGCGGCGTGCGCCGAAGGCCAGCCCCGCGAGGGCAAGCGAGCCGGGCAGCAGGATGGCAAGCGCGGTGCGCGTTGTACCGCGGTCCTGGAGCGGCCCCCGGCGCGGATCCATGTGCGCGTTGCCGGCTTCCGTGGCCAGCACCATCGAACTGGTGATGACGGCGGTCTGGCTGGGCTGGATCTCGATATTTGCGGGGGAAAAGGTGCACGACGCCTCATCAGGCAAACCTGAGCAGGACAGCGTAACGAACATCGGCGCGGTCAGTGACGAAGCATTGACGGGCGTAATGGTCGTGACCACGGTTCCGGATTGGCCAGGAGTGAGAGTCACGCTGGCTGGAGCAACAGTGACGGTAAAGGTCGGCGTGGCTGGAGTCGCCGCCGCGATCGGCCTGGCCTGCGATACGGAGGCCTGATGCGTGATGTCGCCCGCATAGCTGGCGGCAAGGCTGTGGGCGCCGGGAGCGAGCGACAGGGTGGTCGTAACGTGACCATCCGCGCCGAGAAGCACACCGTCGATCTGCTTTCCGTTATCGGAGATGACGACAGGGCCCTGTGCGGGCTGCCCATCCTGGCCGGTCACGGCGATGGTGAGCGTGGCCTGCGTGTGGCCGTTGAGGTCCTGGGTTTCAGCCGTCAATGCGGTCTCAGTGGCCACGACATTCGAGCTTTGGGCGGCCATCGCCAATACCGGCATAGCCAGCGCGAAACCCAAACCTAACACTAACTGCCGCCGCACTCCGCGGCCCCACGTCCATCTCACGTCGAGGTGCTCCAAATCAGAAAAAGAATTGCGTATCGTCGCTGAATGTTTGCGCCAATCCATTGTATCCGGGGAGGGCGCGGGCAAGCGACTGCGCCCTCCGTTTCATGGGGAACGTACGGGTGTTAGACGCGCCGGCGGGGGAAAGGCAGTCGGAGCCGCCGAAATCGACGACCGGGTCATTCCTCCCGCATCAGCTTGGAGGGATCGACGCTCAGCGCGCGCTGCGCAGGCGCCCACGTTGCGAGCAGACCCAGCAGAAGCATGGCCACAATGGTTCCGGCCAGAACGACGGGGTCGCGGGGGCTCGCCTCATACACGATGTACGAAAGCAGATGAGTGGCGGCCATGCCGAGCACAAGCCCTGCGACCGATCCGAAGGCGAGAAGGCGAAAGGCGCGACCGAGAGCGGCGCGCAGCACCTGCATGTGACTGGCGCCGAGAGCGATGCGAATGCCCATCTCCTTGAGCCGTTTGCCGACCGAGTAGCTGGCCATGCCGAAGATCCCCGTGATCGCCAGCATCGCGCCCAAAGCGCCGAGAACGCCGAGCGAAAGAGTTGCAGCGCGCGCCGCGAACAACGCGCTGTCCTGCTCCTCGTCCCAGGTCATCAGAGCGAAGGGTAGCGCGCTGTCCAGACCGTGCAGCGCATCGTGGACCGCGCCGGCGATTTGCTGCGGCTCGCGGCTGGAGCGCACGATGAGCCACGTGCTGCTGAGCGGACTTTTCAACTGTAATGTAGGCCGGAAAAACGCCGGTTTCGTTTCTTCGGTGAGCGCGATGTATTTTCCGTCTTCGACTACGCCGATGACTTCAAGTCGCATTTTATCGCCGTTGCGGAAGTGTCCACCAATGGCCTTTGCCACCGAGCCGAAGACTTTGCGTGCGAACGCCTGATTCACAACGGCCACTTGAGGCGCGTCTTTGTTGTCGTCCCAGGTGAAGTTGCGGCCGGCGAGCAACGCCGTTCCTGCCGCGGGGAAGTAGCCGGGAGAGATAGCGTATTCCATCGTGTCGGCAGCCTCGTTCGATGCGCGAAAGTCCGTGGTCGTATCAGAGAAGGCCCCGGTTTCGCTCCAGCCGAGGCCGAGTGGGATGTTGTCGATGGTTCCCACGGCAGTGACGCCGGGAACCGCCGACGTCGTGTTGATCATGCGTCTCTGCATGGCTGGGATGCGATCGCCTGCGTAACCGGCCATGTTGAGATCTGTGCGAACGACGAGGGCGTTGTGCGACTGGAATCCGAAGCTGCTGTGCAACGAGCGCGCCAGCCCGCGCACAGCCACCAGCGAAGAGGTCATGAGAACCGCGCAGGCGGCGATCTGGATGACCAGCAACACGTCGCGCGCGGTAAATCTGCGGCTGGAGGCCGTAGATTTGGCGCCGGTCTTCACGATCTCCCACGGCGCCGAACCAAAGATCTGCTTGATTGGCGCTAGGCCGAAGAGGAAGCCGCTGACCAGCGCGAGCGCCAAAGCGACCGCATAAGTCGATAGATCGGGATTGACCGGCACATGGATGGGAAATTGCGGTATGGGCTGCCATACGCGCAGAGCCCGCAGCAGAAAGATAGAGCCGATGATCCCGGCGACGCCGCCTGCGAGCGAGACAAGGATAGCTTCGGTGAAAAGTTGGCGCAGAATACGCCGGCGGTTTGAGCCTAGGGCCACGCGCAGGGCGATCTCGCGCGAGCGATCCGCGGCGCGCGCGGCGAAGAGGCTGCCCAGATTTGCGCATGCCGCCAGCAGGATCAAGCCGGCGAGCAGCATCAGTCCTAATACAAAGGCGCGCACCGGGCCGCCGAGCATGTCGCCGATGAGGCCGGGACGCGCGACAGAGAATTTCAACCCATCGTCTTCGCGTGGATAGGCCTTGATCAGATCTTTGCCGATGCGGTTCAGGTCGCTTTCGGCCTGTGCAACGGTGAGTTGAGGCTTCAGGCGGCCGATCAGCCAGAAGCTGCGGTCATCTCTGCTGTCGAGGTTGTACGATCCCTCGAGTTCAGCCTGATCGACGATGGGCGCCCACAACGTTGGAGAGTAGATCAGCTCCGTGCCGCGAAACTCAGGCGGCGCGACGCCAAGAATCGTGAAGACATGCTTGTTCAGAAGAACCGTGTGGCCCACAATTCCTGCGTCGCCGTGGAAGCGGTCGCGCCAGAAAGCATAAGAGAGCACGATGTAGGGATTGCTGCCGCGGCCATGATCGTCGGAGTTATGAAAGAGCCGGCCGAGATAAGGCTTGACGCCGAGCACGTCGAAGTAATTGCCGGTGGCTTCGTAGATCCAGATCTGCTGTGGATTGCCTCCGGTATCCAGCCCCGCAGAGGCGAAGTTGTAGAGCGCGACGCCATCGAAGACACGATTCCTATCGCGGATGTCGCGATAATCGGGGAACGAGTTCATCGCCAGCCCACGTTGTTCGATCGTATAAAGCCGCTGGCCATCGGGCAGATCGAGCGGCCGCAGCACCAGGGCATTCAGAATGCTGAACACCACGGCATTGGCGCCGATGGCCACGGCCAGCGTAAGCACGGCCGTAAGGGTGAACCCAGGAGCGCGCACCAATTGACGGAAGGCGAAGCGCACATCGCGAACCATGCTTTCCAATGTGAATGCGACGTCGGCCGACGCGGTGCGTTCGCGCGTGGAGACGGGATTGCCAAAGCGCACGACCGCCTCGCGACGAGCGACTGCGTCGGGCAGGCCCTGACGCTTCTTAGCCTCGGTTGAAAGGTCGATGTGAGCCTGCAGCTCTTCATCAATCTCACGATCGATGCGCGTGCGACGAAAGAGATTGGCGATGCGACGAAGACTAGACATCGTTTCTCCTGAAAAAGAACTATTCACTGCGCAGGGCCTGCATAGGATCTACATGTGAGGCGCGGCGCGCGGGGATGAAGCTGGACGCCAGAGCGATTGCGACGATGGCGAGAGAGATGCCGATGAAGACGACCGGATCGTCGGGACGCACGCCGCGCAGCAGGTTCGAGACCATGCGTGCAAGGCCGAAGGCCAGAACGAGGCCGGCGCCGAGGCCGATGGCGGTGAGGCGCGAGGCGCGGCGAAGCACCATGGTGAGCACGTCTTCACGCCGCGCGCCCATGGCCAGGCGCACGCCGATCTCGCGAGTCTGTTCGCCGACGACATTCGCCATCACTCCGAAGATGCCGATGGCGGCGAGGAACAGCGCGATCAATGCGTCGACGGCGATCATGCCGGCGGAGTACATCAGGCCGATCAGGTTCTCATTGAGCAGGCCGCGGTAGGTCATCACCTTGTCGAGAGGCAGCTCGGGATCGAGGGACGCGAGCACCTTGCGCGCGGGTTCAGCGAGAGCGAGCGGATCGCCTTCGGTCGTCAGGGCATAACTGGTGGTCGGCGAAGGATGTTGAGCCGCGTCCATGTAAACAACGGAATATTGATTCTGATCCCACAGCGTGTACTGGGTTTCGTCAACAATGCCAACGATAGTGGCCCAGGGATCCTGCGAATCTCCATGGCCCATGCGGATGCGATGGCCAATAGGATTCTGACCGGGAAAATATTGTGCGACGAACCGGCGGCTCACGACGGCGACGGGCATGGATTGCATCGAATCGCCCGGCGTGAATCCGCGGCCGGCGACGATCGCGATGCGGAACGCAGAGAAATAATCGCGGCTGACGATCACGTTCAGCGCGCTCTGATCTTTGCCGGGAACGACAGGACGATTCTCAATTTGCAAGTCGCGGTTCCAGCCGTAGTCGCTGTACGGAAATGCGTTGGTGACGACGGCATGCGTCACTCCGGGAAGGGCGCGAAGTCTGGCAAGACTGTCATTGAACCACGCGGCCTGTTGTTGTTTGTCATAGCGCTTCTCGGGTAGCGCGACGTAGAACGTGAGAATTTTTTCCGGTTGATAGGCGTCGGCGATATGCAGCTGTGCATTCATGCCTTTGGACATCAGGGAGGCGCCGATGACCAGAGCCACTGCAAAGGCGATTTGCGTGACGGCGAAGACGTTGCGCAGCCAGCGGCGACGTCCGCCAGTTGTCGAACGCGATCCGGCTTTGAGCTGATCGGCGAGGTTGATGCGCATGGCTTCAAACGCGGGCGCGAGGCCGGAGATCAGGCCGGCGAGCAGGGCCAGCGCGAGAGAAAATGCGAAGACGCGGCCGTTGAGCGAGATGTTGGACCAGCCGGACATATGGCGCGCGACGCTTTCGGGCATGAACACCAGCGTAAGGCGCAGGTAGAGCCAGCCGAGGATGAGACCGCCGCCTGCGCCGACGAATGCAAGCAGCACGTTTTCGGTGAGCAACTGGCGCAGGACGCGGATGCGGCCCGCACCGAGGGCGGTGCGCATGGCGATCTCGGTGCGGCGCTCGATGCCGCGCGCGAATTGCAGGTTGGCGACGTTGGCGCAGACAACGAGCAGGACGAAAAGCGTGGCGCCCATGAGAAGGCGATAGTAGAGCGGAGTCAGGGGACCATTGATGTCGTCGAGCAGCGGCTCGGCATGCGTGGTCCAGCCGAGGTTGGTAGCAGGATACGTTGCAGCGAGACGCGCGGAGATCGAGCGCAATTCAGCCTGCGCCTGTGGGACAGTTACGCCATCGCGCAGGCGGCCATTCACGAGATACGTATGGTCGATGCGATTGGCGAGCTGTTGGGGCGTGGGCGCGAACGGCAGGAAGACGTCGGCCTCGGGAGGATACTCGACCGATTTCGGCAGCACGCCGACGACGGTATAGCTGCGCTGATCGAGGTCGATTTTGTGGCCGACGATCGACGGATCGCTGGCGAAGCGGCTCTGCCAGAAGCCGTAGTTGAGCACGGCTACGTTGTCGCGTCCGGCCTGGAATTCATCGGCGGCAAAGAGACGCCCCAACACAGGCTGAATGCGCAAAAGGCTGAAGAAGTTTGCCGAGATCAACTCCGCAGGGATGTGCGCGGCATCGCCGGCGCCGGTGAGACTCATGTTGGCGTCGGTGCGCACAGCAAGCTCTTCGAACGAGCGGCTCTGGCGGTTCCAGTCTTCGTAATTGGCCAGAGCCACGGCGTCATCGCCGCTGCGGTCCTGCCGCTCAGAGACGATCAGCACGCGATCCATGGCAGGCACGGCGAGGGGGCGAAGCACGACCGCATCCATGCTGCTGAAGATGGCCGTATTGGCGCCGATGCCGATGGCGATCGTCAGCGCCGCGGTGAGAAAGAAGCCCGGCGACTTGATCAGCCTTCGCCACGCGTAACGGATGTCGGCCCAGAAGCTATCGAGGCCGAGGGCCGTGTCGGCGGCGACGACGCGTTCACGCGTGGAGATAGGATTGCCGAAACGCAGCAGCGCCTCTCGTCTCGCCACTGCGCGGGGTAGCCCCTGACGCATCTTTTCTTCAACGGCAAGATCGATGTGGGCCTGCAGCTCTTCATCGATTGCGCGGTCCACGTCGCCTCGACGAAACAGATTGCGAATTCGGTTGAAGATCGCCATGGCTTTCTTCCTTTCACGCGTAGCGCAATACAGCGCGCACGCCTTTAACGAGCTGGTCGAAGCTCTCTTCGGCCTGCTGGAGCTGTTTGCGGCCTTTGGCCGTGAGCTCGTAGTACTTGGCGCGGCGATTGGTGTCGGTAAGCTTCCACTCGGCATCGATCCAACCGCTCTGCTCCATGCGGTGCAAGGCCGGATAGAGCGAGCCTTCTTCGACGCGCAGCAGGTCATTGGAGGCGCTCTGAATATGCAGGACGATGCCGTAGCCGTGCAGCGCGCCGTTGTGAGCGAGAGTTTTGAGAACCAGGAGATCCAGGGTTCCCTGCAGGTCGGTCTTGGCCATCTCTACCCCTAGCGATCTTGGTACCAAGAAATCTAGGCCTAGAAAGCTAGGGGTGTCAATGGAAGTGTGACGAACAGCAAGGCAGGGATTAGGGAACAGGGATCAGAATCGGGCTAGTTGGCCCCGGGGAGAATCGCACGCGGATGACCTTGCGAGTGTCTACTGACCACTGACAACTGCCCTTGGATGGCTGAATGCTGCGGCAGGCACGTCGGCGATCGGCAGGCCGGGGCCTTCCCACAGCAGCCTCGGCGTTCCCTGGCTGGCGAAGTGAAGGCCCTCGACATGCACTGAATGCAATCCTGCGCGAAGGCCCAGCGCGCCGCGATCGTAGCGAACAGCGTTGCCTGCGACTCCGCACACCTGCGCGAAGGGTGGACCGGTTTGAGCGACTTCGACGCCGTCGATCACAACGCGGGCCCCATCGCGCGCCATCAGGTGAAAGGTATAGCCGCCATCGACAGGCACGTCGACGTATCCATCCCACGCGGTGTCGTAGCGCGTGAAGCCGTGTGGGTCGACCTGGAGGTCGGGCGATTCGCCGCTGAAGATTGAGGTTTCCTTGCTAAGGTCTGGCAATTGGGTCCATGCGCCGGGATAGACGCGCCAGGTAAGTCCGGGTGTTGTTGGGCCGACGTCAGCAATCGCGTCATGCCATTGAGACACGACGACGATACCTTGAGCTGCCCAGTCCTGCTGCTGGTCTTTGCCTTCGACGTGAAGGAGGACACGGTAGCGCCCGGCGCCGTTGACGCCATCGAGATCCGTGCCTTGTGCGTCTGCGAATGCGTGCGTGACGCGGCGGCCATGGGCTTCGGTTCCATCGCCGAAGAGCCAGGTGTATTTCGCATGCGGCGCTTCATCCGCGGTGAACGTAGCCTTATCTCCGGGTCCGATGACAGGCGGCTCGACCGCGAATGCTGCCACCGGATCTTTCGCGGCTGCGAATGTAACTTGCGCCGCGCCGTTGATTGCAATCACCGGCACATCCGCGTTGGTCTCGGCGCGTCGCTGCCCGTACTTCAGGTTGTCCAGCGTGACGTTGCTGACTTGGCCTAAGATCGTGGATTCCAAAAGCGGCGGCTGATCGAGGGCCCAGATGTTGTGGAACGCGATGCCGTGGATTGCAGGCTGCTCCTGCTCGATTTGCAGCAGCGAGTACCAGTCGTCGAGAAAGATGTTCTCGAACAGATATCCGGTGTGATCGCCTTTTGCGCCGTTTGCGCCCCACATGCCCAGGAGAGCGAAGGGCTGTCCGCATGCGCCGATGCCCGCATGCAGTACATCGGAGTCGCGCAGGGTGAAGTTGTGCGAGCTGAAGATTTTTTGCGGCCAGCCGGCGCGTACGATGTTGGAGATCGACGTGGAGAGCTCGCTGTTTTCGACCAGGATGTCGTGGACGTCTTTTCCGGGACGCAGCATATCCGCTTCAGAGTAGCCGTCCCAGTTGCCCATCAGAGCAATGACATCGTCTGACGCGCGAAAGAACGAGTTGCGTACAATCCCATTGCTCGACCCGATCCAGTCCATCCCATCCTGATTGGCGTTGCCGGGATTGCCCCCCATCAGGCGCAGGTCGTCGTAGAGAAAGCCGGACGAGTCCTTCATTTGGATCGACCAGGTGCGTGAGCGAATGACGCACGTGAGCCCCATGACCTCAATGTTCTGCGCATTCATCGTGCCGATGCAGTGCCAGTCCGGCTTTTGCATCCAGCCTTCGTCGTTAGCGGGATCCTGTGGGCCGTCATAAACAATGGCCCCGCGGCCAAGAACTTTCACGTTCTGCACGTTGAACAGATTCAGGCTGCCGAAGAACCACGCGCCGGGCTCGAGATAGTAGGTTTCGCCGCTTTTGGGATTGAGGCTCTGGCGATAGACGCCGGGCTTATAAACGATCGCTCCTGCGGGCGGAGGCGGAGGCGGTAAGCCCGCGAAGAGAAACAGCATCGCGGCGTGATTGAGAAAGTCGCGGGGGCGGGCGATGGAGAGTTTCGCTGGAGCTTGGAGCTTGAAGCGGATTGTTCGGCCATCGCGCTGTGCGTGCAGGCCGAGCCGCCAGGGTTGGATGTCGACGCCGCGATCCCAGAAGCCATCGTCGGCCGCAGTGATAGCGACGTCAACGGGGCCGGTGATGTCGAAGCTGGCGAAGTCGTAGCTGGCGGCGACATGCGCGACGTCTACCGCCTTGCCGTTGACGGTGACGGTGAAGGCTGCCGACTGCATCTCGGGGGGGACGGGAACGGGCTGGACGCGGGACGCTGCGGATGCGGCTGGCACAGGCAGGAGCAGCAGCACGAGAAGCAGCGCGCGAGATCCGGACAAGAAGGCAAACCCCGAAAGCAAGTGGAATGCAATCACTCTAGCATCGGGATGCTAGGCGAGCCCATGACGTTTCAACGTTCGTCGTCGAGTTTCGAGTGACGCGCAAATTGAACCATGTGTATAATTCGGGACGCAAATTAAATGGGGCTTGCATGCGCTCGATGCGCAAACTCCCATCTTCAAGGAGAGCTCATGTCGCTTCCTCGCGTTTCTCGCCTATGGTTTACGGCAATGTTCTTTGCAATCGCTCTGCTGTTCTCGCGCGCATCGAACGCCGCCGCGTCGAAATCTGCGCCGGTTGTTGTTGACTCTTCGATCACGATCGTCGAGAGCGCGCAGGAGCCGGGGCCCGTGCGCCGTGCGACAGACGATCTGGTCAGTGACTTTACGAAGGTGTTCGGACAAGCGCCGAAGCTCGCCGGATCGATCGACGAAGCTAGTCCAGTGGCGCTGCTGATCGCCGAGAACTCGCATCTGCCGGCAGACGTGCATTGCGCGACGACAACTGACATAGAGACGTTCGCATTTTCTATCGCGGCAGCAAAGACCAAGGCAAAGCCGACAGTGGTCTGTCTGACTGGCGCGGACATGCGCGGGACCATCTACGCGATCTATCAGTTTTCGCAAACTGTGCTCGGCGTCGATCCAATGTATCTATGGACCGACAAGCAACCGGAGCGGCGCACGTCGATCGCGCTCCCCGCAGATTTTGCGCATTCGTTCCCTAAGCCCGTATTTCGCTATCGCGGATTCTTTCCCAACGATGAAGACCTGCTCACCGGCTGGATTCCCGCGGAGAAAGGCGAGCACACGGGAATCTCGTTGAAGGTGTGGGACAACGTGTTCGAGACGATCCTGCGGCTGAAGGGCAACATGGTCGTGCCAGGCACGTGGATCTTTCCCGACGACGCGCAGGTATTGGCGGCCAGCGAGCGTGGGCTGATCGTCAATCAGCATCATGCGATTCCACTCGGCGTGAATGTGGCGCGCTGGCCGCGCGATGTGCCCTACAACTTCTCCTCGCATCCGGAGATTCTGGAGCGCGCGTGGACCAATGCGGTTGCGACCTACAAGCCGAACGAAGAGATTCTGTGGAGCGTGGGCTTGCGCGGGCTCTCCGATTCAAGCTACGCGTCGCTCGATCCGAGCGTGCGCGACAACGATCCGCTGCTCGGCCAGCGTATCGGCGATGCGATTGCCGAGCAGATGAAGATCGTGCGCGCGAAGTATCCCAACGCGCAGTTTGTGAGCGATCTCTGGCAAGAGGGCGCACGCCTGGTGCAGAACGGCTACTTGAAGATTCCACCTGAGGTGACGCTGGCGTGGGCCGATACCGGCTACGGCGACATGCAGGACGGCGGCAAGGTTGCAGCCGGCCAGGGCGCCTACTTTCACGTGGCGATGATGAATGGGCAGGCCAATCAACTCTCGGAGACGGTTTCGGCCGCCGTGATTCAGGAAGAGCTCGGCCGCTACATCAAAGCGGGCGCGACGTCGTATTTTCTAGTGAACACGAGCGACATTCGGCCTGTGGCGATGACCACGCGCGAGGTGATGGATGTGGCGTGGGGCGGCGCGCCGTCAGAAGACGACGCAGCGTTCTATCGCCAGTGGGCGACGGAGGAGTTTGGCGCCAAGTCGGCCGATGCGGTCGCGCAGGTGTACAAGGACTACTTTGCCGCGCCGTCGCTGCGAGCGCCGTTTGGCCCTCAGGGGCTTACTTCGGCAGGCAATGCGCCGCCACCGCCTCCACCGTTGAGTTCGGTCAAGCGATTCGAAGGCGACCAGCACTATCACTCGGAGATTCGCCGGCTGATTCTCGATGAGCTGAGCGAGCACCAGGTGATCGCAATTCCCAGCCAGTCGCCGAAGTGGACGCAGCCCCGTGTGATGCCTGTGTTCGATGAAGATGCGCGAGCGGCGCTGCTGAAGCGCGACATCGATGAAGGCGAGGAGTCGCAGCCGCGTTGGGATGCGGTGTGGGACAAGGCCCTCGCGGCGAAGGACCTCGTGGATCCCGATCGGCGCGACTACTATCAGGCTGCTGTACTGACAATGATCACCATCAACCGCGAGAGCAATCGCGCATTAACGCTGGCGGCGAAGGCTATGCAGGATGCGCATGCGGGCGATTCAGCAAAAGCATTGAACGAGACGGAAGATGCGTTGAAGTCGCTCGATGCGATTCAGCAATCGATGGGCGCGGCGGAGTACGGCAAGTGGAAGAACTGGTATCGCGGCGACTGGCTGACGGGTGTGGCGCGCACGCGGGAACTTGTGCAGGCTTACGCCGATCACCTGAAAGACCCGATGGCGCCGCTCCCCGCGCCCGCGTCGTGGAGCGGCTGGGAGGCCTATTTCCACATCATGGAGTACGAGGGCGACCGGTCGGTGGATGTGCGGTGACCACTGCGCGGAGCGATCTGGCTTGATTTGTGAGTCTCCCACCCTTGCACGATAGAACTGCACAAGAAGGGCGTACAGCGTTAGCTTTTCAGCACCGTCCGAATGTGTAGCTCCTTGAGTTGCTGCTCAGTCACCGTCGTGGGCGCGTCGGCCATTAGATCGATGGCCTTCGCCGTCTTGGGGAAGGCGATCACTTCGCGCAGGCTAGGGGCGCCGGCCAGCAGCATCACGATGCGATCGAGGCCTAGTGCGATGCCGCCGTGCGGAGGCGTGCCATACTCGAGCGCGTCGAGGAAGAAGCCGAATCTTGCTTTTGCTTCCTCCTCACTCATCCCAAGCGAGGAGAAAATTTGTTGCTGGACGTCTTTGCGATGGATGCGGATCGAGCCCGAGCCGAGTTCGAGGCCGTTCATCGCCAGGTCGTAGCAATCGGCGCGCACGGAGGCCGGATCGCTGACGAGGTTCGCCATGTCGGCTTCATACGGCGCCGTGAACGGATGATGCGCCGGCATCCAGTGCTGGCTGGCAAGATCGTATTCGAACATCGGGAAGTCGATGATCCAGATCGGATGAAACGCCTTCGAGCCGTCGAGAGATTTGCCACCACTGCGTGGGGCGGCGTTTTGGACGATCTCATCGGTGATCTTGAATGCGCCGTGCTTGTCCGCGTACTTCTTCGCCAGCTCGGTGCGGAAGTTCCCTGCGGCCGCGTAGACGTTGATCTCGCGCTCGCTGAGGCGGCCCGCAAACTTGGTGTCGCTGGCCTTGATGTGATGCGCCGGATCGCCGGCGACGATGATGACGAAGTCCGGTTCAGACGCGCCGGCGAGCTCGCGCACCTTCGCGGCGGATTCGGGGAAGCCTTTGGCGAGGCGCTTAAAATCGTCGATAAACTTCGCGCCTTTTTTCAGATCGAAGAGCGGATGATTGTCTTCGCGCTCCTTGCGGCTGAGCTCTCCGACGTTCGGGATGCGCAAAGCGACGATGGGCAGCGCGGGATCGATCTGCAGCGTGCCTAGTTGCTCATCGGTGAAGGCCGAACGCACGTCGGTCAGCCCGGGCAGGCGCATATCGGGCTTGTCAGAGCCGTACTGACGCATGGAATCGTCGTAGGTAATGCGCGGAAACGGAGTGGGCAGCGTGATGCCGGCGGCGGCCCATGCGGCAGCGCAAAACTTTTCGACGACCGCGAAGACGGACTCGCGGCGCGGGAACGACATTTCAAGATCGACCTGCGTGAACTCAAGCTGACGGTCGGCGCGTTGATCTTCGTCGCGAAAGCAGCGGGCGACCTGGAAGTAGCGATCGAAGCCGGAGATCATGAGGATCTGCTTGAAGATCTGCGGCGACTGCGGCAGAGCGTAGAACTCGCCAGGGTGGACGCGGCTGGGAACGAGAAAATCGCGGGCGCCCTCGGGCGTGGATTTATTCAGGACCGGCGTTTCGATCTCGAGAAAGCCTTGCCCCGAGAGGCTTTCACGAATGGCGCGCGTGATCTGATGACGCATCCAGAAGTTGCGCTGCATCTCAGCGCGGCGCAGGTCGACGTAACGATATTTGAGGCGAACCTCTTCGTTCTGGATCGCTTCTTCGGCGGGCGAGAACGGCGCGAGGCGCGTGTCGTTGAGCACGCGCAGTTCAGTGGCCTCAATCTCAATCTCACCGGTATCCATCTTGGGATTGATGGCGTCCTTGTCGCGCAGGCGCACCTTGCCCACGGCGGCGACGACGTACTCGGGACGAACCTGCTCGCCTTTTAAGTGGCCTTCGGGCGTCAGTTCCTTGTCGAGGACGACCTGGGAGATGCCGCTGCGGTCGCGCAGATCGAGAAAGATCAGGTTGCCGTGGTCGCGGCGGCGGTTGACCCAGCCCATGAGGACGACGTTTTGGCCGGCGTGCGCGGCGCGAAGATCGCCGCACATGTGGGTGCGTTCGAGAGTACCGAGAAAGTCGAGCACTATTTCTGAATCCTTCTATGCGCCTGCGGGCCGGGCCAGAATGGCCGCCAGCTCCGCGCGCGGAACTTTGGTTTGTGCGCCTGAAGCGAAATCTTTCACCGTCAGAATACCGGACGCCAGTTCGTCTTCGCCCAGGATGACGATGCGTCGGGCGACCTTGTCGGCGGCCTCGAAGGACTTTTTGAGACGGAAACTGCCGTCGCCGAGTTCGACGCTAAGTCCGGCGCGGCGCAGCTCGCGAGCCAGCGCGAGTGCGGCGGCATTCATGCGGGCCAGCGCGGCCTGATCTTTCGCGTCGCCTAGGGGTGCGATATAGGCGTCGTTTTTGACGGGCTCGGCTTGTTGTTGAGCGAGCAGCGTCAGAACCAGGCGATCTTCGCCCATGGCGAAGCCGATGCCGGGGGCTTTGGGGCCGCCGATGGCCTCGCTCAGGCCGTCGTAGCGGCCGCCGCCGAGCAGCGCATTTTGCGCGCCAAGGCCGCCGTGGGTGAACTCGAAGGTGGTGCGGGTGTAGTAGTCGAGGCCGCGGACGAGGCGGTGGTTGCGTGTGTAGGGAACTTCTGCTGCATCGAGCGCGGCCAGCACTGCGGCGAAGTGCGTCTTCGAGTCTTCGTCGAGCGAGTCGACGATCTTGGGAAGCGCATCGATGATGGGCTGGTCTTCGGGAACCTTGCAGTCGAGCACGCGGAGCGGGTTGGTGACGGCGCGGCGCTGGCAATCCTCGCACATCTGCGGTGCTACAGGAACGAGAGCTGCGCGCAGGACTTCGTTATAGCGGGCGCGGTCTGCAGACGACCCTACTGAATTGATCTCGAGCTTCCAGCCGGAGATGCCGAGCTCGTCGAGCAGAGTCGCCAACATTTCGAGGACTTCGGCATCGCGTAAGGGAGATTCGCTGCCTGCGGACGTGGGGCCGATGACCTCGGCTCCGATCTGCGAGAACTGGCGGTAGCGGCCCTTCTGCGGGCGCTCGCGGCGGAACTGCGGGCCGATGTAGTAGAGCTTTTGCAACTGGCCGGTCTCGCCGAGTTTGTGCTCGATGTAAGCGCGGACCACGCCGGCGGTGTTTTCGGGGCGGAGGGTGAGGGATTGGGATTTTTCCGATTGCGCGCGGGCTCGATCCTCCCACGTGTACATCTCTTTGGATACGATGTCGGTCTCTTCGCCGACGCCGCGGGCGAACAGGCCGGTGTCTTCAAAGACAGGGGTGCGGATTTCGCCGAAGTTGTAGCGGGCAAAGACGGCGCGCGCGGTGGCCTCGATGCGGTTCCACAGGGCAGTCTCCGGCGGCAGCAGGTCGCGCGTGCCCCGCACGGCTTTCAGGGTTGAGCTCATAGTGGCAGCCTTTTGGGCAACTTCTTAGGATACAAGGTGGGCGCGATGGCGTTATCGGCGATGGGATGTGGTTTTGACTCAAGACGAAGGCGGGTGGATTGTGGCTGAAGTTCCGGCGTTGCCGGCTGTATCAGCCAAGGCAGAGACCAAGCAGAGGCAAGGGCGAACATTCGGGAAGCCATCTCTGCTTGGCTTTGGGCAGAAGAACAAAAGAAGCTGAGGCTGAACATCGAGGCCTTGTTTTCAATCATCCCGACTTTTAATCCGTTTATTTTGAAAGAAGAGCGAATCTTTCGGATCATTTTCAGGTCAAACTAGATATATGATCCAGAGTTCCCGCTCCCCAAGGGAATCCTGCCTCCGGAAAGGTGTATCTCGGTTCCGGAAGTTGTTCGGCACGGATGTCC
>DATHNJ010000263.1:0-6035 GCA_035486155.1 Occallatibacter sp. | reverse complement strand
TACAGACAAGTCCCGCGAGTGCGCGCTGGGAGCGAGCTACGGCGGCTACATCGCCAACTGGATACTCGGCCACACCAACCGCTTCAAGTGCATCGTCTCTCACGACGGCATGTTCAACGCCGAATCCGCCTTCGGCTCAACCGAAGAAGACTGGTTCAACATCTGGGAGTTCGCCGGCCATCCCTGGGACTATTACGGCAAGCCCGACGGCGACAACCCGTTCCGCAAATGGTCCCCGTCGCTCTCGGCTAAAAACTTCAAGACGCCCACGCTCGTCGTCCACAGCCAGCTCGACTACCGGCTCGATGTATCCGAGGGCTTCCAACTCTTCGACACCCTGCAGCTTCTCCACGTTCCGAGCAAGATGCTGTACTTCCCCGACGAAGGCCACTGGGTGCTCAAACCCCAGAACTCGCGCCTCTGGTACAAGACCGTCAACGACTGGGTCGACCAATGGACAAATCCCCACTAGCCACGCGGCGAACAGGGTAAAGTCGGGAGTTAGGAGCTGGATTCTGGCGTTTCAATCCAAACCCGCCAAGCCTCGCGCCCCTCTCAATGAAGCGGGCCTCTACGACTACGCCATCAAGTCGCTGGGACGCCAGATGCGCACCACGGCCAACCTGCGCCGCTTGATGCAGCAGCGTGTCGAGCCCGACGAGCAAGGCGCATCCGCAATCGATGCCGTACTCAATCGCCTCATAGAGAATGGCTACCTCAACGATGCCGCCTTTGCCGAGACCTTTACGCGCCTGCGCAAGGAGAACGAGAAATTCGGTCAGCGCCGCGTGCAACAAGACCTGCGCAACAAGGGCGTGCCCACAAACCTGATCTCCTCAACCGTGGATGCAGCCTACGCTCAAACCAACGAAGAAGCCCTCGCGCGCCAACATCTCGAGCGCAAGCGCATCCGCAAGCCCACAAACGAAAAAGAAACTGCCCGCGTGATGCGCCGCCTCGTGGCAGCCGGCTTCTCCACCGGCGTAATCTACAAAATCCTTCGCCAGTGGAACATTCCCGACGAATCTCTCGAGGCACTGGACAATCTAGTGGACGACCCAAACCAAGAATGAACTTTCCCATTCACCGCCGCGTAGTTCTGAGGGTGTAAAGTAGCCGCTTAAGAACTTTCCCGGAGGTTATATGGCTTCGGCCACGGCCGTTCCTGTCTCATCGGCAACGCTGCCGCTCGCCATCGACGCCCTCGTCAAGCGCTTCGGAGCCCTCACCGCCGTCAACGGCGTCTCACTCGAAGTCCAGGCCGGCGAATGCCTCGGCCTTCTCGGCCCCAACGGCGCCGGCAAGTCAACAACAATTCGCGCCATCGTCGGCCGCGTCATTCCCGACTCCGGACGCATCGCGATCTTCGGCGCGCGCGCCGACACCAATGCCGCCCGTTCCGCCCTCGGCTGGGTTCCGCAGGAGCTCGCCGTCTATCCGCGCCTCACCTGCAAAGAAAATCTCATTGCCTTTGGCAGATATCACGGTCTTTCCGGTAAGCAGCTATCCGACTCCGTCGCCTGGTGCCTGGACTGGGCCGCTCTGCAGGACCGCGCCAATGACCTGGCCATGAAACTCTCCGGCGGAATGAAACGCCGCCTCAACATGGCCGCAGGCATCATCCATCGCCCGCGCATCGTGCTCATGGACGAGCCAACCGTCGGCGTCGATCCGCAATCGCGCAACCGCATCTTCGAAATGATCGAAGCTCTGCGCAAGCAGGGGACGGCGATCGTCTACACCACCCACTACATGGAAGAGGCTGAGCGGCTCTGCGACCGCATCGCCATCATCGATCACGGCCAGATCATCGCGCTCGGAACCAAGGAAGAGCTGGTGCACAACGCATTCGCCGCGCGCAGTCAGGTGACCGCGCGCTTCGGCGGGTCAGAAGCACGCATCGTCGACTGGGTCCAGCGACATGGCGGCCGCATGGTCGAAGGCGTCGCAGAGTTTTCGATCGAACGTTCGATCGAGATCGGCGCTCTACTCGAATCGGCCGCAAAAGACGGCCTCGATCTCGAAGACGTCTCGCTGCGCCGGCCCAATCTCGAATCCGTCTTCTTGCACCTTACGGGAAGGGAACTACGCGAATGATCCTGCCCATCATCCGTACCGCTATCGCTTCGCTGCGCCGTGATCGCGCTGCGCTGGCGCTCGCCTTTGTGCTGCCCGTCTCCTTCTTCACCATCTTTGCCGTAATCTTTGGCGGGATGCACGACACAACGCCGAAGATCACGGTAATCCTCGTCGACCAGGACCAAAGCTCCGCATCGCAGCAACTCATGCATGCACTCCAGCAAGAGGGATCGCTCGTCATCCGCACGCATCCCGAGTCAAAAGACAAGCCCGCGCAACCCGACTACACCGCCGCCACGGCGGAAGCCGCAGTAAAGGCCGGCGACGCGCCCATTGCGTTGATCATCCCCAAGGGTTTCGGCCAAAATCCCATCTCCTTCGGACCATCGCGCGACAACAGCTCAGCCATTCAGCTTCTCAATGATTCAAGCGACATGATTGCGCCGCAGATGGTGTCCGGCCTTCTGCAAAAAGCCGCGATGACCTCGATGCCGTCTGCAATGGCCGATCAAGGCGTCAAATACACCGAAGAGTACCTCGGCGAACTGACGCCCGATCAGCGCAAAAAGGCCGAGTCGAACGTCGCCCAGTTACGCAAGCTCGAAAAAGACGGAACCATTAATTCCGCAGCATCGTCGAGCGGCTCATCCGGCTTCGACGGTATCATTCCCGTTCACGCCCGCGCCGTCGTCGGCCAAAACAAGAAGAGCCCGATGGTCTCGTTCTATGCTGCCGCCATTGGCGTCATGTTTCTGCTCTTCACCGCCAGCGGCTCCGCGGGAGCTCTGCTCGACGAGGCTGAATCCGGCACGCTCGATCGCGTGCTCAGCTCGCGCATCACCATGACCTCACTGCTCGCCGGCAAACTCACCTACAACACGCTGCTCGCCTTCACGCAGCTCACCGTGATGTTTCTCTGGGCCTGGGCCGTCTTTCATCTGGACTTCTTCAGCCACATTCCCGGCTTCGTCGTCATGGGGCTCAGCACCGCTGTCGCCGTCGCCGCCTTCGGCTTGCTGTTGGCCAGCTTCTGCCACACGCGCGCGCAGCTTGGCGCCTTGTCGACGCTGCTCGTCCTCATCATGTCGTCAATCGGCGGCAGCATGTTTCCTCGCTATCTCATGCCCGAGGCGATGCAAAAAGCGGGCCTACTCACTATTAACGCCTGGGCCATTGACGGTTTTACCAAAGTCTTCTGGCGCGATCAGCCTGTCACAGCGCTGTGGCCGCAAGTGACGGTTTTGCTCACCGTCGGCATCGTTCTTTTTGTGGTGGCGCGCCGCGTCGCCCGCCGCTGGGAGTTTGCCTGAAATTTTATTAAGGTCTATTTGACCCGGTTGCCCATGATCGCCTCGCGCACCTGCGCCAGCGGAGCCGGCCCGACGAGCTCAACGCCGTTCGAAGTCGACCGAACTCCAAGCTGTTCCCACAGCTGGGTCAGGTCGATCTGCACGGGCTTGTCCTTCCATTCGGAATACATGCGCGACAAAACATGCGTGCCTGTCGCCGCATCGCCAATCGCCAGAGCCTTCGGCAGATCCCAATCATGATCGATCGTTCCGCCCTGCGCCACAACGGCGCGCAGCGCATCCTGCAATCCTTTTTTGTTTCCAGTCTCGCGTCGAATCGTCACGTCCGCAACAAGACAAAACAGCGCGCCGCCCCAATAGGTGCGCGCCCAGGTGTGCGTGCGATCGAGCCCTTCATCACCGGCCTCCGGCTCGCCTTTCGACATATCGCGCGCCATGTCGCGCCATACATCGGCAGCCTCCAACTCGCCGGTCATCACGCGCGCAATCGGCTCGATATAGGTCGCCTGGCCTTCTTCCATCCAATGCTGGTCGTCGGGCAGCGATGCAAACGCCATGTGCACCAGCTCGTGCGTCATCATCCAGTCTTCGTCCAGCTCCCCAGCGGTCGTGTGCTCACCGATGCGCATGCGCGTGAATCCCGGCCATCCGCCCACGCCACCCCACGTCGTCCCTTGCAGGATTCCGTCGCGGCCTGCAACTGGAATGATCAAAATCCGCGCCCGCTCGACCGGAAAGCGTCCATAGTAAGCGACGATGGCATCGATGGCCTTTTGAACGTGAGCAAAGATTTTGTCATGCGGCAGGTCCAGCGGACCGCGCGCCAGATCGACCTGCACGCTGGCGCCGTTCGCTTTGATCTCGTGAGACTCGGCGACCTCGACGCTGCGCCACGGCTGCGCACAGGCTGAGAAGCTGACGACGCTCATGACAAGCGCCGCCAGCCCCATCCGCAATCGAACTGAGATCAATCCCATGCTGAAGGTTTAGACGGAGACAGAACAGTTCCCGCACTGAATTGCCCGAACAGCGCGGAAATCTGATCCTGACTTAGGCGCCTGGCGCTTTCACCGCCAGAATTTCCAACTGCTCGATCTGCGGCGGCTTCGCCAGCAACTCATCGGCTTTGGCCATCAGGGCCTTGGCGATCGGGCCGCTCAGGTGCGCGCTGCGGCCGGTTTCGTCTTTGAACGTATCGAAGATGCCGAAACGGTTCGGCCCCAGCTTCACCGCGTACCACGTCGTCGTTCCGGGTTCCTGCTGCGCCAGCGGCAGCGCCGACTTCAAGAACTCCTCGACTTCCTTCTCTTTCCCTGGCTTCGCTTCCAAAAGACCCAACAGAGCAAAACGATCCACTCAATCCTCCTTGCGGACAAACCGCACCCCTTTGGATGCGGATCGCCCCGCGAAGTTACTGGGAATCGGCCCCGCCGCAGCCCCACCACTGGTTGGTTACACTAAAGGTCATGCAAGTCCGTTCAGGAAACGAGATTCGCGAGCTCTTTTTGCGCTTTTTTGAGTCGAAGGGCCACCGCCGCGTGGCATCCTCTTCGCTGGTGCCGCACAACGATCCCACGCTGCTGTTCGCCAACGCGGGGATGAATCAATTTAAAGACCTCTTTCTCGGCGCCGAAAAACGCGAATACAGCCGGGCAACGACGTCGCAGAAGTGCGTGCGCGCCGGCGGCAAGCACAACGATCTCGAAAACGTCGGCTTCACGCGCCGCCATCATACATTTTTTGAAATGCTCGGCAACTTCTCCTTCGGCGACTACTTCAAGCGCGAAGCGATCCAGTTCGCCTGGGAGCTAGTGACGAGCGAAGAGTGGTTCGGCATCCCCAAAGACCGTCTCTACGTCACCATCTTCGAAGGCTCGTCCGACTTCGGCGTGCCGCGCGATGACGAGGCCGAGCAGTACTGGATCGAGACGGGCGTGCCCAAGGACCGCATCTTTCAGTATGGGCTCAAGGACAACTTCTGGCAGATGGGCGAGACCGGCCCCTGCGGTCCGTGTTCGGAGATTTTTTACGACATGGGTCTTGATGCTGCAGAAACTCCGGGCGTCGATCTTCCTTTTGGAAAAGACGATGCCCGCTACGTCGAGATTTGGAACTTAGTATTCATGCAGTTCGACCGCGCTGCGGTTGTGGACCCTGCAACGAAATCAACGAGCTATAAGTTAACGCCGCTGCCCAAGCCTTCAATCGATACCGGCATGGGCCTTGAGCGCGTTGCGGCCGTGCTGCAGGGCAAGATCTCCAACTTCGAGACGGATTTGTTTACGCCACTCATCGCGCGAGCCGCAGAACTTACCGGCACGAAAAATGACGTGGGCAACGCGAGCCTCCGTATTATCTCTGACCACGCACGCGCTGCGACTTTCCTGATTAACGATGGGGTAGTGCCTTCCAACGAAGGACGCGGCTATGTGCTGCGCAAAATCATGCGCCGCGGAATTCGCCACGGACGCTTGCTCGGCCAGGAGAAGCCTTTTCTGTGCCAGATGGTCTACGCAGTTCGCGATGAGATGAAGGGCGCCTACCCCGAGCTCGTCGATTCAGCCGATCGGATTGCGAAGGTAGTTGAGACGGAGGAGAAGCAGTTCGCACGAGTTCTAGAGGCTGGAGCTATCGCATTTGAACGAG
>DATHNJ010000262.1:0-12987 GCA_035486155.1 Occallatibacter sp. | reverse complement strand
TTACCGCGGCACATCTGCGAGACCTTATGCACAAACTGCATGAGGCCGTAGTCGTTAGCCAGCATGAACGTGTTGATCATAATATTGGCCCGCTTGCAGCGTGAAACCTCCTCCAGCGTCTCGCTCACGACAAGCGGATCGAGGCCGTAGGCATTCTTATAAATCCGTCCGTCGGGCAGCGTCAGCGCCGAAGGCTTGCCATCGGTGATCATCACGATCTGCTTCATGTCCTTGCGCTGGCGGGCGAGCACGCGCTGGGCAACGCGGAGGCCTTCGCGGGTGTTGGTGTAGAAGGGCCCGACCTTGACGCGCGCCAGATGCGAGATCGGCAGCTCTTCGGCCGAGTCGTGAAAGAGGACCAGCGAGAGCGAGTCGCCGGGATACTGCGTGCGAATCAGGTGCGACAGCGCCATGGCGACTTTCTTCGCCGGCGTGAAGCGGTCTTCGCCGTAGAGGATCATCGAGTGCGAGCAGTCGAGCATCACGACCGTGGCGCACGAGCTCTGGTACTCGCACTGGTTCACGTGAAGGTCGTCATATTCGAGGTTGAGCGGCAGGCCGATGCCTTCGCGCGCGATCGCCGAGCTGAGCGTGGCATTGGCGTCGAGATTCAACGTTTCGCCGAACTCGTAACGGCGCGGCGCTCCGCTGGCCTCGATGCCCGTGGCCCAGTGGCGCGTGTCGTGACGCCCGAAGCTTGATTTACCAAGCGAGCCCAGCAGATCGCGCAGCGTTTTGAAGCCGAGAAAATCGAGGCTCTTGTCGGTGACTTCAAAACGAACTTCGCCCTGCACATCGCCGATCTCTCCGCCCGATTGCGAGGCTTCGGTGTTGGGCTGCTCAGTGGATGAAATGTAGCTCTCCTGCTGCAGCCGTTCGATCAGCTTGTCGATCAGCTCGTCGAGCTGGCCTGCAGCGGACATCTCGTCGATCTGGCGCTGCGTATCGTCGTCAAAATAATCGCCCGACTCGAGGATGCGGCGCAGCGCTTCGCGCAGATCGTCGAGCGTATGATCCATGTCGCCGAAATTGGAGTATGGGTCGCGAAAGCCCGAGTCGAGCAGGTAATCGGAGAGCGCCTCAAGCAGACCTTCGAGATCCATCTCGGAGGCCAGGTCGCCGATGTATTTGGTGTAGCGAACGCCCTTCATGGGAACCTCGATTCGCTTGCCTTTGCTTGGATGCTGCGCTCAGGGTGACAGCGCGTTGCGCTGTCAGTTGTATCCGCCGCCGCGACCGGAGCGGCTGCCTCGCCGGCCGCGCTCCCACTCTTCGAACTCGCGTTCTACATCGGGTTTTTCCGGCGTCAGTCGGCCAGTCTTCTCCTGCGCTTTGAAGACGCGCTCTTCGCTGCGGCTCAGCTTGCGATGCGCGACGAGGCCTTCGAGCAGAAACTCGGCGCCCGCAACCACCACTGCATGGGGCGAACCTGCGGAATCTATGCCGAGAGGAGAAAGCTTATCGAGCAGTCCGTGAATCTGCTGCAGGTCGGCGAGCGCCGCGGGGGTCGGTTGATCGTCGTCGAGCTTCACCGTGCCGCCGAGATTGAACCACTGCTCGATCTGCTGCGTCTCGGCGCCGGCAAAGTAGCGGTCGTAGATTTTGCCGACAGCGGCGTGAATCAGTTCGCGCACAACAACATCGGCGCCGCGCATCTCGCCTTCATATTCGAGCTCGAGTTTGCCGGTAATGCCGGGCAGCGCGGCGTAGAGATCGCTGACGCGCGGCACGGCCATAGGCTCGTTGTGCACCAGGGCGCGCCGTTCGGCGCTCGAGATCATCAGCTCCATCGTCGAGATGGGCAAACGCTGACTCACGCCGCTTCGCTTGTCGACCTTCTTGTCGATGCGCGCGGAGAAGGCGACCTGCTCGACGATCTCGCGAATGTATTGAGGAATTTCCGTCGGCAGTCCGCCACGATTAGACCATGCTTCCTGGGCGGTGATGGTGATGCCTTCTTCCAGCGTCTCCGGATAGTGGGTGCGAATCTCGGAACCTATGCGGTCCTTGAGCGGCGTGACGATCTTGCCGCGCGCGGTGTAGTCCTCGGGATTGGCTGAGAACACGAGGGCCACGTCGAGCGCAAGACGCACCGGATAGCCTTTGATCTGCACATCGCCCTCCTGCATGATGTTGAACAGGGCGACCTGGATTTTTCCAGCCAGATCGGGCAATTCGTTGATGGCGAAGATGCCGCGATTGGCGCGGGGCAGAAGGCCATAGTGCATGGTCAGTTCGCTCGACAAATCCTGTGCGCCACGCGCCGCTTTGATGGGATCGAGATCGCCTACCAGATCGGCGACGGTGACGTCGGGCGTGGCAAGCTTTTCGACGTAGCGATCGTCGCGCGAGATATAGGCGATGCGCGTGGCGTCGCCTTGTTCGGCGATCAGATCGCGGCAGCGCTTGCACAGCGGCGCGTAAGGATTATCGCGAATCTCGCAGCCGGCGACGTAGGGCAACGTCTCGTCGAGCAGAGCGGTAAGCGCGCGCAGGATGCGGCTCTTGGCCTGGCCGCGCAGGCCAAGCAGGATGAAATTTTGTTTGGAGAGAACAGCGTTAACGATTTGCGGAACGACGGTGTCGTCGAACCCGACGATGCCGGGGAAGAGCGTCTCGCCGCTGCGCAGACGCCCGATGAGATTGCGGCGCATCTCGTCCTTTACGCTGCGCGTCTTCAAACAGGCTTCGGCGAAGTGAGCGCTGGCGCGAAGTTCCCCCAGCGTTTGCGGAAGAGAAGATGTAGCCGGCATGAATGGCTCCTATGGGCCGCGAGGGGAAGGCGGCGTGTAACAGAGTAGACGCGTTGGACGCCGAAATAGGTTGACCTACTGCGCTCGCTGCCGCGCTGAATTGAAGTCGAAGATGCGTCAGCAAGGAGAATGCGCGCATTCACGACGTCAAAAGCGGCCTGTCCTAACCGCGCCGAAGGGATGCGCCCTAAAAGTTTCCTGCACGCAGTATGCTCCCGATTTGCATTGCGCGCCAAGCGCGGATCGCATCCAAACGAGGAAAATGCGGAAGTTAGACTGCGCTTCAGCATGCGATCCTAGAGACCAGCGCGCCACACGGGCCTGGTGGCAAGCGAACGAACTATTCGGTTATTCTGCAATCGCGGCCACAGTTGACTGGAACTTAATTCCTATGCGCCTAGCCAATCCTGTTTTTATCGTCGCCGTCTTTTTTTCTACAAGCCCGTTGTTTGGCCAAGCCAAGCCGGCTACGCCGGTTGCGGTTGCTGCGCCGAGCAACGCGGCAACGCCGCCACAACCGCCTCCGGTCTCTGCTCCTGCAATTGCAGCGGCGTCGCAGATTCTGCAACCGTCCCTCGCCGCGGTGCAGCAGACGCTCGCCGGCCTGAAGGTCGAGCGGTGGAAGCGCGGATCGGTGCGTGACGAAGCCTCGGCCGACATCAACTCCATTCAGCAGGACATGCAGCAACACATGCCGCCGCTTCTCCAGGACGCAGATGGGGCGCCGGGAACATTAAGCAAAACGCTACCGCTGGCGCGCCACGTGGATGCGCTCTACGACGTGCTGTTGCGCGTAGTAGAGGCGTCGCGGATGGCTGCTCCCGATGACCAGGCAGGCCAGTTGCGCGATGCGTTGGCCAACCTGGGCAAAGCTCGGCTGGCGCTCGACGACAGTATGGAGACTGCTGCGGGATTTCAAGAAAAGCAGCTCGTCGATTTGCGGGTAACGGTGCAGAAGCAAGCGGCGTTCAAGTGCCCTGCCCCACCCCCTGCGCCGGAGTGCCCGAAGGCGCCGGTGAAGAAGCCGGTGCGCAAGAAACCAGCGACTCCCGCTGCGGGAGCTCCGCAAGGCGCTACGCCACAGAAGACGCCGGCGAACGGGGCGCAGCCGCAAAAGGCGCCCGCCGGACAGGTGCCGCCGGCGGATGGAACGACGCAGAAACCGTCGGCGGCGAAGCCGAACACGGCAACGCCTCAGAAACCTGCTCCGCAGAATTGATCAGGATTGTGATACGCCGCCCAAAGCCCGGGCGATTGCGCGTCGTCTTGTCAGGGACCCGAAGGCCCCTGCTCCCTCCGCTTCCACGGCGGCTATTTTGTCTGCGGGTCAGCCGTTTCTTCCGACGGCAAGCTACTTCTTATAGCGCTTCTGGTGCCACGTCCATGCAGTGCGCATGATGTCGTCGAGCTTTGCGTAACGAGGCTTCCAACCGAGTTCGCGAATCGCTTTCTCTGAGCTGGCGACAAGGACGGCAGGATCGCCGGGACGGCGCGGCTGAACTTCGGCCGGAATCGGATGGCCAGTCACGCGACGGGCCGATTCGATGACTTCGCGGACGCTGAAGCCTTGACCGTTGCCCAGATTGAAGACGAGCTTGTCATGCTTTTCCAGAGCCGCGAGAGCGAGCAGATGCGCGTCGGCCAGGTCCGAGACATGCACGTAGTCGCGAATGCAAGAACCATCGGGCGTCGCATAGTCTTCGCCGAAGATCTTGATCTTGTCGCGGCGGCCGAGAGCCACGTCGAGGATGAGCGGAATCAGGTGCGACTCGGGCTCGTGGTCTTCACCGCGGACGACGCCGTGCGGGCCTTCGGGCGCGCCAGCGACATTGAAGTAGCGCAGCGAGGCATAGCGCAGGCCATGGATGCGGTTGAACCAGGAGAGCATGGTCTCGACCAGCAGCTTGGACTCGCCGTAGACGTTGGTTGGCTGGAGCTTGGCGGTTTCGGGAATCGGAACCGACTCGGGTTCGCCATAAACGGCTGCGGTCGAGGAGAAGACGATGCGTTTGGGGCCGTGGGCGATGACGGCTTCGAGCAAGGACAAGGTCGATGCGGTGTTGTTGCGGAAGTAGACCTCGGGCGTCTTCATCGACTCGCCGGCTTCGATGAGAGCAGCAAAGTGCAGGACAGCGTCAAAAGGGGCGCCGGAATCGGCGGCGGTTACGAAGAGATTTTCGAGGGTCGCGCGGTCGGCCAAATCAGCTTCGACGAACTCAATGCCAGGAGGAATGAGCTCGCGGCGGCTGTGGCACAAGTTGTCGAATATGATGGGATTATGACCTTTGGAGGCGAGCAGCGTTGCAACCGTGCCGCCCACATATCCGGCACCGCCGGTAACCAGGATTTTCACAAAAATACTGTCCTTCCATGAACGCTTTGGTTTAGGGTAAGTCTATTACATAGGCAGAGCCTAACCAGAGCTATCTCTCGGGCTTATAGACCGCAGCACGCGGCTTGCCAAGTAGCACATTCTACTGCCCTGACATCCCAGATGCGTGAAGCGGCATTTTTTGTTTTCTGACGCGGCGCCGGGGCATCCAGTCGGCTTCTTCCACAGGATGGGAGAACGGTCCGATTGTCCTCTTGCCTTGGACTGAACGGGAGTTTTTTGATGTCCAGGGTCAAAGAGAGAGAGAATGTACTGTGCGCAGACGTAACCGGGCGCGAAACCTATCATGGGCGCGCAAGGCTGCAACGTCCCGGCGCGGGGTCCAGTTTTCATTCCCATTCCATCAACCGAACGGACTCACAAACGAACGATCAAAATAGCTTTCATAACGCAGGTTGGAAGATTCTCCCGCGTGCGGTGTTTGAAACATCAGAAATCCAACAAACTGCATTGAACCTGGAAATGAACCGGAAGGGCGTCCACGTTGAATGGCGGGCGCTGCCGGAATTGCGATGATTCCCGTCATCCTTACAAATGAGGAATTCGAGATATGGCGATGAATCCTGCTTCAGAACGTATTAGTTTCGGCCTGCTTCCGGAAGCGGAGGGCAGGTCTGGATCGTTTATTACCGCCGCGGTGATCAATACCGGTATTTTGCTGACCATTCTTTATATCGGAATGACGGCCAAGCACATTCTGCAGGAGCATCGCTTCCAGCAAACCGAGCTGATTTTTCCGACAACGCCTCCGCCGGAGATCAAGGTGAAGGTTGTTCCCCCGCCGCCGCCGAAGATGCCTGAGCCTCCCAAGGTGGAAGTGAAGCTGGAGGCGCCGAAGATCAATCTGCCCAAGATTGAACCGAAGCCCGAGCCGAAGCCGGTGGAGCTGGAAACCAAGATCAAGATGCCGGAGATCAAGGCGGCGAAGCCGGCGATCACTCTGGCCCCGCAGCCGAAGGCCGTTCTTGCGGCTGCCGCGCCGGCAGTTGTTCCGCAACAGCAGCAGGCGACAGCGGCAGTGCACTTTGGCGATATGCACGGCGTGACGCCGAATCCGAATGCAGCCAAGCCGGCGACGATCGCGGCAATCGGCAATCCATACGGCGGAGCTCAGGGCGCCGCTGTGATGCCGCATGGCGTTGTGGGATCGACTGGCATTGGCAATGGAACAAAGTCGGGATCGAACGCGGGTACGGTTGGACATGTAGCGTCGGCAGGCCTCCCCGGCGGAACGGGAACGGCACAAGGATTCACGGGTAAGGTCGGTTCGGCGGGAATTCCGCAGGTGACTGCGGCGCAGCCGACAGCTATGGCCAAGGCGGTTCCGCAGTCGACCAATCTCGAAGTGATCTCGAAGCCGGCGGTGCAGTACACCAACGAAGCCAAGCAGCTCAAGGTCGAGGGCGACGTGATTCTGCGCGTGACGTTCACCGCGGGCGGCCACGTGGTTGTGGAAGGCGTGGTGCATGGGCTCGGGCACGGGCTGGATGAAGAGGCGCGCCGCGTGGCGGAACAGATTCGCTACCGGCCGGCGACCAAGAACGGACAGGCGGTTGATTTGACGACCAACATCACCATCACCTTCCAGTTGGCTTGAAGAAGAGTACAGAAGAATAAAGATGGCTCGGATCGACTTCGGATTCCCCAGAACGCGATAGAAGCCATAGAACAGAAAGATCTAGGAGCTCACGAATGATGTTTCGGAAGATTTCTCTCACCATGCTCGCTCTGACGCTGGGCGTCTCCTGCGCATACGCCAAGAACAAGGGCCCCAAGTACGAGCTGGCGAATCCGCTGACGCCGGAGCAGAGCGCGCTGGTGGAGAAGGCAATCGGGCAGGAAAAAGTCCTGATCAAGGCGATCCAGGAACACACCCCGCTGGTGGAGACCTACATTCAGGACACGCGGCCGGATGTGAAGCTGTACCAGGTTCCGATCGACGACCAGTACACGCTGAGCCGCGTCGATTTCGGCAAGGGATTCTTCGACAAGACCTATGAGCCGCGCGACAAGGCCAAGCACGGCTTCTTCAAGGGATCGTTCGCTGCGATTACCGGCTTGAGCAAGGCGCTGGGACTGGACAAGCGATTCACTTACAATCCCACCGGGTTCATGCAGATGATGTTCCTGGACCCGACGAGCTTCGATCAGCAGCACTACGTGTTCAGCTATGTGCGCAAGGAGTTCCTCGGGCAGGTGCGCACCTGGGTGTTCGACGTGCATCCCAAGGTGGGCGGGATGGGCCGCTTCTACGGCCGCGTCTGGATTGAGGACCAGGACGGCAACATCGTCCGCTTCAACGGAACATATACAGGTCCTTCGCGCGAAGACGACAACCGCTACTACTTCCACTTCGATAGCTGGCGCATGAATGTGCAGCCGGGCATCTGGCTGCCGGTGGCGATTTACGTGGAAGAGTCCAACCGCGGCGATAACAAAGACAAGCCGGTCGGGCTGAAAGCGCAGACGCACTTCTGGGGTTACAGCCTGAAGCTGCCTACGCGCGACAGCGAAAACGTCAGCATGAAGATCGACGATGCGGTGGACAAGAGCGACGACTCGCAGGATGTGAGTCCGCTGCAGGCCTCGCGCGCCTGGCTCACGCAGGCGGAGAACAACGTAATCGACCGCCTGGAGACAGCCGGCCTGGTGGCGCCGCTGACGCCGAACGGATTTGAGACGCAGGTGCTGGATCAAATTGTGATCAACCTGGCGGTGCCGAACAATCTGCAATTGGCCAACCCCGTGCACTGCCGGGTGATGCTGACGACGACCGTCGAAGCGACCACGGTGGGCAACACCATTCTGCTGAGCAAGGGCCTGATCGACAGCCTGCCGCGCAGCGAGTCGGCAATCGCATCGGTGATTGCAATCGAGCTGGCGCACATCGCAATGGGCCATCACATCGACACGCGCTACGCGTTCAACGACCGGCTGCTCTTCCCTGATGAGTCGACCTTCCAGCGCATCGAGATGAACCATAGCGACATCGACGATGCTTCGGCCGCCAAGAAAGGCATGGAGTATCTGCAAGCCTCGATGTACAAGGACAAGCTGCCGGATGCGGGCTTGTTCTGGGAACAGTTGGCGGATCGCGGCAAGCAATTGCGCGCGCTCAACACGCCGATGCTGGGCGACTCGTTGCTGAAGGCGGACGGAACGCCGTGGATGTCGGACCTGTCGAGCCAGGCGCCGAAGATCAACTGGGACGATCTGACCCAGAGTCCGGCATTGCCGCTGGGAAGCTGGCTGAAGACCGATCCCTGGGACGACAAGGTGCATATGCTGAACGCCAAGATCTATGCGCCGCTGAATGCCCGCGACAAGATGCCGCTCGAGGTGACTCCGATTTACTTCAAGCTGGCGCGGTATGAAACGGCCAGTGCGACGCCGCCTGCGGCGCCGGGAGCTGCTCCGGCCACGCAGCCAGGACCAGCGCAACCGGGCGCCGATCAGCCGGCCAGCGCTCCGCCGAACCAGGCCGCGCCTGCCGATCAAGCGCCGAATGGGCCGCAGCCCACAGCGGCGGCTCCAACTGCTCCGCCGACGACAAGCCCGCAGTAGGCTTGCGCCGGATCTTGGGCCGGGCGAGACAAACATTGCCGCCCGGCTTGCCACTTAACCGCTGGACTTTGATTCGAAGCCACGCAAGGCGAGTGCTTCACCAGAACTGGGAAACTTCCTTACGATGAAGAAAAGCACGGTTATACTAATTTGCTGCATAGTGTGCGTCTGGGTAGCGAAAGCTCATGCACAGGTTGTCGCATCCGCCACGCGTTCGCCGGTTTCGCTGAGCGCAGGCGCGATGGGATCAGTCTTTCAACCAGACTATGACGGAACGGGCGTCCCAGAGCAGGCTTCGAATGCGCTCTTCGGCGTCGGCGCCTACGTTGATCTGCGTCTGCGGCACTGGATTCAGATCGAAGCCGAAGGCCGCTGGCTGCGCTTCAACCAGTTCGAAGACATCTACGAAGACAATTACCTGATCGGGCCGAAGGTGCCGATTCACGAGACGCGGCGATTCAAGCCCTACGCCAAAGCTCTGTTCGGGTATTCGAAGATGAACTTCCAGTACAACTTCGCATACGGCCACTTCACCGATATCGCGTTCGGCGGCGGCGTCGATATGCCGCTAACCCGCAAGATTACCCTGCGCGCTGCGGACGTTGAATATCAGCTCTGGCCCAACTGGGTCAACGGAACGCTGAAGCCCTACGGCGGCAGCGTGGGCCTTTCGTATCGTATTTTCTAGAGCATTGCATGCAGCAGATGTAAAAGCCCTCGCCTCGGCGAGGGCTTGTTGTTTGCGTTATCTGCACTACGCGCGGGCAATCGTAAAATCACGCCATGACGCCTGAGCAGAGCTTCCTGCGGATCGATCCCGATTTGCAGCCGATTTTCGCAGAACTGCGGAGGTTCGAGCCGATCTTCCATCGAGAAGCGTTTGGCAAAAGCATTGAGGATTTTCGACGCAGGATGGCGCCGGGATACTGGGAGGTCGGCGCGTCGGGCCAGAGATATGACCGCGATTTCATTTTGAAGACGCTGGGCCATAATCCGCCGGTCGATGCCGAAGCGGCAGGATGGAAGTGCTCGGACTTTGGACTACGCATGCTCGGACCTGATGTGTATCTGTTCACTTACACACTGGATCAGAATGGCCGCATCACGCGGCGGTCGACGATCTGGGAGAAGAACGACGCGGAGTGGCGGATTCTATTCCATCAGGGGACGATTGTGTCCGCACAGAACTGAGAAACGCAGACCTAAACCGAAAGCTCGATTCCGATCAATGGAAAGGCCGCTCCGAAGAGCGGCCTTGTTTGAGTTGAAGCAGCCAGAACGGCGCAAGCCGCGTCCGCCCCACCGCAGGCGGTTAGGCAGGTGAGGGCGAGCCTTCCGGGAAACCGCCCGATCCGCCGCGGCTCTCAGGCTTGAGAACCTGCGCCGGGGTGCCGCCGTTGTTGCCGTCGCTGGGCGAGGCCAGCACGGAGCGCATCGGGGGCAGTTCCTTGCCCTCGATCAGCAGGCGAACCTCTTCGGCGTCGATGGTTTCGCGCTCAAGCAGAGCGGCGGCCATGCGATGCATCGCATCCTGGTGCGCCTCGACAATCGAATGCGCGGACTGGTAGGCCTCATCGATGAGGCGGCGCACTTCGAGATCGATCTGGCGGGCCGTCTCTTCGCTGAAGTCGCGGTGCTGTGCTATCTCGCGGCCGAGGAAGATCTGCTCTTCCTTTTTGCCGAAGGTGAGCGGCCCAAGGCGGCTCATGCCGTACTCGCACACCATGCGGCGGGCGAGGTCGGTGGCTGTCTCGATATCGCTGCCGGCGCCGGTCGACATCTGATTGAGGAAGACCTCTTCGGCAACGCGGCCGCCGTATGCAGTGGCGAGGCGGGTCTCCAAATATTCGCGGGTATAGTTGTGGCGATCGTCGGGCAGATAGACCGTGACGCCCAGCGCCATGCCGCGCGGAATGATGGTGACCTTGTGAATGGGGTCCGAATTTTCGCGGAAGAACGAGACCAGGGCATGCCCGGCCTCGTGATACGCGGTAACGCGCTTCTCCTGATCGGTCAGCAGCATCGACTTGCGCTCGGCGCCCATCAGGACTTTATCTTTGGCAAGCTCGAAGTCGTACATCAGCACTTGCTTGCGATTGACGCGCGCAGCGTTCAGCGCAGCCTCATTGACCATGTTGGCCAAGTCGGCGCCACTGAAGCCCGGCGTTCCGCGAGCCAGAATATTGAGGTTGACGTCATCGCCAACAGGAACTTTCTTCACGTGAACGCGAAGCACTTCCTCGCGGCCGCGCACATCGGGCAATCCGACCACTACGCGGCGATCGAAACGACCGGGGCGCAGCAGCGCGGGATCGAGCACATCGGGGCGGTTGGTGGCGGCGACGAGAATCACGCCGTCGTTCGATTCAAAGCCGTCCATCTCGACGAGGAGCTGGTTCAGCGTCTGCTCGCGCTCATCATGTCCACCGCCGAGGCCAGCGCCACGATGGCGGCCCACGGCGTCGATTTCATCGATAAAGATGATGCAGGGAGCATTCTTCTTGCCCTGTTCAAACAGGTCGCGGACGCGGCTTGCGCCGACGCCAACGAACATCTCGACGAAGTCCGAACCGGAGATGGAGAAGAACGGCACGTTGGCTTCGCCGGCCACCGCGCGGGCAAGCAAAGTCTTACCGGTGCCTGGAGGCCCGACGAGCAGCACGCCCTTGGGGATGCGTCCGCCGAGCTTCTGGAACTTCTGCGGCTCGCGCAGATACTCGATGATCTCCTTGAGCTCTTCCTTGGCTTCATCGACGCCGGCCACATCCTTAAACGTGACCTTCTTCTGCTGCATCGACAGCAGGCGCGCCCGGCTCTTGCCGAACGACAGAGCCTTGTTGCCGCCCGACTGCATCTGGCGCAGCATAAAGAACCAGATTGCGCCCAGCAGCACAAACGGACCGATGTTGAACAGCAGCGGCAGCAGGATATTGCTCTGCGGATCCTTGAACTGCGTGCTCACCTTGGCCGTGTCGAGCTTGTTCAGCAAGGAATCGGTGCTCTGCGGGATCGTGGTATGGAACTGATCCTTGGGGTTGGCCTTCAGATGGCCATGGAGCTCCGTACCTTGGATCGTGACGTCCTGCACCTGTCCCGCTTCGATCTTGCTCAGCAGGTCGGAGTACGTAACGTCGGTGTCCTTACCCCCCATATTGGCGCCACGCTGCACCACGCCCCAGAGAAGCATCAGGCAGATGAGGATAAAGACCCAGAACATGATGGTTTTGACGGTCGAATTCACCAGGATTCCTCTTTCCCGACGGGGAAGCTGCAAAGTTGCTTCGTTCACCGCCTACTTCATCCCTATATAGACGCCGACCACCTGTTCCAAGTCACAGAAAGTGCGGCCGTCCGAAACAGAAGACACGAAGGTCTCCCGCCGGGATGAGCAGTAACCACGATTGTACTCCCAACGTCGGCGAATGGCTCTTGCCTGATTAGGCACGGTTGTCACGTTTTTAAACAGGTTTTTGAGGACCGGAAACGGCTCAGGCGGGCTCTACCGTTTCGGCAGAGAGGGCGCCGGATGCGGGCGCGCTGAACTGTGAGACCTCAATTTCGATCTCGGGCTCGGATTCAACGTCGACGCCCTTCATCCACACAATACGGCCGGCATATTCAAGCACCGGCCAGGCAGAGCGCTCGGCGCCACTAACTTTCATCCGTTCAAGCACTTCCTTCACTTTGCGCGGACCGCTGGAATAGCGAAGACGCACCCGATCACCCGCTTTCCAGGGGCGGAGAATTGCGGACGCTGGCGCCGAGCCTGACGCCGCAGTCGCGCCGCGTAGGGCTATACAGAACCGCATGCCTAAGCCTGGCGCTTCAATCTCGCCGGGAATGGGAATAGAGATCGCCGTCCCGGCGGCTGCAACTTTTGTACTGTCGGCAGTTAAGGAATCTGGCGCGTGCAGGGCGAATCGCACTTCGCGGTGGGTTCGCTCCACGCGGAGGCCGTGCGCCAGCTCCAGCTTCTGCCCGGCGCGGCCGGCGAGAGCGAGCTGGCGGAGGGATTCGGTAGCGGCGAAGTCGAGGGCGCTGCCGAGTTGGTCTGCCGCATGGCGAAGCAGGCGGCGCTGCAGGGCGGGTGAAAGCTCAGCAAGTCGAGTCACGTCAATGGCGAGTCCTTCAGTCGCGGCCCGGCCGCCGCCGCGCACCGGACGGCCCGGCAAGATGAGCTGCGGCGCAAGCCGTGCGATTTCAGCCTGCCACGAAGTCTCTTCGTCGCGCGCCAGCTCGGCCATCTGCACCAGATGTTCGCGCAGGCGCGGGTTCCAG
>DATHNJ010000261.1:0-7158 GCA_035486155.1 Occallatibacter sp. | reverse complement strand
GCCGGCAGCGAGTACGGCAGGCGCAGTCTCTAGCGATATTCCTCCTACAGCGACCAGAACAGCATCCGGCCCCGCCTGTTCGCGCAGTCGCCGCACTCCTTCAGGACCGATCGGTGGCTTGGTCGTCTGTTTTGTCGTCGTTTGATAGACCGGACCAATCGAAAAATAGTCCGCAGGCTGGACAAGAATCCCGGGAAGCAAGGCTTCACTGCCGCCGAATGTACCCACAATTCGACTTGGGCCCAGCCGCTCCCGCGCCTCCGCGGGGCTTGCGTCGCCTGTATCGACGTGCACGCCGTCGAATCCTGCCTGCTCCACCAGGTGCACGCGGTCGTCGAGAATCAACCGGACAGCCGGGCTCGACATCGCTGAACGAAGAGCTTTGGCGTCCGCCAGCACCTCTGCGTCTGAGGAGGTTTTGTTGCGATACTCCAGAAATGTAACGCCGGCCTCTGCAAGCGAGGCGCCGAGACGGCTCAGAAATTCAATTCGACCTGTCAAGGGCATGATCGCGGAGTCGAGAATAGGGTAAAGCTTCGGCAACGACTTTTTCATGCCCTTTAGAGTAGAGGATGCCGCTTCCGCGCGTCGTCAGCGCCCTCTACTCTCTGGCCTGTTTCGTCTCCCACCCGAAATCGCCTACATTGGCATCTCGTCGGCAGAGGGCCCATAGCAGCCGGGAATCTTTGCGCCCAGCAAACGGAGAAAGACGCCAAGCTGCGCGCGGTGATGGATCATGTGGTTCAGCACCCAGGTGCGCCAGACGTTGTACTTGGTGTCGTCGATCCAGGCCTGATCTCCGGCCACGAACTTCCAGTTCCTATCCCACCGTTCCGGAGTCATACTCGCGAGTTCCGGCTTCAGCTCGGCAACTTGCTTGTCAAAGCGCGCCAGTAGATCTTTCTTGTTCGTCGGGTCGACCGGGTTCATCTCCGGCTTCCACTCCAGTTTGTCGACCTTGAGGGTGTGGATCGCCCAGTCGCCGTTGGTGTCCGCTACGTGGCCCGCCAGTTTGCCCAGACTCATCGATTTCGGATGCGGCTTCCAGGAGAAGTCGGCGTCATCCGGAATGGCGTCCAGAATCTTGCGCGTCGCTGCGGTCTCGCGTTCGTATTCGGCAATCAATTCTTTTTGAAAGTCCATCTAGCAACCTCCCTGTTGCGTCAGCCAGCATAACTGAAAATCAGGCGAACAGGCGAAGAAAAAGCGTAAATAATTTGAGACGGTTATTGAGGCAGCGCAAACGCCACGTAGGCGCCGCCGACCGGCGACTTGGGATCGCGTCCGCCTGTCGCCACCGTGACGACATATTGCCTGCCGTCGACCATGTAGGTTGCCGGAGTGGCCATGCCGGCGAAGGGGAGCTGATACTCCCACAGAAGCTTTCCTGTGCGGGAATCGAAGGCGTGGAATTTACGGTCGTAAACCGTAGCGCCGATGAAGAGCAGGCCGCCGGCGGTCACGACCGGGCCGCCGTAGTTTTCCGAGCCGGTATTTTTCATTCCCTGGAGCGCCAGGTCCGGATATTCACCGAAGGAAATCTTCCAAAGGATGCGGCCCGATTTGAGGTCGATTGCGTTGAGCGTGCCCCAGGGCGGAGCGATGGCCGGATAGCCATCCGGATCGAGAAATTTCTTGTAGCCGGTGAAGTTGTAGCGATCCTGGGATTCGAGCTTGGGCGCGGCGGTCTCAGGTTCAATCGCCCCACCAGCGTGAACGCCAAGGAATTCAAGTAACGCTTGAAGCTCTTCCCCTTGCAGGTTGGGCATAGGTGGCATACGGCCCTTGCCTTGACGGATCAGATCGGCGATTTGAGCCTCGGACATGCGGCTGCCCACACCAATCAACATTGGAAACGAAGGCGGAATCCCCTCACGGCGGTCTCCGTGGCAGATCGCGCAACGGCTGGCGTAGACGGTGGCGCCTGCCGCGTTCGCGGTCTGGGAGCTTTGGTCCGTCAAGGAGGCCAATTCCTTCTTCGTGGAAGACGCGGCATCGCTGCGCAGGTACTCGAGCAGGGCTTGCAGATGATCGCCTGTAATATTCGGGAACGAAGGCATACGGCCTGTTCCCCGCTGAATGGTCTCGGCGATTTTCTCCCCGGTGAGTCGCTTGTCAATTCCGACAAGGCTCGGGAACGTGGGTGCAGAACCGGCTCGATCGACGCCATGGCAAAGCGCGCACTGGTCACTGTAGACCTGCTCGCCCATCCCGCCGCTAGTTTCGCGCGGAATCAACCCGCCTAGCCAGGCCATCTCGTTTTCATTGACGAAGAGGACCTTCGCGACTGGATCTATTGCTGGACCGCCCCACTCCGCGCCGCCGTCGAAACCCGGAAAAACCACGGTTTGTTGCCCGACAGTCATGGGATAAAACTGGCCGCCGCTGCGGAGATCGCGAAACGTCTTCACCGCCCACGCATGCGCTTCCGGAGTGCGCGTTGTGAGCATGTCTTCGGTGAGTTTTTGCCGTTCGGAGTACGGAGGCAGATCGGGCAGCGGCTGCGTCGGCGAAGTTGTTTCGCCCGGAACGGTGCTCGCCGGATACGGATGCTCGTGAATTGGAGACAAGGGCTCGCCGGTGATGCGATTGAAGAGGTACAGATAGCCCTGCTTGGTCGTCTGCGCGAGAGCTTGCACGGGCTTGCCGTCGCGTTCAACCGTGAACAGCGCAGGCGGCGAGGGAAAATCCCGATCCCAGATGTCGTGATGCACGCCCTGAAAATGCCACAGCAGCTTCCCTGTCTCGGCATCGAGCGCGAGAATGCAGTTTGCGTAGAGATCGTCGCCCACACGGTCGCCGCCGTAGAAATCCATCACCGCTGAGCCGGTGGGCGCGTAGAGAATGCCATGCTCCGCATCGAGCGACATCCCCGCCCAGTTGTTCGCGGCGCCCGCTGTCTTCCAGGCATCTTTCGGCCATGTTTCGTAGCCAGGCTCGCCGGGCAGAGGAATCGTGTGAAAGACCCAGCGCTGCTGGCCGGTGTGGACGTCGTACGCGCGGATATAGCCGGGAGGCGCCGGATGGGTCTCGGGGTTTCGGCCGCCCACAATGATCAGGTCTTTATAGACGACGCCCGGCGAAGTGAGAACGACAGACTGCGTCTCAAAGTCGCGTCCGAGGCCCTTGCGCAGATCGACGCGGCCGTTCTCGCCGAACGACGCGACTAGTTTGCCTGTCTGTGGATCAAGACAATAGAGGAAGTTCATGATGCCTGCGAAGAGCAGGCTTTGGTTGCCATCGGTCCAGTAGCCGAAACCGCGTCCCGGTTGAGTTCCCTGAATCCGGGGATCAAACTTCCATTTAAGGTGGCCCGTCGCTGCGTCCAGCGCGATGATTTTTTCCGTTGGAGTGTAGCCGTACAGTGTGCGGCCGACGATCAGGGGATTGGTCTGAAGCTGGCCCTTCTCGCCCGTATCGAACTGCCACGCCACCCGCATGCGATGCACGTTGCCGCGATCGATCTGCTTGAGCGGCGAATAGTGGTCGCCGTTGACGCCGCCGTTGTATGCGGGCCAGTCGAGATTTTTCTGTGCGGCGCCTGAGATGCTTACGCCAAACGCAAGCATCGCGGCGATTGCGAAGCGCAGTCTCAAGTTGTCAGCGAAGCTCCATCGGCGATCTTACACTGCTCCGCCGCCTCAAAGCTTGGCTCAGTCCTCGCGTGTGTTCTTGTTGCGCGCCTTGGCGTCGCCGGTCTCTTTGCTTTCGTCGGCGCCGGTTGAGTCGGCTATATCGATTGTTCCCAAGGAATCGTTGACGACGCCGTCGTCGGGCTTGTTGTTCTTATCAATAAATCCACCGGGTTGGGTGTGGGTCGGCTTTGGATTCGCGCTCATGGGGTGTTGGATGCAAGTTAGTCGGCGGCAGTAAGTTTGCTGGATACACGAAAGTTAAGGACAGTGGGATAATGCGATAACTATCGCTTTTAGCGCAATCCAGACTTTCTACATGGCGACATTGGGACGAACGCGGCTGGTCTGCTGGCTGGAGCGAATTGTTTTGCTTTTGGCTGTCGGCTATTTCTGCGTCCATGCGTTGCCTCGCGCCTGGCGCACGCTCAATACTGATTTCCCCAACTACTATCTCGGCGCAAGGCTCGTGCACGAGGGATACGACACATCGCGCATGTATGAATGGCGCTGGATCCAGAGGGAAAAGGATCATCGCGCGATCGATATTCCCATCGTCGGCGAGATTCCCTTCACTCCGTTTTCGATGCTTGCCGCCTGGCCGTTCGCCGTATTCCCTGCCCTGACAGCCAAACACATCTGGATCGCGTTCAACCTGGTTCTTCTGCTGCCGCTGTGCTGGCTCCTTCGCGCGATGACCGGGTTGACCTATCAACGGATCGCGCTTGTCTTCGCCTTGAGCTTTCCTCTGCAGCGGAACTTTGAATTTGGCCAGTTCTATCTAGTTTTGCTGTTCATCATCGCCGCAGCTTGCTGGCTCTATCTGCGAAAACAGTATGCGGCCTCGGGCGCCTTGGTCGCGTTTGCGGCCGCCTGCAAGATATTTCCTGTTTTGCTTCTCGTCTTCTTCGTGCGGCGGCGCAACTGGCGGGCGCTGGCCTCCGCTTTGGCAACGGGGCTTGTCTTCGCCATCATCTCGGTTGCTGCATTCGGATGGAATGCGCATCGCGTCTTTCTCCATCAGGTGCTCCCGTGGGCGCTGCGCGGCGAGGCGTTGTCGCCGTATGTAACTTCGGCGGCGTCGATCTCATCCGTCCTGCACTTTCTGCTTCTCAGCGAGCCGACCTGGAATGCGCATCCATGGCATTCTTCTCCGCTGCTGTACGCGGTTTTGCAGCCGACGCTGCCGATGCTGTTGCTGGCGCCAGCGATCCTGCTCATACGAAGAAATGACTCAACGCCAGAGCGAATGGTCCTGGAGTGGTCCGCGCTGCTGACGGCGTCGCTTGCGATCTCGACGCTGCCTGCCTCCTATCACTGTGTGCTGATAGCGTTCCCTGTTTGCGTGTTGGGCGCTGAATTGTTGAAGCGTGAACGATACGGATGGCTGGCGGCTCTGGCGGTTGCCTATCTCGGCATCGGATTTCCCATGCCCAATGAGAGTCACGCAGGGCTGGCGGCTTTGCTGTATGTTCCGCGTCTTCCACTGATGGTCGCCGTCCTCGTGGGGCACTATGTCTTGCTGCTGAATGCGCGCAGCGAGCAACGGGCTCGATGGGAGTGGAGCGGATACGCCTGGCTGGTTCTGATTGTGCTGGCGACTGTTCTCAGCGTTCGATCGACCCTGCATCAACAAGAGGCTGCGCGCAGCGAATACGCCTATCGTGTGCCGGATCAGGACCGCGGACTCTCGAACGGCGCGCCGCTCATTCTCGGTAGGGACAGCGAGCAGATGCATTCAATCGGGATAGTAGGGCAGATCGGATATCGCCTGGCGACAACGGGCGCAGCCGCATCGATGGATTCGTCAGGGGATGACGATCTTTCGTTTGCGGCGAGCAGCAGCCGTCTGCTGGTTGAAAAAGCGCACAGCGGACGATCTGACATCGTCGACTTACTAAGCGGGACGCCCATCGTCGAAGGAGGACAAGAGCCGCGTTTGTCGATCGACGGACACGACCTTGCTTTCGTGCGCGCCGATCACGGGCGCGGGCAACTTTTTGTGCGCGAAGCGTTCGAGTCGAAGGATGCTCGGGATGTTGCGCTGACGCCTGCCGCGATCAATATATACGATGTAGCGTTTCTGTCACCGAACACCTATGCGTTTGCCGGCGTAGAAGCAGGCCGCGCGCCACAGATCTATCTGACGGACGCGAATCATGCGAACGCCCCGCTGACTCTGGGCGAGGCGCGCTATCCGGCGCTGTCGCCAGACGGGCGCTGGATGGCGTATAGCGCGCTGGACCACGGCGTGTGGAATCTCTGTGTGCGGGATCAGGCGACGGGGGCGACCCGGCGCGTGGGCGATGTTCCATGCAACCAGATCGAGCCATCATGGGAGAGCGACTCGAAGACGCTGATCTATGCAACGGACTGCGGGCGCAGCTTGTGGCTGACGGCGATCGCGCGACGACGAGTAGTTCCGTAAGGAGGGCAGTTTTCCGGATTTATTTATGTGATGCTACAACCGGTTGCGTTAATCACTCCGACGCCCAGAGAAAAAGCAAATCCGGCCAATTGGCCACTACTCGGATTGTTTAGCCAGAAACCGCTCCATAAACTTCGTGTCGAATTTGCCGGCGCGGAAGTCTTCGTCCTGAAAGATCGCCTGATGCAGAGGAATGGTGGTCTCAATCCCCTGCACGATGAACTGCGAGAGCGCTCGTTCGGTGCGGGCCATGGCTTCTTCGCGCGTGGCGCCGTAGCAGATCAGCTTGGCGATCAACGAGTCGTAGTACGGCGGCACGACGCCTTCGGCATACTGCGCCGTGTCGACGCGAATGCCGTTGCCGCCGGGAACATTAAAAGCCGTGATCTTGCCGGCTGAGGGCGTGAACTTCTTCGGATGCTCGGCGTTGATGCGGCACTCAATGGCGTGGCCGCGCATCTCGATCTTTGGCGGAAGAATGTCGCGGAGCTTCTCGCCGGAGGCGATGCGGAGCTGCGCCTTCACGAGATCGATTCCGGTGATGGCTTCCGTCACCGGGTGCTCGACCTGGATGCGTGTGTTCATCTCGATGAAGTAGAGTTTGCCGTCCTCGTCCATCAAGAACTCGATGGTGCCTGCGTTCTGGTAGCCGATGTGCGTGAGGCAACGGACGAGGGTGGCGCCGATCTCTTCGCGCATCTTCGGCGTGACCTGCAGCGACGGCGCTTCTTCGATAAGCTTTTGATGGCGGCGCTGGATGGAGCACTCGCGCTCAAAGAGCGTGGTGACGTTGCCGTGCTCGTCGGCGAGAATCTGGAACTCGATGTGCCGCGGCTGCTCGATGAACTTCTCCATGTAGAGCTCACCGTTGCCGAATGCGTTGGCGGCCTCAGTCGATGCAGCATGGAAAAGGTTCGGCAGATCTTCGGCAGTGCGCACGATGCGCATGCCGCGCCCGCCGCCGCCGGCCTTGGCTTTGAGGATGACGGGATAGCCGATCTTCTTGGCGACTTCGAGCGCCTCGTCTGCTTCGGCGAGAACGCCGTCGGAACCAGGCAGAATCGGAACCTTGGCCTCTTTCATGGCCTGGCGCGCTTT
>DATHNJ010000260.1:0-9342 GCA_035486155.1 Occallatibacter sp. | reverse complement strand
CCGGAAAAGACGACCAGCGTCTCGCGACCCGCAAGCGCCTGCCAATGATGGTTGGCCTTGGCGAAGTGGCCTTCGATCTGGCCGTGCTCGCCTGCGTCTTTCACGACGAGGGGAAGATGCGTTGCGGCCAGAGACGCGTTTGTTTGGGCTCCATCGGTCTGGACCCGATCGCCCTGGACTGGATCGACGGGGCCGAAGAGAATCGCGAACGAGTTCTCGCGCATAGCCTCGAGCAGAACGGCGCGATCGGTGACGATGTTGAACTTCGGCGAATACATGGTCCCTCTACTGGTTGTGTTTACTGAATGCGCTCGAAGCGGAAGCTGGCTTCGCGCAGTGCGTGGCTGATGGCGGTGATGTGCGTGGCGCCGCGCGTCTCGAGCGTGACGTCGATGACGGTTTCGCCCAGGCTGACGCCGTAGTAGGCGCGGTTGTGCACGGTCTCGACGATGTTGGCGCGCTCGCGCGCGAGGATTTCGGTGAGGTGGAGCAGAGCGCCGGGGCGGTCCTGCAGGTAGACGCGGATACGCAGCAGGCGACCGTCTTTGACGAGGCCGCGCTCGATGATCTTGGCCAGCAGCGTGACGTCGATGTTGCCGCCGCAGACCAGAACCACGGTCCGGCGATGGCGCAGGTTGGTCTTTGCCTGGACAACCGCGGCAAGAGCAGCCGCGCCGGCGCCTTCGGCGAGAGTCTTTTCCTGCTCGAGCAGCATGAGAATCGCGCTGGCGATCTCCTCGTCGTCCACGGTGACGATCTCATCGACGTAGCGGCGCACCAGAGGCAGAGTGAGATCGCCGGCGCGGCGCACGGCGATGCCGTCGGCGATGGTCGCTTCAGGAGCGATGGTGATCGGCTTCCCGGCTTCGCGTGCGCGCAGCATCGAAGGCAATTTTTCCGGCTCGACGCCGATCACGCGAATGCGCGGGTTGGTTTCCTTCAACGCGCAGGCGACGCCGGAGATCAGGCCTCCGCCGCCAATGGGAACGACGACGGCTTCGATATCGGGAACCTGCTCCAGCAGTTCGAGGCCGATGGTTCCCTGGCCGGCGATCACCTCGGGATCATCGAAGGGGTGGATGAAGGTGCAACCTTCTTCGATCTTGCGCCGCAGAGCCTCGTCGCAGGCTTCGTCGTAGCTGGCGCCGTGCAGAATGACCTCCGCGCCGTAGCTGCGCGTAGCGGCCACCTTGACCAGCGGCGTAGCCAGCGGCATCACGATACGGGCGCGGATGCCGCGCGCGGCGGCGTGAAAGGCCACGCCCTGCGCATGATTTCCGGCGCTGGCGGCGATCACGCCGCGCTTGCGCTCCGATTCCGACAACGTCAGCAGCTTGTTGAGCGCGCCGCGTTCTTTGAACGATCCGGTGCGCTGCAGATTTTCAAGCTTGAGATGGAGCGGCAGACCAACAAGCTCGGAGAGGTGATGCGAGAGATGGCAGGGCGAGACGTGGATCGCTTCGCCGATGCGAGCTCGGGCTACGTGGATGTTAGAGAGACTGACAGAGTCCAAAGCTATCTCCTCGAAGCAAAGAACCGAGACAAAAATGAGAAAGCCACCAGCCGCGCTTGCGGGGGGTGGCCTGGGTTGCAGAGTATTGCGATCTCTCGTCCGTCAGGTTTGATTCCCGCGCGCGTTGGGTGGGGTAATTCGAAACGCCCCGTGGATCGCGGCGATTGGGTGGATCAAAATGTGCGCTGAACAGACGCAAAAGGGAAACATGGCGATACTCGAAGTACACCAGACCGAAGCGATGGCGTCAAGAAAGTTGCGGCAGAGGAGAGTTCCGACACTGCCTAGTCTTCCAGATCGGTCAGGATGAATTCGAAGCCCTCGCCGTCTGCGCCCCAGCGCACGATGCGCGAGTTGACAGTGATGGTGTCGGAGGGGTCCTCGCCCGTGGAGCCGACGCGCTGCAGGGTCATGCGCACGATGGTGCCCGGCATCCACCGTTCGTCGGTTTGCAGATAGAAACCGAGCACGCTGATGTTGGCGATCTTTTGCGGCTCGGGCGAGCCTCCGGTGAAGTAGTAGGCGATCAGTCCAGTCAGAGATTGCCGGTCGGCGCGGCGGCGTTCGTGTGGCTCCTCTTCGGCAGCATCCTTGATCACCAGATCAGGGAAGAGCCAACGCAAAAGCTTTACCTTCCAGGGATATTTTCGCTTGGGCGCCGGTGGACGGTAATGGTCGGGGCTAGGTTCAGGACCCGTGATTGAAGGCTCCTCGACTGGAACGGGAGCAAGAGGCGCCGCTGCTGCGGAGATGTCTCCTGTGCGCGGTTGAGGTTCCGCTATCGGTGCAGCTGATGGAAGAATGAGCGAACGCTCAACAGCAGATCGCTTGGTCCAGAACGGTTCGTGAATCGGCTCCTGCGTAGAGGGCGCGAGTGGCTCTGCCGGCTCCGGCGCAGGGCGAATGAGTGGAGACCGAGGCGCATCGGGAAATGCAAATGGGTTTGAGGGAGGCTCTTCACGCCGCAGAATATCGGGCGTCTGCAGGCCTGAGTCTGGATGAGTCTCCGCAGGAACAGGCGTCGCTGCAGCCGCGGATTCTCCTATAGGAGCAGGTTGCGGAAGCAGGGAAGCAAAAAAATTAGGACTGGGGGCCGCGGCTGTGGGAGCGGGCGCAGTACGAGCAGCAGGTGATGCCTGAGCTGCCTCCGGCGCCGGCACAGAAATCTCCGGAGGGGCAGCCTGCGCTGGAGCAGCGGCTGCCGGCGCCGGTTCTTCGGCTGCGGCAGGGCGAAATTCGAGCTGATCGCCGGCGCGGGTCTTCGATTGCGCCAGAGACTTGGGCGGCAGAACCAGCGCGCTTGCCGGTTGCCCCTTGGGCGGCGTGAACTCGCCATCCTTCGACAGCTCGACGCCCAGAATGACGTGATTTTCTTTATCGAGATAGACGAGATCGAAAGGGGAGAGGGTTCGCGCGACGGGCACGCCCTTGAAGCTGGTTAGCCAGAGGCCCGATTTTGCGTTGGCGGGCAGACCCTCGATCAGCACCTTGAGAACCTTCAAAGGCTCCAAAGCGGCGTTGACGGTCACCACCGATGGGCTGAGGGCGACGTCCCTGGTCTGGTTGTGTACGGCGAACTTCCTCGGTTCCATACGCCCCCAAAGAGGATAACCGCCTGTGGCATGCTGGGCGCTTCACAAGAGCGCCCTCAACGTGTCAAAGCGACATCAACAATCCGGGGAAGAGAACCGCAGTGCAACAATCCCAAATTCCGTTATCGAGGCTCATCTAGGAGGAGCATCGACTTTCGGCAAGCGTATCCAACAAGCGTGTGCGGGACCCGGAAGACCAGACTTCGTCGATCGACTTCAACTTGTACTGCTCTGTGAACGGTTCTATATTACTTCCTTAAAACGAGTCGAGGAAACCCGGTCAGGCGAGCGCCAATCGAGCCCCTGATTCCGATGCCGATGCCGACGCCGACCTGCCTCACTCGACGCCGCTGCTCAGCACCAGCGCCGCTGCTTCGCCAGTCTTTTCTCTCCTGATTCGATTCAGCTCATATTGAAAGTAGGCAAACGAGAACAGGATGGTCAGGAACAGATTCAGTCGCAGGCCGATGGGTTCTTTGCGATTGTAGTGGTCCTGCAATTCTTCGCGAATCTCGAAGATGACGACGATCCACAGAAGCCACGAGAAGAGGAACCCGGTGGCGAAGGAAGCCAGCGCCCAGTAAAGAGACAGCGAGCGGTCATCGAGCTTGCGAATCCAGATGCAGAGATAGATGGGCCACGCTGCGATGACCAGATTGACCAGGAACTCGCGATAAGGCGGATGCGCCAGCCAGAGCACAAGGCCTTCCGAGCCGGCGATGGCGGCAAACAACAGCGCCCAATGAAGACGAGGCGGCAAAGGGTAGGACGCTTTGTATCGGGCCGTCGGCGCGTTCGGGGTCCGGTCCACTACGGGTCACCTCACGACTCCACTCTGCTAGAAGATCGCGCAGAGACTTGGGAAGGAGTCGAGTTCAAGTAAGTGCTGGCCTGCAGGCGCGGCGTCAAGCGTGGCGTGCTCCAGGACCCAGGTATCTCTATGAAACAAAAAAATGGCGTGCATTCCCGCGGCCAACGCAGGATTGATGTCGCTCTTGGGACTGTTGCCGATCATCCAGCTGGTGTGCGGGGCAAGCTCGTGGCGCTGCATCACCGCGCGATAGGCGGTTGAATCTTTCTCGGGAACAATCTCCACGGCGGCGAAGTGCGGCGCCAGGCCTGAGCGCGCCACCTTGTTGGCCTGCTCGGCGTGGTTGCCTTTGGTCATCAGGATGAGCTTGTGCCGCATGGATAACTCGGCGAGCGTTTCATCGACGCCGGGAAGCAATTCAATCTCCTGATCGGCGATGGCCTGCGCGAAGCCTGTGATGCGGCGGCGATTCTCATCGCTGATAGGGGATTGGGAGAGGCGTTCGAAGCAGTCGATGAGCGAACGGGTGAAGCTGGTCAATCCGTAGCCGTGCGCGAGGATCGTTTCGCGCTCAACCTCGTTGAGCACTTTGCGCACTTCAGCCGGCGTGTACTCGCGGTGATCGAGATAGCCGATGAAGGCCGCGATCGCGCGCTCGAAGTACACGTTGTTCTCCCATAACGTGTCATCTGCGTCAATCAACAGCGTTTGGCCCGGGGGGAAGTGCGCCATGCGCTTATGGTAGCGAACCGAAACCAAGGAACCAACGTTACGACGGTTGTGGATTTCAGGGATGAATTGTACGGAACGCACGAAGCGCGATCGCCGAAAAAGCTCCAACCGAAGCCTGTATTTCCAGTAGCGCTTGTGCTTTAAACCATCTTCTGTCGCCAAATTGCACAAACTAAACGGCCATTAAATTAACATTGACAATCGTGCTTGATTGGAACTAAATTGGTGATGGTCACTCCTGACCGATTGGAGAACAAATCATGCGCAGAATCCTTCTATCCACGCTCTTTCTCTCCTCCGTGCTCGTGCATGCACAAACCAGCACGCCGGCCCAGGGTGTCACCCTGGAGGCGCGCAACAGCGCAACCAACGCCCTTGCGGCCTCTACCGACGCGTCGATTCCGACCGGCCGTCGCATCAGCACCGGGGTTACTTTTCCCAAGTTGATCTCCGCTCCCTCGGTCAGCGTGTTGTCTACTGACTTTCCTACCGCCAATCTGGCTGCCCAGCATGTAGTGGTCGGCTTCCGCGTCGATGAGAACGGCGCTCCGCAGAACGTTCACCTGGTGAAGTCGGTGAACCAATCGGTCGACGAGAGGGTTCTGGCCGCGGTTCGCCAGTATCGCTTTGCGCCCGGCACGCTCGACAACCAGACAGTCGCAGTCGATGTGAACCTGGTGGTCAACTTCCAGCAGAAGTAAGAGCGGCGTCTTTTATAACTGGCGCTCCCGCACGATTAAACCCGGGAATATAAGTTCGGGAGCGTCAGAACTCCGATTCTTTTATCTAATCATTCAAACTTTCTTATTCTTACTTCGTATCCTGAATGCCCGACTCAATCGGGCATTCAGGAACGTAGCCTACATACCAGATCGCGCCGCAAGCCATGATTTCAGCTCAGGCTCCTGCGCCGCACGCAATTCAATACAGCCGTTGATGCGCTCGATGGCATGGCGAAGCGACACGTCGGATGCTTCGACCTTGTGAGTCGCGAAGAACTGCTCGACGGCATCCCGATCTTCAGCCGAACAGAAACTCTGCGTTGACCCCACCAGGTCCGCGCCGGTGTTCTCTGTGAACTGTGCGCGCACCTGGTCCCAATGCGTTTGGATAAAGTTCCACGCCAGGGGGCGAAGGTTGTCGATCGACATCTCCCGGTCAATCTGGAAAATGGCGTCCTGGTTGCGCACCTTGCCGGAAACGGCCAGCTCCAGCGCGCGTTGCGCCAGCTTCGGATTCTCAAACTGCGCCAGTCTGCCCAGTGCGCTGTTTTGCAGTGCGGGGTTAGTCGAAGTCTCGTAGACGTGAAGCAGATCGTCGAACAGTTTGGCGTCGCCATTGCGCGCGGCGATGGAGAGCGCGGTGTCTCGCAGGGTCGGCTCTACCGAGGTCGGGTCGGCGAGATACTTCTCGGCCAGCTCATGAGCCTCGGCCAGAATCACGGGATCTCTGCCGTAGAGGCCAAGCATGCCAAACAACTGGGCGCGCAACTCGCGGGTATTCACTGAATCGTTTGCGGACGGCGGCGGAAAGTTTGCATAGCGCGCGGAGAAGGTCCGGCGGATCCATGCGGCCAGGGCGTCCTTCTCCTGATCGGACGATGCAACGCGCTGATAAATTGCGATGACTCCTTCAAAGGCGTCGTCAAGAACTGCTGAATCCGGATCGTCTTTCGCCGCCCCGACCAGATCGAGAAATTCCCCAGCCGTCGCCTTGTGGTCGCGGACGCGCGCCCATTCGTCGCCGATCAGACTGATGCGTTCGGTCGGCGCCAGGCCGGTCTCTACGTTGGCCACCAGAGATTTGTATGCGTTGGCCGGATAGATGCTGCGGTAGTAGCCGGCGCCATCGGCATTGGCGAAGAACAGAGAACTGTGCGGAATGCTGAGTGAGGCATCGCCTGGGTTGAGCACATCGCAACGGCGCTGATCTCCGTCGCCCTTGAAGCACACGGGCAACACCCACTTCTGCGCAGGATCTGGCTTGATGCTGGGGCTCAGATAGAAACGCTCCTGCGCGACTGCGACTTTACCGTCGGCCGGTTCGCTGAAGGTCAAGCCCGGTACGCCCGGTTGCGCGACCAAACTCTCCATGATGCGATCGACCGGCTTGTGGCTGGCTGCGGTCTCCGCGTTCCAGAAATCTTCAGCGGTTGCATTGCCGTACTGATGAGCGGTGAGATAGTTGTGCACGCCTTGCCGGAACGCTTCCGGTCCGATGAAGTTTTCGACCGTGACCAGGACATGGCTGGCTTTGCCGTAGGCGATTGCGTCGAACATCTGATTGATCTCGTCGGGTGTGTCAGCCTTGGCGCGGATCGACCGCGTGGTCGGCTGTGCGTCGAAGTTCATCGTGTCGTCGAGATCGGTGGCGACGGCCTCTTCCATATGCCACTCGGGATACATCTGCCCGACGGCCTTGTTCTCCATCCACGTGGCGAAGCCTTCATTGAGCCAGAGATTGTCCCACCATTGCATGGTGACTAAATCGCCGAACCACTGATGCGCCATCTCGTGCGCAATATCCACTGCGACTACTTGCTTGGCCGCAACGGAGGCGGTTTTCTCATCCAACAGAAGCGCAACTTCGCGATAAGTGATGGCGCCGAAGTTCTCCATGGCGCCGGCTTCGAAGTCGGGAATCGCGATGAGGTCGAGTTTCTTGAGCGGATAAGGAATGCCGAAGTAGCTGTTGTAGTAGTGCAGCATGAACTTCGCCACCTCAACGCCGTAAGGCGTGAGGGCGACTTTGTCAGGCGTCGAGCAGGAGCGGATCTTCACGCCGTCCTGCTCGCCCGATGAGCATTGAAAGTCGCCGACTAGAAACGCCACCAGATAAGTCGACATCTTCGGCGTCGTTTCGAACTTGAGGGTATGCTTGTCTGCGCTAACGTCAGGCGTATCGCTCACGATCGGGGTGTTGGCGATGGCCGTGTCGCCCTTATCGACGGTGAGAGAGACGTCGAAGGTCGCCTTGAGCGCCGGTTCGTCGAAGGAAGGGAAGGCGCGGCGCGCGTCCGTGGCCTCAAGCTGCGTGACGGCGTAGTTGCGGCGCGGTGTCTTGGAGAGATAGAAGCCGCGCAGCTCGTTGTTCAGGATGCCGGTGTAGTGGATGGCCAGCGTCGCGTCGCCGGCGGGGAGCGTCTGCGCGAACGCAAACGTCGCCTGCTGCTTTTCCGCATCGAGCGAGACGGTTGCGGTCTGTTCTTTGCCTGCGGCCGTGACCGTGACGGACTGGAAGGCGATCTCGGCCGCGTTCAGCGTGATGGATTGCGCGGGCTCTCTGAGCGTGAGATCGATGGTCTCTGCCCCGGAGAACGTCGCGCTCTTTAGATCGGGCGTCAGAGACAACGAGTAGTGCCGGGGGATTGCATTCGACGGAAGGCGCTGAGCGAGTGCTGCTTGGGTGAGAGATGCAAAGGTGAAGGCGGCGATCAAAAGCGCGGCGTGCGCGCGGAGGAAAGTACAACACGTCTTCATGAGATGTTCAGTCCTTTTAAGGAAATCCCGTGTCGTTGCGGGCGGGCCGTGAGCGTCTTCGGCCGTAGCGATATTGTTCGTCATTGTAAGACGGCGCACGGGAAGGTTTACAAGGGAGTGATAAAAGGCCCCGGAAGATAGACGAACCCGTTCAGAAAGAGCGGATGGAGTTCAAGCGATCGAACCGGGTGGGGAGTGGAGCGAGTTGAAATTGCGGTCGGGCGAAATCAGGTCATGCGTTAGGCGGAGCGACTTCCGATACATGCTTGGGGCGCAGGGAGTCCAGCATCAGCAGGCATGCGCCGGTGACGATGGCGCTGTCGGCGATGTTGAAGTCGGGCCAGTGGTAGGAGAAGATGTGGACCTCGATGAAGTCGACGACTGCGCCATAGGCGATACGGTCGTGCACATTGCCCAGCGCGCCGCCCAGCACCAGAGCCAACGCAACCGTGGCGACAGTGAGGCGGCTGCCCAGGCGGACCAAGGCGATGAGAACGCCGAGCGCAACGATGAAGTTGAAGGTGACAAGGAGATGGTTGACGAAGCGCGGAGAAGCGGAGTCGGCGAACAGCGAAAACGCCGCGCCCTCGTTGGTCCAGTGCGTAATGCGCAGCACGCCGGGCAGAATGGGGATCGCGCCGGCGAAAGGGATGTGGGCTGTGACCCAGATCTTGCTGAGACGGTCGGCGGCTAGGATGAAGATCGAGATGAGAAGGAGCCAGGGCAGACGGCGCGGCAGCGTCCAAAATCTTGCAAAGATCACTGAACGGCCTCCGGCTGCGGCTCCGGAACTTTCATTTCTTTGAGCGCGGCGTGGCAGCGCGTGCAGACGTTTTGCCAGATGCCGTAGTTGGAGACTTCGGGCATGAAGTTCCAGCAGCGGGCGCATTTGTGGCCAGATGCGGGCAAAGCGATGATCTTGTTCGATGGATCATCGATAAGCGTGACCTTAGACACGTTGAGAATCTCTTTCAAACTCTCTGAGTATCTTCTCCACACTGTCAGCTCGGTGAGTAATTCACCGGCAAAGCGAATTTCAACATCCGCCTCTAGCCCTTTGCCAATGCGCTTTTCCTTACGCGCTTCTTCGAGCACGAGCATGACTCTATCTCTTAGGTTGAATATCTGCTTCCACTCTTCCAGCAGCTTTGCAGGATCTTCCGAAAAAATCTCCTCTGGCTTGGGAAACTGCGCCAGATGCACGCTAATTTCGCG
>DATHNJ010000259.1:0-29328 GCA_035486155.1 Occallatibacter sp. | reverse complement strand
CGGAGTTAGCCGCGCTTCGCGCGTGTCAGCGATGTCAGGCGGGGAACCAGGGACGGGCTATTATGGCTCGCTGCTCCAGTCGCACTCAATGTCGCGATGGGTCTTCGAGCTCTCGATGGCGCACTCCAGCACGCGCGCGGTGCGCCAGGCGTCGATCGCGGCAACCGGCGCGGGGCCTTTTCCCAGCAGAGTGTCGCGCGCGCCTTCATAAAAGATCCGGTAGTCGCCGGGAATGGACTCGACCGTCTGTGTCGCAACGGCGCCGTCAGCGTCGATGGCAAGCGTGCCCCATTGGTCAGCGGGTTCTTTACCCCAGTTGGGATCGTCGATGCGCGTCACCTTGCCCAGCGCCTCTTCTTGCGGGTCGATTCCCCACTTCCAGTAGTTGCCTTTGGTCCCGCGCAGGTGAAAGCGCGGGCGCGCCAGCGATGACAGGAGATTCGAGCTTAGAGTCACGCTCAGGCCGGTGAAATAGTGAAGCCGGATGGTGAACGAGTCGTTGGCGCCTTCGCCGTCGCGCTCGCGGCGCACCTCAGCGCCGACCGACTCGGGCGGACCGAAGAGCGTCAGCGCCTGATCGACCAAATGAGTGCCGAGGTCGAGCAGGATGCCGCCCTGCTCGGGTTCTTCTTTCCATGGGCGCCGCGTGGCGCCTGGCCGCCAACGATCCTTGTTCGATTCGAAGTGAACGAGATGCCCCAGCGGCTTTTCATGAACTACTTTCTGTACTGTCCGAAAGTCGCTGTCCCAGCGGCAATTGTGGAATGGGATGCAGTGGAGGCCGACGGCATCGGCTAGTTCCAGAAGCTGCCGAATCTCAGACGAAGAGACGGCGACGGGCTTGTCGATGACGACATTTCTGGCGGCTTCGAGCGCTTGCAGAGCTATGTCGTAGTGCGTCGCGTTGGGCGATGAGACGACGATCAATTTGATCGATGAATCAGCCAGCAGCTCGTCGACGGTTCGGCAGATGGTGACGCCGGGATAACGCTCTGCGGCCTGATCGGTCGAGCGCTCGACGATGGCGGCCAGTTCCAGGCCTTCGACCGAGGAGATCACCGGCGCGTGAAAGACGCGGCCGCCTAAACCAAAACCCACCAGCCCGACTCGGATCATCCGTTCGCTCCTGAGCTTTGCCGGGCGCGATGCGTCTTGCCCGCTAGCCTTCGAGTTTATATCGTGTCTCGGCGAGCCGGTAGAGACGACGCCAAACCAGGCGGTTCATGGTAACCACCATCAGCGAGATGAAGATGGTGGCCAGAAGCAGGATGGGAAAGCGGCCGGCGTCGGTGGCGGCGCTGATCTGCGCGCCCAGGCCCACGGTTTCGAGCGTACGGTCGGGCATGCGCGAGTATTCGGCAAAGACCGATGCGTTCCACGCGCCGCCCGAGGCAGTCACCATGCCGGTGATCAGATAAGGAAAGATGCCGGGAAGGATGAGCTGGGTCCAGCGCTGCCAGCGGCTGAAGTGGAAGAGCGAGGCGACCTCGCGCAGGTCGGTGGGGATCGACATGGCGCCGGCGATTACGTTGAACAGGATGTACCACTGCGTGCCGAGCAGCATGAGGGCGATGGATCCGATGCCGAGTCCGCCGCCGAGCTTGACCAGGCCGATCAGAAGAATGGGGAAGAAGGCGGTGGCCGGAACCGACGCTAGAATCTGCGCAACGGGCTGAATAAAACGCGCCAGCCGCGGATTGAAGCCGATGGCGACGCCGACGGGGATGGTCCACAGCGCGGAGATCAGCAGGGAAGCATTGACGCGAAGGAAGGTTGCGCCCGCGCCTTCGAGCAGCATTTTGAATTCGGGCCAGGTCACGGTTTTCAGCATCAGCATGGCCTGCATCGCGCCCCAGCCGACGACCGTCAGCAGCACAGCAGCCAGCGTCCACAGAGCCGGCCCGATGTTGCCGTGCGAGGGAGCTTCGTCCAGCGGGCGAACCACCTGATTTTGTTTCATGCGCGCGATGCGGCGGTAGATGGGCTCTTCGAAGCGCGACCAAATTTGGTTAGGCAGGGAACTGAAGAGCGCGGAGCGCTGCAGGAGGTCGAGGATGGGCGACGTAATGCGATTGGCCGATTCGACCTGCTCGAATTTGAATTTATCGCTCCAAGTGATGAGCGGCCGCCAGAGCAGTTGATCTGTAGCGACCACGATTAGGATCACAGTGGCGAATCCGGCGACCAGACCGCGGACATCGCCTGAATCTGCGGCGGTCTGCAGATAGCTGCCGAGACCGGGCAACTGGAAGTTGCGCGAACCCATGGTGAACATCTCGCAGGCCATCAGGGCAAACCAGCCGCCTGCGACCGAGACGATGGAGTTCCAGACAAGGCCAATGGTGGCGTAGGGCATCTCAAGCTGCCAGAAGCGCTGCCATGCAGAGTAGCGATAGATCCGCGAGGCCTCCAGCATCTCGCGCGGGATGGCTTTGAGCGAGGAGTAGAAGCTGAAGGCGAGGTTCCAAACCTGGCCAGTGAAGATGAGCATAATAACGCCCAGTTCGATGCCCATTTGATGGCCGGGAATCAAGGCGACCATGGCCAGCACCACTGGCGGCAGGAAGCTGAGCACTGGGATTGATTGCAAGATGTCGAGGACTGCGATCATCCAGGCCTCGATGCGCGGGTTGTAGGCCGCCGTGTAGCCGTAGGTGATGGCGAAGGTGAGGCTGAGCACGTAGGCGATGCCGATGCGGATGACGGAATAGAGCGCATACGCCGGCAGAGCGCCGATCGAATGAGAGATCGGTATGACGGGCACGGGTTTGCCCAGCCAGTAGGCGCCGGTGCTGACGAAGGCGAAGAACACCGCCAGAGCGCAGACGGCCACGCCGACGTCGATGACGAAGGGCCAGGTGCGAACAGTGACAAGAGTGCGCGAGAGGGAAGGCAAGTTCACTCGGCTGCTCCGCTATCGGAGATCTCTTCTTCCAGCGCCTCGGGCATGACGAAGCGACGGCGCGCCGCGTCGAAGTCGAAGATCTCCGCGTAGCGGCCCCAGTTGATGGCCGTCTCCATCTGCCGCTGCGACTCGTCTTCGCTGAACTGCTCGTCGATCATGTCGAGGAAGAACTCCTCGGGTACGGTATGGTCGCTCTTTGATTCGAGGGCGCGCCGGATTTGCCGCAGCAGCAGGACGTGCTGAAGCGCGGCGTCGCGGAAGAGTTCTTTCTGGCGGAGAATCTCGGAGTTTGCGTACTCGGCGCCGGGCTCGGTAATCGAGGCGTCGCCTTCTTCGATCTTGAGGAAGCCGAGCAACTGCGCGGCGTCGACGATGGGCAGCAGGTCGTCGATCTCGAAGGCCAGATCGTCAGCCAGACGGTAGATGTCGTCGCGGCCGCCCTTGTCGAGCAGCAGTTCGAGGAGGCCCGCGATGCCGCCGGGTCGGGCGTGGGGCAGCATCTGATAGCGCATCTGGCGCTGATCGCGCGTGCGGGGGCTGGGGTGCTGATGATCCGGCGCCTCGGTGGGGGCGATGTCGGGTTTTGTGAGCACCTTGTAGATGTAGTCGACAAGGTGTGTAAAGGGCTCCGCCTTGCGATCGCGGGGCTGTGGAATTTGCACCCGGAAATCAGTGCGGATGTGTCCGGGATTACGGCCCAGGACAATGATGCGGTCGGCCAGCAGGACGGCCTCTTCAATATTGTGGGTGACGATGAAGACCGATCGGGTGGGCATGGTCTTGTTGCCCCAAAGTTCGAGCAGCTCTGAGCGCAGGTTTTCGGCCGTCAGCACGTCGAGTGCGGAGAACGGTTCGTCCATGAAGAGCACTTCAGGCTCGACGACGAGGGCGCGGGCGAAACCGACACGCTGGCGCATGCCGCCGGAGAGCTCCTTTGGGTAGGCTGCTTCGAATCCGCCCAGACCTACCGTGTCCAGCATCTTCAGGCTGCGCTCACGGCGCTCTTCAGGCGGAACGGCGCGGGCCTTGAGCGGGGCCTCGACATTTTCGAGCACGGTCATCCAGGGGAACAACGCGAAGCTCTGGAAGACGATCGAGACGTTGATCTCGGTGTCGCCGATGGGCCGCTCATGCCAGTAGACCTGGCCGGCGGAGGGCCGCGAGAGCCCCGTGAGCATGCGCAGCATGGTCGATTTGCCCGAGCCTGACGGTCCGAGCAGGGCCACGATCTCGCCCGGTACGATGCTCAGGTCGGTCGCGGAGATGACCTGAATGCGGTTTTCGCTGGGCTGGGCGTAGTACTTCTCGATCTTTTCGGCGCGGATGATGGCGTCTGTCTTGACGCTCTCAGCGGGGCTCTGGATGGCCGTTTCGTGCATGCCAAGGTCTCCGTTTCGGTTCCGGTGTACTGTGTTGCAAGTTTATGATCGTCGGATTTCTGGCAGATGAATCGCGCAGGGGGCTATTTCAGCATCCAAGATTCTATGGGACATGACTCTTGTCTCGATCGCCCCCCGGTCGAGCGGGACAAGCTCGTCCGGAGTAGCGCCGGGCGAAGCGTATCATGATGAAGAGAGCAGGAACAGGGACTTCAGGTTTCCCCTAATTTGCAACACGCGCCTTCAACAAGCAGTGCAGTCGCAAAGACAACAATCGACGTCTAGGAGAGTATGCACGAAAATCGTGTCAAACCCAAAGTTCTCGTTGTGGACGATGAACGCGTCATTGCCGACACGTTGGCGATGATCCTTAACCAGAGCGGCTTTGATGCGCGCGCTGTCTACTCCGGCGAGAAGGCCGTGGAGATGGCGTCTACGTTTGCGCCGGACATGCTAATCACAGACGTAATCATGGCCGATCTGAACGGAATCGACGCGGCGATCATGATTCGTTCGCTTCTGCCCAAGATCAAAATTCTGCTCTTCTCCGGTCAGGCTGCGACGGCCGATCTGCTGGAGAAAGCGCGGGCCAAGGGCTACGAGTTTGAAATCCTGGCCAAGCCGGTCCATCCGCAGGATCTGCTGAGCAGGCTGCAGGCCTAGGCCACGCCGGCAGTCCGGAAGGTTGTCCGCGTTTTTAGAGCTCGCGTCTTCCTTCGAGGGCGCGAGCCATCGTTACTTCATCCGCATATTCGATGTCGCTGCCGGCGGGCACGCCGGTTGCGATTCGCGTGATCCGCACCGGAAATCCACGCAAAGATTCCGCCAGCCAGTTTGCGGTCGCTTCGCCCTCCAGCGTGGGGCTGGTGGCCAGAATGACCTCGTCGATTTCTCCCCCCTCAACACGCCTCAACAGGTTCCCGGCGCGCAACTGGTCGGGGCCGATTCCATGCAGCGGCGACAGCGTGCCATGCAGCACGTGATAGACGCCGTTGTAGCCGCGCGTCCGCTCCACGGCTTCAATATTCGTAGGCTCTTCGACGACGCAAATCAGCCGCTGGTTGCGCGTGGGGCTGGCGCAGTAGGCGCATGGATCGATATCGGTGATGTTGTTGCAGACCGAGCAGAGGCGCAAGCTGGCTTTCACTCCGCGGACGGCTTCAGCCAGCGCTGTCGCGTCATCGTCCGATGAGCGCAGGATATGGAAGGCGTAGCGCTGGGCGGACTTTGTTCCGACTCCCGGCAGCTTCTTCAATTCTTCGATCAGCCGGGCCATAGGCTCGGCATAACGGGTCACTGCGTGCGCCTCCCTGAAATCCTCTTACAACGTTCGATACGCCAAGCCCGTAATCACATCGCCAGTGACGAAGCTTTTGCCCCATTCGGCATCGAGATCGGCGGTCGGTTTCTTGGCGATGGCTTCCTGCTCGCTGGCTCCGGCGGTTTTGAGTTTGGCGACGCGGTCGCGCACCGTCGCCAGCATGTCGCGATACTTCTGCAACTGCGCCTTATCGCCCAGCGGTCCGTGTCCGGGAATGATCCTGGTCTTGGGGCCGGCCAGCGCGAGAGCCTTGTCGCTTGCCGCAATCATGCCGCTGATGTTGCCCACGCTGCTCTCATCGATGAAGGGATAGGTCCCGTTGAACCACGTGTCGCCTACATGCAGCACGTCGGCGTTGTGGAAGTGGATATAGATGTCCGTATCGGTGTGGGCCGGATCGAAGTGCGCCATGTCGAGCGAGTCGCCGTTATGCCACATATGCATCGAGTCGTCGAAAGTGATGGTCGGCAGCGATCCAGCCGGATCGGGCGGAATCGTTATGTGGAAGAAGCTGTTTGACTGCGGCGTAGCGAGGCGTTCGCGCGTCTTGGCCTGCGCCAGAATGGTGAAGCCGGCGGCGTGCAGGCCTTCATTGCCGTCGGTGTGGTCGTAGTGCCAATGCGTGTTGATCAGCGTGTGCGGCGTCTCTTTACTCACTGCGCTGATGGCGGCAAGGACTTTCTGCACCGACGTAGAAAAGCTCGAATCGATCAGCAGATTGCCTTCCGGCCCGGTCTGCAGCGCCATGTTGCCGCCGAATCCCTGCAGCAGGTAGACGTTGTCGGAGAGTTTCGTGGTGGTGATCGGCGTCTGCGCAGCCAAGACACGGCCTTGTGCGATGCGGTCCGGAATAGCTGTTTGCGCCGTCATCCAGCGCGGCGCCAAAGATGCCACGCCTGCCGACGCCGCCAGAGAGAGGAAGTTTCTACGATTCAATCCTGCATCTCCTTTTCGCCTAGGAAAGTCTGTTGAGTAATGGATTAACTGAGTCCAGGAATCTTCAATCCGCCGAGCATGCCCTGCACGCTTGATTGAATGGCTTCATCCGCCTTGCGTCCGGCGTCGTTGACGGCGGCGACGACCAGATCCTCCAGCATCTCGACATCGGCCTGACCGCCGCTGAGGCTCGCCACCGCCGAAGGATCGATGCGAATCTTCAGGAGCTGCTTCTTGCCGTTCATGGTCGTGGTGACGGCGCCGCCGCCCGAACCGCCCTCAACAATGGTCTGCTCGAGCTTGTGCTGCATCTCCTCCTGCATCTTGTTTGCCTGGGAGAGCATCTCGGGAATCTTCAGCGGGTTGATCATCGCGTCTCCTTTGTCGTCGCGCGGTTGACTATTGGGAGCGCAGGTCGACCACGCTACGGATTTCGGCGTTGAAGATTTCTTTGGCGCGCTGCACCAGCGGATTCTTCAGAGCCTCTTCATGCATGCTGCCGGAGATGGGAGCGATGCTTGCGACCGACCCGGCGGCGTTGCCTTCGCCAGGGACCACCAGAAAGCGCGCTGAAGCTCCAAGCTTCTGCAGCTCCTGGCGGATGATTTTTTCGGCTGCCGCATTCACGGTGAGGCTGAGCATCTTTTTGCCCATGCCTGCGACTTCGATGCGCACGCTGCCCGCATCAATCGTCCACACGCCGGCGCCCAACAACTGCGATGCGGAGACGTGTCCGCCGCTTGCCAGCGCCGAGCAGATAGCGGCGCGCGCGGCCTCGGGCGTTGGGCCGCCAGATGGAGGATCGTTCGGGGCTGGACTTGTCTCCGGCGCTTTGGCCAGCGCGCCTTCGGTGAGGACTTCGGCAAATCCCGCAACTGGTATGGGGCTTTGCGCGACTGGAAATGGCGTCACTTCACGGAGTGGGGCGCGTGTTTCGACCACCGTCTCTGCGACTGCTTCCATCTCCATTGGCGGCGCGCTCTGCTTGATCGGGGGCCGGTCTGCGATGGACATTGGACGCGGCGCGCTGGCTGCGAACGGCGAAAGCGCCGGCGCTGGTGAAGGCTCGATCGCAGAGGCCGAAGCCGGCGAGGAGAAGGCGCGCGGCGGAGGCGTCGACCGCGGTGTTGGCGCGGCTGCTGCAGGACGCGTACCGGCGCCGGCGACGACTCCGCTTAACAGTTCCTCGAGCGGCAGCAGTCGTTGCGCGTGAATCAGCTTGAGCAGTCCCAGTTCGAGATGGAACCTCTGCTCCTGGCGATAGTTCAGATCGTCGAACGTGCGCAGTACGATCTGCAGATTGCGCGTCAGGTCCTCTTCGGCGAAGAGCAGGGAAGTTCGCGTTGCCCGCGCCCGTTCGTCTGCGGAGATTTGCAGCAACTCGGTCTGCTCGCCGCCCAGCTTCGCCATGAGCGCGTTGCGCAGATAGCGCACCATCTGCCGCGCCAGCGACAACGGGCTGTGTCCGGCGTTCAGCAGGATATGCAATTGCTCCATCAACTCCGCGCTTTGGCCGGCGGCGACTGCTTCCAGCAGCCGCTCAAACACGGCATTTGGAACCGAGCCCATCAGCTCGCGAATCTGGTCCGCAGACAGGACAGGATGATTCTGCGCATCGCACGGCGCGGATGCGATGGCCTGATCCATGATGGAGAGCGCATCGCGCATCGAGCCGTCGCCGGCTTCGGCCAGCAGCGCAAGCGCTGTGTCTTCCGCGCTCACCTGTTCTTTCTCGGCAATTAACTTGAGCTGACCGAGAATGTCGTCGAAGCGCACGGCATGAAAGCTGAAGTGCTGGCAGCGCGACCGGATGGTCTGCGGAATATTCTCCGGTTCGGTCGTCGCCATCATGAAGATGACGTGCGCGGGCGGCTCCTCGAGAGTCTTCAGCAGCGCGTTAAAGGCCGCATCTGTGATCTGATGCGCTTCGTCGAGGATGTAGATCTTGTAGCGGTCGCGGGCTGGCGCGTAACGCGCGGCGTCGCGCAATTCGCGAATCTCGTCGATGCCGCGGTTGGTGGCGGCGTCGATCTCGATCACGTCGACCGCATTGCCCTGGCGGATCTCCGTACACGACTCGCAGGTTCCGCACGGTTCTGGCGTCGGACGTTCCGGGCCGCCAATCTCACGGCGGCAGTTCAGGGCCTGCGCAAGGATGCGCGCAATGGTGGTTTTGCCGATGCCGCGATGGCCGGAGAAGATGTAGCCGTGCGCGATGCGGTTCTGCGTTAGCGCGTTCAGAAGAGTGCGGGTGACGTGGTCCTGGCCGGCAACGTCAGAGAAACGCTGCGGGCGATATTTTCTGGCCAGAACCTGATAACCCATGCATCAACTCTTCCGGCCCTCATCTGCCCCAATTTGCTTGAAGGGGAGAGCCTAGGCGTCATTGTAACGGTTTGGAGAGGACAGGAGACGGCGTGGAAAACGCGGCGAAGTTGCGCGACGATCGCGCTCTGCGACTAGTCCGCGCCCAGGTTGGCGCTGATGTCGTTCAGCCACTCGGCGATCAGGTCCTCATCTGCGGGATCAAGCACGTAGGCGTCGTTGATGAGCAGGATCGTGGCCCATTCCGCGAGATCGCGCTCGGAGATGAGATCGAAACGTCTGCGTTCGAGCGCGTTGGCGATATGCTCGCGCGTAATGACGATGCCCGGCTCCGGCAGACGAAAGCGGCCCGATGCCGATCGCCGCTGCAGTGCGCCGCCGACCGGCTGCAGTTCCAGATGAAATTCGAAGACGCCTGCCAGTGTGCGGCGCAGTTCGACGAAGCTGGCGTCAAGCCAGGTGAAACGGCGCAACACGTCAAGTTGCGAATCCGTGAGAGGCGGTAGTTGAGACTCTTTGATCACCAGGGGCCGATGCTCCAACTCTCTATGCTATCGGACCTGTCAAGAGCCTCAGGTTGACGTCATGCGAGCTGCTTTGCAGCCGCGTCTTTATTGGGACTCCAGTTGATGACGTGATACACCGCCGGTGTTGCGCCTACGTTGCGAAAGCCGTGCAGGCTGTTCGACGCATTGAAGACAACCGATCCCGGCGTAACCTTGACCCACTTGCCGTTGGAGAGCGTCTCGCACTCGCCTTCGCGCAGAATGATCAGCTCCTCGTTGACGTGGCGATGCGGCGGGTGCGATTCAAGGCCCGGATTCAGCGTGGACACATGCATCTCAAGTTGATCGACCGTTGCGGTCGGTTGCTTGCAGAGCGAACGCACCTCACCCGTTTTTGTCTTGACCGGCTTCATGTCTTCCCATACGAAGACCGTTGGCCCCAGAATCGCGGCGTTCTTATCTTCCTGAGCCAGGGCGCTGAGCGCCGCGGGCAGCGCCATCAAACCAACCATTGCATCACGTCGAGAAATCGTCATTGTCTCCTCGCTAAGTCAATATGTACGGCGCGCGCTGCGGACGCGACAACATGCCGTTCGCTTCTTCGTCGTTTTTGAATCGCTCGTGCTCGGGATCCCAGTAAAGCTTGCGCCCGAGCTTCATCGCCATGTCATGAATCAGGCACGTCGAGCAAGCGCGATGGCCAAGCTCTACGGGCGAGATAGGCTGCTGGCGCGTGACGATACAGTCGAGCCAGTTCCCGTGCTGTTCCTTGCTCTCGTAGAGGTGAATCTCGTCTGGTCCGATTGTCGACTTGACAATCGCCGGATCGCTCGACGCGAGCGCTGTGATGTCGTTCAGTTTGGCGACGGGATCGCTCTTGGTCACCTGTTCGTTGCCGCGCGAGACGAAGATCCAGCCTTTGCTTCCGTAGAACTTGATCCCGTTGGGAAAGTCGCCGCTCACGCTCATGCGCGCGCCGTTGGCGTAGAGCGCTTCGGTGCGGAATGTTCCGTGCACGTCCCATAAACCTTGCGTCGGATACTCGGCGTGTCCCCATACTTCGACGGGACCGGTGTACTCGGTATTCATGCCCCAGTGCGCGCTGTCGATGTGGTGCGCGCCCCACCCGGTGATCATGCCGGCGCCGAACTGCCGGCAGCGCAGCCAGCCGGGGCGATCGTAGCCGGTCTGCGGATGCACGCGGTCAACGGTGTAGAACACGTCAGGCGTTTCGCCGAGCCACATCTCGTAGTTGAACCACGCCGGCGCCTTCATCGGAGTCTTGTCGCCGCCTGGCGGGTCGCCGGGAAGACCGACTTCGACGCGCTGCAGTTCGCCGATACGGCCGTTGCGCACCAGCTCCGCCGCGTAGCGAAACTGCACGGTCGAGCGCTGCTGGCTGCCGACCTGCAAAATGCGGCCCGAAGCTTGCACTGCATTGCTGAGCGCGCGGCCTTCGGCGATGGTGAGCGATGCGGGCTTTTGCAGATATACGTCTTTGCCCGCGCGCACCGCGTCGATGCCGATCAGCGCGTGCCAGTGATCGGGCGTGCTGATGACGACGGCGTCGATGTCTTTGTTGGCGAGCAGGTCGTGATAGTTGGCGTAGCCGGTCACGCCGTCATGCGGCTGCCCGGTTTTCTTGGAGTAGTAGTCGTTGACGAACTTCTTGCCGTCTTCGACGCGATGAGCATCAAGATCGCAGACCGCGATGATGCGGGCGCGATCGTACTGCAGTATCCCCGGCATGTCGTGCACGCGCGAGATGCGTCCCACTCCGATGGCGCCAACGTTGATGCGCTTACTGGGCGCATACTGCCCAAAGATGCTTGAAGGGACAATCGTCGGAAAGCCCAGCGCGGCCGCTGTCCCCAAGCCTGTTTTGAGGAAGCTGCGCCGCGAGGTCTGTGTTGTCCTGCTGGCTTTCATGGTCGCTCCTTCCGTTAATCCTTCAGGGTTACGAATTTTGCATTCTTCTGCGCCTTGAGGACAAGCTCGGCCGCGAGCAGGCACTGCTCCTGATCCTGAGCGACGTGTGTGCGGTTCACGACGTCGGCGACGAACTCTGATCCAAAGGGCAGCGGCATATTGTTGCAATCGATGTAGCGCGACTGGTTTTTGTCGACGATGAACAGATTGTTGCCCTGCTTGCTGACGGCGACGTTGGTGTATTTGCGGACTTCGATGTAGCCGTCGGTACCAAGGATGAAGAGGCGTCCATCACCCCATGTGCCGAGGCCGTCGGGCGTGAACCAGTCGAGCCGCACATAGCCCAGGCCGCGATCGCCGCGCAGAACCATGTCGCCGAAATCCTGAAATTGTGGATGCTCCGGATGGCGCACGTTAGCGATTTGCGACTCGACGATCTCTGCCTGTTTCGATCCGGTGTAGAACAGGAACTGGTCGACCTGGTGTGAGCCGATGTCGCAGAGAATGCCCCCGTATTGCTCGGGATGCCAGAACCACTCCGGGCGGCCTGTGCCGCCGCCGGCATCGCCGTGGCCCTGAACGATCTGGTGCGGCGCAATATTGATCGTCTGAATCACCTTGCCGATCGCGCCCTGCTGCACGAGCTTGCCCGCGTAGACGGCGGCTTTTACTTCAAGCCGCTCGCTGTACATGATGCCGTAGATGCGCTTGGTTTCGGCGATCGTCTTACGGACTTCAGAGAGCTGTTCGAGGGTCGTGATGCCTGGCTTGTCGGAGAGGTAATCCTTGCCGCTTTTCATGACGCGGATGCCGAGCGGGGCGCGTTCGTTGGCGATCTGCGAGCTGAGAACGAGCTGGATCGATGGATCATGGATGATCTCGTCCTGCGTCTTGACGATCTTCACGTCCGGAAAGCGCTTCGTGAACGCTGCGATCTTGTCGGGTTCGCCGCCCCACGCAGCAACCAGCTCTCCTCCGCCGCGTTGAATGGCGCCGACCATGCCGTAGATGTGGTCATGGCTCATGCCGCAGACGGCGAACTTGATGTGATGCTTGGGGGCTTCGTCCGAAGCTTCTGACTGCACTGCATCTTCAATTACGTTGTTTGTCGCGGCAAAAGCAGCGCCCGAGGGCAATCCTGCCATGAGGGCCATCGATCCGAGCGTGCCGGCCTGGCGGATGAAATCGCGCCGATCGAAAAAACTGTTCTTCATTTCTGTTGTTCTCCCGTTTGAGTCGACGAGGCGGCGCGAGCAGACCGGAGAAATCCGGTCCGCCGATCTGTCGGAGCGATTGTAGATCGCATGGGCGCCGTCTGGCTTCTTGAACCTGCTCAAAGTTACCGGCTGGCGGGATAGAGCGGAATGGACACCATCCGGCCCTCTTTGCAGGACTCGTAGATTGCGAGCACTAATTGCAGCGCGCGGAATCCGTCGATGCCGGAGCAGGCCGGTGGACGACCGGTTCGACAGGCTTCGCCGAAGTCGAGAAACTGCCGTTCGAATGGCGTGAGGGAGATAGCCATTGGATCGGCAGCGCCCGATGCTGTTTTCGCGGCGATCGGCGCCGGTTCGCCGGAGTCCTTTTGCACATCCCAGGTTGTTAACTGGTCGCCCGTCACGATCGCGGTTCCGTTGGTTCCGTGAATCTCCAGCCGTTCGGGATAGCCGGGCCAGATCGCGGTCGAAGCTTGTATCAATCCCGTTGCACCCGATGCGTAATGAAGCAAGGCCGAGACTACATCTTCGGACTCGATGGCGTGCGCAGCGCCAACCCGCCACATGCCGGCGACCGTATCGACTGGACCGATGAGATGGAGCAGGAGATCGACTTGATGGATGGCCTGGCCTATCAGCGCACCGCCGCCCTCCACTGCCCAACTGCCCTTGATAGGGCGTGCGTAGTATTCGTCCGAGCGATGCCACTTCACGTAAGCATCGGCCTGAAGAATCCGCCCGAGCCTGCCTGCAACGAGTGCGCGCTTCAAAAACAAAACAGAGTCGTCGAAGCGATGCTGGCTTACGACGCCAAGCTGGATTCCCGCCTTCTGCGCGGCGCCGACCATTCGCTGCGCCGTGTCGAGATCGATCGCCATCGGCTTCTGCACCAGCACATGCTTTCTGGACAGGGCGCATAGCTCGACGGCTTGCAGACGATAGGCAGGGAAGGTGCAGACGTCAACGTAATCTACGTCAGGATGCCGACAAAGCTCCTCTGGAGTCGCCACGAATCGCGCTCCGGCCGATTCAGCAAAGCTGCGCCCACGGGCTGCAGTTCGGTCCGTGCATACCGTGATCGTGTATCCGATGTTGCGATAGGCCTGTGCGTGCTTGGCGGCGATGGCGCCTGTGCCAATGAGGCCGATTCTCAGAGAATGATTCGACGAGCGTGTCACGCCAGTCGATCATACAGAAGATGCCGTCGGTCGAGGACGGCAGGGATCACTCGTGGAACTCCGAATCGTGAGCAGCGATTAGAACAGTGCGCGGAGCTTGTTCAGGGAAAGGCTCCACATCTCAGAGTGCCAGCGATATTCAGTTGGAGAAAAGTGGCCTGAGTGATCGAGAGAGACGGTGGTGTCGGAGAACGCTCCCTGCAGACGGATCGTCACCAGAGTCTCAGGGGCGCTTACGTGGAGGCTCGTCGCGTTGCTTTTGCGCCACGTGAAGGCCATCTTGCTACGGCGGCAGACGCGATAAGCGCCTGCGATGCTGAATTCAAGGCCACCTTCAGCGAAGTGATCGAGCCGAAAGGCGCCGCCAGTCTCAGAGACCACGGTGTAGCAATGCGAATGGCTGCCGGGAACAACCAGCCATGCTTCGCGATACTCAGGCAATGTAAGAGCGTCGAACAGACGGCGTTTGTCCGCGCTGACCGTCACGTTCAGGACGATGTGCCGTTCGACTGTTTCCGGTCGAACGCCATGTTGGCGCTGTCGTGATGGCTGGGGAACTAAGAGAGCAGTCGCATTCATCGATAGCCTGTAGTGCAACCAGGCGTCCGCTTGGCTGCGCAGTTCAAGGTTTTGTGACGGGTTGCAATACCTTGTTGCGAAAAGGCACTAACGCGATCTGCAAGCCAAAACGTAACAATGCGTATTCAGCGCGTGTTCGGCAACTAGCCCGACAGTTATATGACATTCAAGAAGATGATTTATTCCTTGCTCCGGTTCTCCATATTTCGGGACGACTCGCCGACCGTAGGGACGAGTTTCGGTCTGCATGGGATGAATCGTCCCATGCGGTGAAATTTAAGAGAATTCGAGGGCAAGATTCTTCAGAAAATCACAATCGGTCAGCGATGAAGCCAGTTGTGGATTCTCGACCGATAGCCGCGGCTCATGGGAATTTTCTCGCCACTGATCATGACGACTGTTGATTCGCCGTCGGCGTCGCTGCGAACTTCCTTGACGAATTGCAGGTTCACAATCGCCGATCGGTGGACGCGCAGGAACATTTCGGGATCAAGGCGTTTCTCCAGGCGCGCCATGGTTTCGCGCAGGAGATGCGACTCCGATCCTGCGCAAATGCGGACGTAGTTCTCCTCGGCGCCGATCCAGCGGATGTCTTGGACCGGCAAAAAGAGGATTCTGCCCCGTGACTTGAAAACGATGCGGGTCGTGTAGGCTTGCGCGCCGGCGCTGTCGCCTTTTCCATGTTTCGGCGTAGGGTTTGCGACATGTTCGCGAACTCGTTCGATCGCAGAACGTAGCCTCTCCAATGTGAACGGCTTGAGCAGATAATCGATTGCGTGAATTTCAAACGCGCGCACCGCATATTGATCGTATGCCGTCGTAAAAATAATTTGAGGCATCGTAAAATCGGAGGGCGCCGACAACGCTCCGACCACATCGAATCCATCCATATCGGGCATGCGAATATCGAGGAAGAGCAGCACGGGGGTGGTCATCGCTACGAGCTGGATTGTCTCCGCAGCCGTAGCGCACTCGCCCACGATCTCGATGTCTTGCTCTTCGCGCAGAAGTTGGCGTAGCTTCTGCCTTGCCAGCACTTCATCATCGGCAATAACCGCGGTGATCATCAGACGCCAAATTGTGCAACAAGTTCCTGTTGATGCTGCGCAAACTGCAGTGGGAGCAATACCACGGCTTCCACCTGTTTCGATTCAACCTCGGATAAAGTAAGCGACCAGCCTTCGCCATAGTGAAGTCTCAGCCGGCTTTTCACATTCGATAGCCCGACGCCGTGTCCATCGGTTCGAACGGCTTGAACGGGCTTCAAGCCTACGCCGCTATTCCGCACTCGGATGCGCATCTCGTTGCCGTCGCGACGAACGTCGAGGGAGAGAATTCCATTGGCTTCTACTCGCGAGAGTCCATGCGCGAAGGCATTTTCGACGATGGGCTGAAGAAGCATCGCCGGCACAAGCGCATCGTGAAGATCAGGCTCTACGGAAACGCTTTGGTTCACGCGGCCCGCATATCTGCGCCCCTGCATCGCCAGGTACACCTCGATAAAGTCGATCTCGTCGCGCAACGAGATGAGTTGAATATCTCCGCGCTCCAGAGTGATACGCAGCAGGCTGCTGAGTTGTTCCAGCATCGTATCGGCGGCGTCAATATCGAAGCGCATCAGGCTCGAGATGCTATTCATCGTGTTGAAAAGGAAGTGCGGGTTCAGTTGCATGCGCAGGGCCGCCATCTGCGCGTTGACAAGCTGAACCTCAAGCTGCGCTGCGGCGCTTTCTTTCTCGCGAAATTTCTGGTAGTAGCCAACGCCGCGAAAAAGAAAAAACGAGCACCAGAAAATCGGAAGGCTCTGAGTAACGTCGCCTTCGAGATTGAAGCCGAGGCGCTCAAGGAAGCTCCACTGTGGATGCTTCATAGGAATGTGCGGGAAAAGAAATACCCACACTATCTCCTCGATAACGCTCAGGAACAGGCTGAATGGAACAAATAGTGTGAGGATCTGCTTCAGATTGGCTCGCTCTATAGCCGAGCGCATGAAACACCACATCAACCAGCAGATAGTTCCCCACAAAAGAAACTGCATGCCCCATTCAGCCAGCGCCAGAGAGGCACTGTTGTGATAACCGTCCCACTGCCGCATGTATATCCAGTCATGCAAGGCATACAAGACGCCGATCGACACGTTCGCCGGGATGAAGATTGCCGGGTGCATGAAGCGCGGTTCGAGCAATCGATCTTGATCGGCGGGTTGGTCTGGCAATTCGGGACCTTTTCTCATGTACCGTTTGGCAATCAGTTGAGATCGTGCGTTGGAATCAATTTGCCCGCATAGGAACCGGCTTCAGGAGTCGCGAGCGCAAAGGCAGGGAACCGCTTCCAATTTTCGCCCGCCTTGTACACGAATTCAAGCGTTTCGTGATGCTGCTGGAAATATCCTTGGGCTTGCGCGTCCAGGCTTGCGACATCGGTGTGGTCAAGCTTCTCGGCAAGCACGTGTAGATCGTTTGCAAGTAGTTGATTTGCAGGGTCGCCACCCTGAAGCGTCGCGAGACGGAAATCGTAGTAGGCCGACTTCAGGTCAACTGGCCCGGCCGTTCCCTTCGCGGCGATAACTCCTAACAGTGCAGACGACTTCCAATAGCCTGCTTCGGACGCTTTGTTCAGAAGGGAAAGCGTCTCATTCCGAGAGTTGGCAAACGATGGTTGTGCGGCGAATAGATACGCCAGCGCGTGCATAGCAGGGACATAACCGTCACTTGCTGACCGGCGAAGATTATCAACAATCTTCGATAAGTTATGCGCGCGATCGGGGTCGGTGGAAAGAAGCGACGCGAGGCGAAACTCAGCCTGAGGATCATGTAACTTTGCGCCTACCTCATACCAGCGCCTCGCCTGCTGCTGATCCTCCTTCGCGCCAGCGCCGTAAAAGTACATCTCTCCGAGATAGCAAGCTCCGAGGCCGCTCCCTTTCGCGGCGGCTTCGACAAATAGCCGCTCTCCGATGGCAGGATTTTTCGGTACGCCGATGCCCATCAGATAGGCGACCCCCAGATTCACCTTTGCGCTGACCAGCCCATTGGCGGCGGACAACTGGTACCAATGCGCGGCGCGAGCGGGATCCGCGGGAACGCCAAGGCCCACTTCATAGAAGTAACCGATCTGCTTCTGAGCCTCCGGATCGCCGGCTTCGGCGGCCTTTTCATACCAGTACGCGGCTTGCTTTTCGTCCTGTGTAACTCCTCGGCCCGTAAAATACGCAGCGGCTAGTTCGATTGCGCGCTGTGTCGATACATGATCTGGCCGTGTCGGCGCCTGTGGAATGTCGGCGCCGGTTGCGTGCGCCGCGTGCGTCGACAAAATCAAGGCAGTGCTGAGAGCCGTGGCAAGCAATCTGTTCCGGGATACCTGATGGGGAAGAAACATAGTGATCTCCATTTCTGGTTAAGAGCTCCGAGAAACATCGAGGACGTCGGCTGGTTCTCTAGACTCACCCACCACTCCATGGTCATCCCGTTGTTAGCTGCTCCGCGCGGCTTTGACCTCCTGGATTCGCCAGCGCGACGCGCAGACGCTCCACTTCATCCTTTGAAGAAAGCTGTTCGTCACAAACTCAGAAATGTTCAGAAATAGACAGGGCGGGCTTGAATGGCCCGCCCTGCTGTTGATCATTCGTTTGGTCTGACTCAGCGATGACTTAGAACCGAATCTTTCCGCCTAACTCGATTCGACGTCGATCAATTCCCGAGAAGACTGTGTTGGTTTGCAAGCCGCCGTCGGAGTTAAAGAGAGTATTTGCGAATGGGCCACCCGCTTCGGAGAAGTTTCCCTGATCGATGTTGACGCCGGGCGTCCCGCGATACTGGCGGTTGAGGACGTTGTATGCAGTCGCGCGTGTTTCGACCGTGATCCGGTCGTTCACCTTGAAGTCTTTCAGAATTGCCAGATTGGCATTGTTGATTGTGTCGCCGCGCTGTTGGTCACGGCCGCCGCCGGCGAAAGGCGTACCGAAGTAGGCTGCGGACGCATCATCATTGACGATCCAATGAACGTTCTGCTTGCTGATGGGAGCGCCGGTGTAGAAATCGACGAGTCCGCAATCGCTGGCTGAAGGATCCATGCATTGCCCGACCATGGAAAGCGGAGCGCTGCGGGTTGCGATGATAGGACGACAGGTCGTCCCATAAGGGCTCTCCGTATCTTGAGTCGGGTCGCAGAGGAGCCGATCCGAAGCAGTATTCTCGATCACGGTGTACGGTTGGCCGCTGGCGAATCGCCAGGCTGGATTGATCTGCCACCCTCCCAGCAGTCTGCCAGCGAGCGTGGACTGATCGTGGAACAGTGGAAGTTCAAATAGCATGTAAACGGAAGTGAGCTGCGGATAATCGAGACCACTGACCCCACGCTCGGCGGTTGTGAGATCGAAAGGGTTCTGCGCGAAGTTATTGGTATTGCCGCCGGTTCCCGTCGCGTAGATCTCCGATATGTTATCGATCGTCTTGCTCCATGTGTAACTCACGCCTGCCGTGATTCCATGCCAGTGCTCGATGGAGAGACGAGACTGCAGGCCGTTGTAGTTTGAGAATCCCGTATTGCCAAGAGTGATCACATTGGTGCGGTTGCAATCGACATAGCCCTCGGCGGCGCCTGGAGCATTGGTCGTCGTGCAGGGAGTGAGGCTTGCGGGAATTACATTTTGGAAACCCGCTGCGATCAACGGACCTAGCGCAGGATTGCCGTTGCGCACTTCGAATTGCCCGACGCCGTGGTTGCCCACGTAGCGAACTTCGCCGACCACATGCGAAGTGAAGGCCTGCTGGAGGCCGATAGTCCACTGCTCGGCATAGGGATTGTGCAGATTGGGATCAGTGTTTTGTTCGGCGCGTAGGCCGGGGTTGACGCCCAACGGAACCTGAGGATTGATGATTCCGCGCAGAGTCGAAGCTTGTCCATCGGACGGAACGCAGGCCGTGCACGTGGCGAGGTCGACCGAGTTCACCGTGGGGGTGCTTTGCGCGATGTTCGAGAACGGGTTGTTGAATGTGGAGTCATAGCCGATGTGGAAGCCGCCGCGCAGCACGGTTTCGTTGCGACCGTGGACGAGCGGCTGCCACGCAAAGCCGAAGACGGGGCCGAAGTTATGTTTCACGATGGGCAGCGATTGCACGGTTCGCAAGTTCAGAGGCAAGGTCGTATCCCAGAATGCAGTCGCGGGATTGGACTCGCGCTTTACCGTCAGATCGTGCAGTCCGTTGATGGGCTCGCTCTGTAATTCATATCGCAGGCCGGCCGATAGTGTAAGAGTCGGCGTGGCTTTATAGTCATCCTGGAAGTAAAGAGCGCCGGCGTTGTAAGTCAGGGGATAGGTCGACGGTCCTTCCGCATAGTTGGTCAGCGACGGATTGCTCTGAATGAAGTCGTCGAAGCTATTGAACGTGAAAGATCCGTTGAGATTGGGTATCCCGTAGTCGGTTTCGGGGAAGTGATTGAACTCTCCGCCGAACTTGATGCTGTGTTTTCCTTTCTGCCAGGTTGCATTGTCCTGAAACTGCGAGCTCTCCACCAAGCGGCCCTGGGGCCAATAATTATTCAGCTGGCCGATGGAGAGATCCGTCGAGTCGGCAAAGCTGGCGCGAATCGGGCACCCGGAGAGAATGTTCGTCGTCGTACAGTTGGGAAATCCTCCGCCTTCGAAGGTGCTGGTGACGTGCGAGTAGCTATAGCGGACTTGATTCAACAGGCGATCGTTGAAGATGTGGCTCCAGTCAACGCCGGCAAAGTGGCTGATCCCGCCCACGGTGACAAAGGTCCCCGTGACTGCTTCTGTGGCTGTAAAGAAGTTATCGTCATAAGTGAACTCCTTTTGATAGATGTATCGGCCAAAGATTCGATCATGCTGGGATAACTGATAGTCCACGCGTCCCATGGCCTCATCGTCGTTTGCCGGCGACGGGACTGTGCGCTGTGCTGTGGCGAACTCAATGGGAACGCCGAGCACGGCGATGTCCTGGGGGGCGCCATAACTTAACGAGCCGGTCTTCACCGACGCGGGCCCTATCGCCGCCAGGGCGCCGACAGCGGCGTTGTTCGGAAACGCAGCCTCCAATTCGGTAATCCCGTTGGGAGTCGGGGTCACAAACGGAGCAGAGGACGAGGGTTCGTCGCCGGTGCGCTGGTGTTCGAAGTTTCCTGAGCCGAAGAACCACACGCGATCTTTCCTGATCGGGCCTCCAGCAGTTCCTCCCCAGCGATTGTCGACGAAGCGCGGAAGGACTGGCGCTGTGCATCCGGTGGATGGACTTATGCCGGAGGGACAGAATCCCAATACCGGACTCTTCTCCTGATTGGCCAATGAATCGGCCCAACTGCCGTTATAGAACTCGTAGGCGCTGCCGTGGAGCTGGTTACTGCCGGACTTGGTGATGTAGTTGACGACGGCGCCGCTGTTGCGGCCGTACTCGGCGCTCTCCGCCGTGATGACTTGCACCTCGGCGACAGCGTCGGCATTGCCGAAGAAGACATTCGGACCGCCGATGTTCGTATCGTTGTTGGCCTGGCCATCGAGCTGGAAGTTGTTATCGCGGTCGCGAATGCCATTGGTGGAGAATTCGGCGCCGTTGCTATTGGTGAATACGTTGCCGCCCGACGGCGCCACGCCCGGAGTAAACAAGGCGACGATATCGAATCCATTGCCGATGGGCAGGTTCTGCGTCTTCTCCGCGTCGAACTCCTGGCTGATTTGCACGGAGTCCGGTTGCAGGATCGCGGATGCGGCTTCTACAGTCACGGCCTCGGAGGCGCCGATCTTCAGCGTCAGAACCCCGAGCGGCGTCGCTGTTCCTGATTGAACAAGCACGTTCTCTGTTCGCAGAGCGACGAAGCCGGGAGCGACGGCGGTGACAACGTATTTACCGATGGGAAGACCTGGAAGCAGGAAGCTTCCTGTGTCGCTGCTCGTCGTTTTGAATGCGGAGTTCGTTCCGTCTTGCACGGCGGTGATCGCGGCGTTGGGAATGACGGCGGAGCTGGGGTCTTGAACGCTCCCATTGAGCGAACCCGTGACGATTCCCTGGCTGAGGCCGATGTGCGCGGCGCAAGAGAATACGAGCCCAACAGAGAGTTGTGAGAGGCGCCCGAAAACACGATGCATAATTCACTCCACCCGAACGAGATAGAAGCCCGATTGGGAGTGAGCATGGGGTGCGCCAATTGTGTGGACCGGAACCGCGAAGTGACGGAGCGGTGTTTGCTGTGACGAATCGGCTCTCAGAGAGGAGGGATCGACGCCGCGCTGCGATGCATAGACCCGCGATTTTGCATGACGCAACGACAGTCTTCCCGAAAATGAAATCGCAGGCTTGCCCAGTACGGAAAGAAAGATTCGGGGACCAATCGACAGAAAACGCTGACGAGTTGCGGTTCAGCGCGACTGGTGAACGGCTTCAATGAAACCGACTCAGGATCGCGTTATGGATTGTGGGATTTATGCGCAGGGACGGACATGCGGATTTTGTCGTTCAATCGCTTCGCTGCGGAGGCGACTGTCCGATTTTGAACAGATGAACGTGAAAGCGGACAAAGCGCACAGCATCCGACGCCTCGTTGCGCGCTCCTAACCTATTGTCTTTTCAGCGTTGGATAGCCTGTGGCCGGTTGGCCCCATGTTTGCGAATAAGGAATAGCAAAGGGTCATGATTGGCGCCAAAATCTACACGGCCTGACTGGTCGTGTTTTTGTGGAGAGTAAGCAGTGATCAAAGCGCTTGTTGTCGATGATGAATTGCTCGCCCGGCGAAAGCTGCGCGGGCTGCTGCAAAATGAGCCAGGAATTCAGGTGGTAGGCGAGGCTGCTTCCGCCTCTGACGCGCTGGCATGCATGAAGGCGACTGCGCCGCAGTTGCTCTTTCTCGATGTGCGCCTGCCGGGTATGGACGGGATGGGACTCATGGACGCGATTGCGACGGATTCCGCGATTACGCCTCCTCAGGTCATCTTTACGACGGCGTACGATCACTACGCGCTGCGCGCCTTCGATCTCCGCGCGGTCGATTATCTGCTGAAGCCGTTCACCGCAGAGCGGTTGCATTCGGCGGTGCAGCGCGTGCTCGATCAAGTAACGCCGACACTGAAAACGCCGGCGCATTTTCCGACGAAGATCAACGGCAAAGAGCCCTACACCGCACGCATCGTCTTCAAGTCGCGCGGCCGCATCCTCTTTCTTCCCGTGGCGGACATTCGCTGGATCGGGGCGGAGGAAAACTATGTGCGCATTTGCACGGAGAAAGAGTCGCACCTGCTGCGTGAAACCATGACCGCGATGGAGCAGAAGCTCGATCCCGAGATGTTTCTGCGCGTCCATCGCTCGGCGATCGTGAATCTGCAGTTCGTGAAAGAGGTTCGCACCGAGGCGCAGGGCGATTTCGTCGTGCACCTGCTGTCGGGCCAGCGCGTCTCCATGAGCCGCAGCTACCACGCGCGCCTGGGCCATCTGCTGACGCGCCCTTCAGGACGTGTGGCCTGATTCGATTGCTTCGCCCTGCTTGTCTTTTTATTTCTTGGTTCTTTTCTTCTTTTTTGACACGGAGCCGGTCTCGCGCGAGGCCGGTTTCTTTTTTGTCCGAGCCCGCCGGCGGACCTCTTCACGCGAGTACATGGTGCCGCGGCACTTCTTTGCGCCGCAGTTGCAGGCGGCCTCGTCTCCGTCGCCGTCGTAGAGGCAGTAGTCGTAGGTGATCTCTTCGCCGGGTTCGATCTTGCGGATGGCCTTGATCCATACGCGACCCTTTTCTTCATGGGTCTCGCAGTTGGGATCGCAACTGTGGTTGATGAACATGGCCATGCAGTGGCCGTCGATGACGACTGTGCCATCGCCGAGTCCAAAGAGATAGGTGATCGGCGCTTCGTCGTAGCGGGTGTCGGCCTCATCCTTATTCAGGCGCGGACCGGTGTATTCGGCGACGCGGGAGCCTTTGCGGATCGATGTGGTGGCGTAGCAGCCTGCGGCGTGGATTGTGGAGGAGCGGATAATAATTCCCATGACAGGTGCGATGCAGTCCTTGGACGACTTGAGCGTTGTATGCTTTGCATCCTAACATTGAAGAGGCGATGAAGAGTCGGTTCAAAACTCGGATGTACATAGTCATGGCAGTGCTGCTCGTCGGCTGCGGTGGAGTTCTCAGCGCGAGAGCCTTCGCGCAGGCGCCGGCAAATTCGAATGCGCCGCAGAATAACTCGACCGCGCCGGCAGATAAGCCCAAGAACTCGCCGGAAGCCAATCCTTTTCCTGACGACACGAATGTTCCGGTGCTGCCATCGGCGAACTCGCCGGGGACGGCGGCTTCGGCCCCGGACGACAGCAACTACAGCAATGTTCCGTTGCCCAGCGGCGACGGCGATCCCGTGAAGAGCCCGGACGATGGAACTCCCTCGAATGTTGAGTCAGGCGGCGGTTCGAGCTCCAGCAATGCGGGAATGGACAATTTGCTCAAGCCGCCGCCCGATGAGTCAACGGATAAACACCGCAAGCTTTCTGTGCCGGACCAGCCGCATACGGAAACCGCGAAAGAAGACGAGACCGTGGGCAGCTACTATCTCGACCAGAAGAACTGGAAGGCTGCGCTGTCGCGTTTCGAATCGGCGGTGGTCCTCGATCCGGAGAACCCGGATGTTTATTGGGGACTGGCCGAAGCTCAACGGCACACAGGCGACTATGCCGGCGCCAAGGCGAATTACCTGAAGGTCACCGAGTACGATCCGGACTCGAAGCACAGCAAAGAGTCCAAGAAGATTCTGAAGGAGCCGGAGATCGAGAGCGCCAAGGCTGTCTCGGCGACTGCTCCTGCGTCTCCGCGCCAGCAATAGGAATCAATTGAATCCGGCCCAGCGTAGATAGGCTGCGAGGATCGGCTGTCCCCAAAGCGCGCTGACGATCCCGCCGATACAGAGGAATGTTCCGAGGGGCAGTTGAGTCAGCCCCGACGCATTGTTTGCGCCGACGAGCTTTGGGCGAGCCAGGACTGCGAGCCCAACGACAGCGCCGAGGATAATGCCGATGGCGAACGCCAGCAGGGCGCCGGGCAGGCCGAGCCACGCCGCCAGCATCGCCATCAGTTTGGCGTCGCCCAGGCCGATCCCTTCGCGGCGGCGGACCAGCCAGTAGAGCCAGCGGATGAGAAGAATGAGGCCGGCGGCGATCAGGATCGCAAACGAAAGTTTGAGCGATTGGTCGAGCAACGACGCCGGTCGATTGGCTATCGGAACAAGAGGACGCCCGCGAATCAGGCTGACAGCGATGCCGAGGGCGATGCCGGGGATCGTCACCAGGTCCGGCAACCACAGATGCTCTGCGTCGAGAGCGGCTAGTCCAACGAGCAGCCAAACAAGCAGCGCCTTTCCAGCCGCGGTTGCAACGATCTCGGCGAGGCCCCGCGGGCTGAATGAAAGCAATCCTTCCAGGAAGGCGAAATGAGTGGAATTCTGAGCTGCAATCGCTGCCCAGAGAACTCCCACGGCCAACTCCACCAGCGGATACCGCCATCCGATGCACACGCCGCACGTGCGGCAGCGGCCGCGCAACGCGATCCAACTGAGGAGTGGAATGTTCTCCCACCATGTCAGCGTCCGCCCGCAGCTTCGGCAATGCGAGCGCGGAGTCGCGACGCTTTCACCCGCGGGCCAGCGCGTGAGACACACATTGAGAAAGCTGCCGAAGGCCAGCCCCACCAGCCCGGCAAACACTGTACCCAGAAAGAGAATCATCTGCGGGTTCGAGTATACGAGCGGATGGACGCACGATGAGTTGACAGCGCTTGGAAGGCATGGGGTCGAAGCAGGGAAGTCCAGAAGTTCTAAGGAATGTTCAGCGCAAGTTTAGGCAAGGCGGACCAGCGGAGGTATGCAGAGAGAATCTGTGTGCCCCACAGGCAGCTTACTACTCCGCCTGCGCAGACCAACGCGCCGACGGACAGTTTCGGCGAGGTCCAGATATTGGAGTGCCGCAGGAGTACGGGCGCAGCCCAAAGCAAGATCAGAAACACAGTCCCGATCAGCACGCCAATGCTGAAGGCAAGAAGGGCTTGTGGAAGTCCCAACCATGCGGCAAGCATGGCCATCAAATGAGCTTCGCCCCAGCCGAGAATCTCACGGCGGCGCAGGAGCCAGTAGGTCCAGCGAATGAGCAAAACGAGACCGCCCGCGCAAATCACCGATAGCAGGCGCAAGCCGATCTCACGCCAGGGCGCCGCTTCCGCAATAAAGAGCCGAATCATCTGCTCGGTGGTGAGGGCGTAAAACAATACGCCTATTGCTACGCCGGGCAAGGTAACAAAATCCGAGAGCGGGAACCGATCGCCGTCAAGCATCGCGATTGCGATCAGGGCTGTGCACAAGACCATGAAGCCCGCAGTGTATTCGAGATTGAAACCCGGAAGCGCGAACCCGAGACGCGTATCGTCGGCGACGAGCAGGCGCATCAGTCGCCAGGCCAGCACGCCCCAAGTCCCTCCCACGGCCAGTTCGACCAGTGGGAAGCGCCACACGCTGTTCCTGGGGTTCTTGGTTGGGCGCCAACGCGCAAAGCCGATGCGCAGTAGCCTGCCGAAGGCGACGCCAGCCAAGATTGCAAAGATTGTTCCGAGGACACGAGCCATGGGGGAGTGTTACCTACTCCCTGTTGTGATGCCGAACCGCGTTGCGGTGTTTGCTTATTCGTCAATATGAACCAGAATGCCAACTGGCGGGCAGCCACTGGAGCAACGTAGGGGCGGCGTCGCACGATGCGAACGCCGTGCAAGGCTGCGGGGTTACACTAAGAAAGATGGACGTTGCGCGACAGGCAGACAGTCCAGAGCCTCCTTCTACCGATTCCCGCTTTGTCACCGATCCGGTGCGGGCCGCGGCTCTTTTTGAGCAATCGGCTGCGATCATGGCGCGTCTGCGCGCCCCCGGCGGATGCCCCTGGGATCGCGAACAGACTTTTGACACCATTCGCAAATACACGCTGGAAGAGGCATACGAGGTCTTCGACGCTATCGAGCGCCGCGACTTTCCGCATCTTGCCGAAGAACTTGGCGATCTGCTCTTGCAAGTGCTGTTTTATGCAGAGATGGCGGCCAACGAAGGCCACTTCACTGTTGCCGATGTGCTCGACCACTTGAATCGCAAGCTCATCCGGCGCCATCCCCATGTCTTTGGCGAAGAGGCTTCGCGGGCTGCAGGCAATCAAGCGAACGTTGATCCCAAAGCTGCGGACACGGCTGCAGGCGTTCTGCGCAACTGGGACGCGATCAAAGCCGCCGAAGCACTGCACGCAGCAGACTCGTCAGCCGGATCTCGACTCGATACTGTGAACCGCGTGATGCCTGCATTGGCCGAAGCGGCCAAGCTGGGATCGAAGGCTTCGAAAGCAGGATTCGATTGGCCGCAATGGCGCGATCTGCTTCCCAAGATCGCCGAAGAAGTGGCCGAGCTGGATGCAGAAGCGACAGCCGATCCGCGCGATCCGAAAAAAGTAGAAGCCGAACTCGGCGATCTACTATTCACAGTGGTCAATCTCGGCCGTCATCTCGGCGTCGATGCGGAGATGGCTCTGCGCGGCTGCAATCTGCGGTTTCGCCAGCGCTTTCGCGAGATGGAGCTGGCTTCATCGCGTCCGCTCGAAGAATTGGCGCCGCATGAACTTGAGTCTCTTTGGACTGAAGCTAAACGCAAACTGGTAATCGAAGCCAAACCAAGTTCTCTATCGGAACCGGAGCCATCGCGATGATCCTTATCCGCAACTGCTCCGGCTTCGATGAGCTCGAAGCATGCGTTCAACTCCAGATTGAGACATGGGGCTATGACGATAGCGACGTGATTCCGCGCAAGGCGTTTTTGGTGGGCCAGAAGATCGGTGGGCAGGTGATCGGCGCATTCGACACCGAATTGCCCGGCGCCGGGCTGGAAGGCGCTCCGGAATCCCTCGTCGGTTTCGCCATGTCTTTGCCGGGCGTCAAGACCGAATCCGGCGAGCCGCAAGCTTATTTGCATTCGCACATGCTCGCCGTGCGCGACTCGTATCGCAACCGCGGACTGGGCGCGCAACTCAAGCTCAAACAGCGTCTTGAAGCGCTTTCCCGCAATATCCGCCGAATGGAATGGACGTTCGATCCATTGGAGATCAAAAACGCTTATTTAAATATCCACAAGCTGGGAGCCATTGTTCGTTGCTACCACGTGAATTTCTATGGTGTATCCTCAAGTCGTCTGCAGGCCGGTTTACCTACGGATCGGCTGGTGGCTGAGTGGCGCCTGAGTTCCTCCCGCGTGGTGGCGACGCTTGAAGGCAAGCCCAAGACAGCCTGCGACGTTTTGGAACGCATTCAAGTCCCGGCGGCCATCTACGAGTGGAAAGCATCGGAATCTAACCGGGAACGGGCCTTGGCAGTGCAATTGGAGAATCGACGCAAATTTCAAGACGCATTTGCACGCGGATTGGCCGTGATCGGTTTCGCCCGCGATGCGGAGGGTAACGGAGTCTTCGAATTGGGTTCCCCGACCCGGACGGAGTTGGATTGAAGAGGAATCGCCAAGCTCACACGAACTTGATTGAAACAGCTTCACATTCACATTCATTGCTGACGGCTAAAGGAATTCACTTCTTATGAGAATCGACGGAATCGTCCTTCGCGAACTCCATCTACCCCTCGTGCGTCCCTTCGAAACCAGCTTCGGCGTTACGACCGAGCGTCGAATTCTCCTTGCAGAAGTCCGATCGGAAGGCCTCACTGGATGGGGCGAGTGCACCGCCGGCGAACATCCGTATTTTTCCGATGAATCCACCGATACTGCCTGGCAGGTGATGGTCAATGAACTCGGCCCCGTGCTCGTGGCCGAGTCGCCTGAGCATGGCGGCGACTGCCCGCGCATCTTTCATCGCGTACGCGGCAACCCAATGGCGAAGGCTGCTCTTGAAAACGCGATCTGGGATCTCGAAGCGCAACGCGAAGGCCTGCCCATCTCGATTTTGCTCGGCGGCGTGCGCGAGAAGATCGCATGCGGCGTATCGCTCGGCATCCAAAAGTCAATTCCAGATTTGCTCGACATCATCGAGCGCGAGCTTGCGGCCGGCTATCAACGCATCAAGCTCAAGTGCAAACCGGGCTGGGATGTGGCGGTTTTCGAAAAAGTCCGCAATCGCTGGCCCGGCATCATGTTGAGTTGCGACGCCAACTCGGCGTACAAGCTGCGCGACACCGACCACCTCGTCAGCTTCGATCAATTCGACCTGCTCATGATCGAACAGCCTCTTTGGCACGATGACTTCTACTACCATTCCATGCTGCAGCGGCGACTCAACACATCCATCTGCCTGGACGAATCCATCCGCAACCGCCGCGACGCGCTGGCCGCCATCGCAATGGAATCCTGCAGAATCATCAACATCAAGCTCGGCCGCGTGGGCGGCTTCTCCGAGGCCATCGCCGTGCATAACGCAGCGCAGGAGCGCGGCATTCCAGTCTGGTGCGGCGGGATGCTCGAATCGGGGATTGGGCGCTCGCACAACATTGCGCTCTCTACGTTGGAAAACTTCTCTCTGCCGGGCGACGTTTCGGCGTCGGCGCGCTATTGGAAGGAAGACATTATCGAGCCCGAGGTCACGGTATCGGCGGAAGGCGAGATCGCGATTCCCGATACGCCGGGCCGCGGTTACGAGGTCCGCTACGACCTGATCGAACGGCTCACGATGCGCAAGGAGACGGTGCGTGCGCTTGAACTGGTAGGCGGAGCGACCGTTTAAGAAATTAGATTCGCCAATCGGTCGCCATTCTCTGATTTTTCATCCGCATCTGCGATAGTCGGATGAGGGGAACCGGCGTCGATCCGCGTGCGTACTTTCATCGGGCGTTGCAACTTTGACCGCGTGATCGCGTCTTAATCCCTGAGTGGCGGCGTGATCGCGCCAATTCGTTGCCGCCGGAGGGTATTGCATTGACTCCCCAGGAAGAAGAGCTTCTTAACTCGCTGATCGAGCGCGTGAACCAAACCCAACTGCAGGAAAAAGACCCCGATGCGGAAGCGCTGTTGAACCGCTCGCTCGGATCAAACCCCGATGCGCTCTACATC
>DATHNJ010000258.1:0-17375 GCA_035486155.1 Occallatibacter sp. | reverse complement strand
ACCAACTGCTACAACTGCCCCATCAAGCACACGTATCCGACGTGCAATATCGCTTGCGCCGACTACATCGAGCACATGATCGAGAACGAGAGCGACGTGGCCGCGATTATTTTGGAGCCCGTCGTCGGGACGAATGGCGTTCTAGTCCCGCCGCCCGAATACTTCCCGCGCCTGCGCGAGATCTGCGATCGCCACGGCGTCCTGATGATTGCCGACGAAGTGATGGCCGGCTGGGGACGCACCGGCAAATGGTTCGCAGTCGATAACTGGAACGTGCAGCCCGACATTCTCGTGACCGCCAAAGGCATCACCTCGGCCTACGTGCCCCTGGGTCTCTGCGCAACCACGAAAAAAATAGCAGACTACTTCGAGGACCACTATTTTTCGCACGGCCACACCTACGAGGCGCACCCCATCACGCTCGGCCCCGCGGTCGCGACGATCGAAGAGATGCAGCGGCTGAAGTTGGTGGAACGCGCCAAGGAACTCGAGCCCTATGTCCGCGAAAAACTAGAAGCGCTGAAAGAAAAGCATTCCTCGATCGGCGATGTTCGGGGTCTTGGATTGTTCTTCGCGGTTGAGATCGTGAAGAACCGCAAGACCAAGCAGCCCTTCAACACCATGCGCGACAAGGTCGAAGGCAAGCCGCTGGTCGTCGATCAGATTGCCGCGAAGATGATGGCCGACGGCGTCGCGCAGCAGGCCTGGGTAAGCCACTTCGTAATCGCGCCCCCGCTGATCGTAACCAAAGAAGAGCTAGACCTCGGGATCGCCGCGCTGGACAAATATTTGGGCATCGCCGACGCGCTAGTCGAAGCGTAGCGCGAAGCCATCTGACAACTGATTACTGACAACTGACTGCTTTAGTCGAACACCACCGTCTTATTGCCATAGCAGAGAATGCGCCGGTTCAGATGCCAGCGCACAGCGCGCGAAAGCACCAGCCGTTCGAGGTCGCGGCCGCGCGCAACCAGATCCTCGACCTGATCGCGATGCGAGATGCGCGCCACATCCTGCTCGATGATCGGCCCATCGTCGAGAACCTCGGTGACGTAGTGGCTCGTCGCGCCGATCAGCTTGACGCCGCGCGCATGCGCCGCGTGATACGGCCGCGCGCCCGTGAATGCAGGCAGAAATGAGTGGTGCACGTTGATAATGGCCGCCGGATAGCGCGCGACGAAACCGGGCGAGAGAATCTGCATGTATCGCGCGAGCACCACGAGATCGATTTTTTCTTTCTCCAGCAAGTTTTGTTGAACCGCTTCGGCTTGCGCCCGCGTTCCCGCGGAAACGGGAGTGTGTTCAAAGGGAATAGCGTAAAAAGCCGCCAGGTTCTCGACGTCGCGATGATTGGAGACGATCAGCGGAATGTCGCAAGCCAGTTCGCCGGCGCGCCAGCGATGCAGCAGATCGGCGACGCAGTGCAGGTACTGCGAGCAAAACAGAGCAATGCGTGGCCTCTGTGTCGTGACGCTCAGCGTCCAGCGCATCTCGAGCTCTGAGGCTAGCTTCGCGAAGGTCGTCTTGAAGCTGTCGAGATCGAAAGCGACTCCGGGCTTTGCTTTGTCGGCTCCGTTTTCAGCCAGCCCCCACTCGACGCGCATGAAAAAAAGGCTCAGGTCATGATCCTGATGCTGGTCCGCATGACGAATATTCGCGCCATGCTCATAAAGAAGTCCCGCCACGCGGGCGACTAATCCTTTCCGGTCAGGACAGTCGATCAGAAGAACCGCTGTATCGCTCATGCTCCTTTCAGCTTAAGCGACGGCTCGGGTCGGCCGCCTCGACGAGGTCAGACGCGAAGAGGATGCTTGCAGAAGGGGAGCGGTCAGGCGGCTGACTGCCTTTCTGGCTGTGGCTGAGCATTGAGCTGTTGGCGCAGGTTGCCAGCCAGGTCGGCCACCATGCGCAATTTTTCAGCCACCTGCGTCGACATCTCTCCCGCCGAGAGAGCCAGCTGCGAGTGCAACAGCAGACCCGCGATGGTGGTTTTCATCTCTTTCTCCATGGCCATCGCAGCTGCTCGGCGCGCTAGAGCCTGCTCGCGCTCGCGACGCTGCAATGCCGCGCGAATCTCGCGAATCAGCCGTTCGGCGCCGGAGAGAGCAAAGTTGATCTGCAGCGGAACAGCAAGACCCGAGTGCTCCCAGAGGGCATCGGCGGCCGCCGGGTCGCACAGAGCAAGCGTCTCGTCCACCACCACGAGGGCGAACTCCTTCTTGCGCAACAGAGCCAGAGCCGTCTTTCGTCCCTCCGCCACTTCGATCGCGACGCCAAGCTGTTTTTGGACGGCCGCTGCGCAGTTCGCCGCTCCTTCGATTCCGGTGACGATCAAAATGCTCATCGTAAACTCCTCTGATTGTCCTTGCGAACGCCGCGGCGACGACGACCGGCTGCTCCGGTACGTTGCCGCGCCGCGGTCTGAGTCTATGCGGCTTGCATTGGGTCCGCGATGCCGTATTCCTTTAATTTGCGATAAAGAGTGGTTTTGCCGATTCCAAGCAGCCTCGCGGCTTTTAGCTTGTCGCCGTGCAACAGCCGGATGGTCTTCAGAATGGCGTCTCGTTCAAGATCGGCGAGCGGCGTCACCCTATAGTCTTCGCCGTTGCGATCGGATTTGCCGGCTGCGTGCTGCGCGCGCAGAATCGCCAATCCCTCCTGTTGCAACTGCGTGGGAAGATCGCCCAGATGCAACTCGCCGCCGGAGGCCAGAGTGCCGGCGTGCTCAATGGCGTTTTCCAGTTCACGCACGTTGCCCGGCCACGCGTAGTGCAGCATGGCTCGCAGAGCCTCGTCGTCCAGCCTGAACTTTATCGGCCTTCCGCTGCTGATCCGGTCTAGAAAGTGAGCCGTCAGCATGGGAATGTCTTCGCGCCTGTCGCGCAGCGGAGGCAGCTTCAGATTGACGACGTTCAGTCGATAGTAGAGATCTTTGCGGAACGTCCCTTTCTCGACCATGCCCGCAAGCTCGCGATTGGTTGCGGCCAGAATGCGTGCGCGAATCGGCACGCGGTGGGTCGCGCCGACCGGACGCACCTCTTTCTCCTGGAGGGCGCGCAGCAGCTTGGCCTGCAGATCGAGGGTAAGCTCTCCGATCTCGTCCAGAAAAACGGTGCCGCCTTCGGCGCAGACCAATAGGCCATCCTTCGATCGGTTGGCGCCCGTGAAGGCGCCTTTGACATAGCCGAACAGCTCGCTTTCGATCAGGGTCGGAACCAGAGAGCCGCAATCGACGGGCAGAAATGGCTTTTCGGCGTTGGGTCCGTTGCCGTGAATGGTCCGCGCCACAAGCTCTTTGCCCGTTCCGCTTTCGCCCAGGATCAGAACCGGGTGCGTGGTCTGCGCTACTTTGGAGAGGATGCGATAGATCTTCTCCATCTCGACGGAGCGGCCCAGCAGGGAACCCAGGCCCTGGGTGTGACGAAGGCGATCCCGCATCAGGCGCGCTGCGGCGTCGGTGGAGTGTGTTGCTGCGGCGCGCTCCAGCACCGTCGAAAGCTCGTCGATGGCGAAGGGCTTGATCAAATAGTCCGATGCCCCGCCGCGCATGGCTTCAACGACGGAGTTCACCGATCCGGAGGTTGTCATGCCGATGATCGAGACCTGAGGATAGAGCAGCTTGATCTCAGCTACGACCTCCAGGCCCTCGCCGTCTCCCGGCGGCAAATTCAACAGAAGGATGTCGATCGTACGGCTGTGCAGAAGATTGCGCACCTGCGCCGCCGAGGCCACGCTCTGCGCGCCATAACCAAGGGTCAACGCGATTTCTACGCATGCCGCGCAGATCGCCGCATCGTCGTCCACCACCAGGACATGCAGTTTCGGCGCCGGTGCAGTAAGTTGAGAAAATGACTCCATGACTCGCGACTGAAAGGTTGTCTGAAGCATTGTACGGTCCTTCTTTGTCCGTCGTATGTGGGATTGGTCACCGATGAGATGCGCCTCAGTCGGCGCGAATCGGCAACTCAATCTGGATGCAGGCGCCGTGAGGGTCGCGATTGGCGGCGCGCATCCGACCTCCGGCGGCTTCGACGATCGATCGGGTGATGGAGAGGCCCAAACCGCGACGCTCGATCGCGCCCGCGGAAAAGTTGCAGCGGGTGCTAAACCCAGGCGTAAAGACGCTCTCCAAGGCGTCGATGGGGATGCCTGAGCCGCTGTCTTCGACGTTCAGAATGAGCTTGGAAGGATCGCCCGCGTCGGTCTGGCTCTCGCGCAGAACAAGCTGGACTCTTCCCCCGTTAGGCATCGCTTCGATCGCGTTCTTGACCAGATTCACCAGGATGCGCGTCAGATCCTCGCTCGAGATGAGCACCGGAAGAGCCCCTCCGACGGCGTCAACGCTGACGACGACGGACGGGCCGGCGAGCGCGGCGAGCAGGTTTCGATTGCTCTGCAACTCCCAGGCAAAGTCGGTGATCGGCTTGAGATGAAGCTCCTCCCAATATCTGGCGGTTGCAGGTCTGTCGATCATGGTCTTCGCCCGTGCTGCAAGGGAATGGCCTTGCGTCGGTCCTACATCGTGCGCGGCCCTGCTGTCGGCTCTTTCAAGGGCCCCCAACCGTTCGACAAGCGAACGGCTTGCCGCGGCCACCATCTTCAGTTCGTCTCCATAGTGCCGATACGCGGCGGTCAATACGCCGGGCTGGTCAAGGAGCTCGCAGTAGAGGCCCAGCATCGTCACCATGTTGCGGGCTTCATGCGCCACCTCGGCCAGCGTCGGCGCGGCGATCCCATTGAGGGGGAGAGGCAGCAGGACGATTTCGCCTGACGTCGGAGCAGTGGAGGAGGCGTGGATTGTCATCTCAGGCTCATGCGTTTCCATACAGATCCTTTCGCGCAACCGTTGCGAGCATCCATTAGGGGACTGCCGTTTTCGGGAACTGTCGTTTCAGGAACTGCCGTTCCCATTCCGCGAATGCAGCGCATCTGTCGCTCTTTCAATACACGTGGCGTGCCAAAGCAGGACTTTCCTCTATCTCCTTTCCTCATCGACAGTTTCTCTTTCGAACAAGACCCGATCGGGCGGGAACTGGGCGCATGAAGAGTCCCGATTCGGAACGGCTCAGAGCGCCCAATCATCAAAGAACCACTGCATTCAATCAGTTGCCCACCGATTCCCGTTTCAGCGCACAGAGGGTGCAATTCCCTTAGAGGGACATGCTTTTTCCGCAAAGAAAGAAATCGCCGTACTCCCGTACAATCCCCGTATGCAGAAGACAATTTCTGAAAGTTTCCTTCGTCCTGGCAATCGGGATGCAAAACAGATGCGCCCGCTCACTCTCGCTCCCGGCTATGTGCAAACGGCGGAGGGGTCGGTCTTGGTCTCGCTGGGCAATACTCGCGTGCTGACCAACGCCACGATCGAGCAGGGAGTTCCGGCGTGGCTGCGCAACTCGGGCCGCGGCTGGGTCACAGCGGAGTACGCCATGCTGCCGCGGTCGACGGCGACGCGTACGCCGCGGGAGAGCGAGCGGGGAAAGATCGGCGGCCGCACCCACGAGATTCAACGGCTGATCGGGCGGAGTTTGCGCTCGGTCATTGACATGCAGGCTCTCGGCGAGCGCACGGTGATTCTTGATTGCGATGTGATCCAGGCCGACGGCGGCACGCGCACGGCGGCGATCACAGGCGCGGCCGTAGCTCTGGCGCTGGCTCTCAACGCACTGGTGGCGTCCGGAGCGCTGAAGAAGTCGCCCATGAAGCAACTGGTCGCCGCGACCTCGGTAGGCATCGTCGGCGGGGCTCAGTTGCTCGACTTGTGTTACGAAGAGGACTCGCAAGCGGAAGTGGATATGAACGTGGTGATGACCGAAGACGGAGGCCTGGTGGAGACTCAGGCGACGGCGGAGAAGAACAGCTTTTCACGTGAGCAGCTCAATTCCCTGATCGACCTTGCCGAGGTAGGACTGAAGGACATCTTCGCGGCGCAGCAGGCGGTGCTGAAGGCATAGAGCCTTATCGTCGATTGCCTGAGCTTCGAGCAGGCGAGAATCGGACATCGATCATTTTGCGTTGCCTGCGCGAAATGCTTCGCAATGTCGAGCAGGCTACAGGCGAATCCATCCCATCCGAATGAGAGCGAGCGAGCCGGTCGCGACCACGATCCATAACAGAATCCCCTGCAGCAGCGGGCGAACCCCAACCTGGCGCAGAGTCTTCAGCGACAGCCCGGTTCCGATCAGATAGAGAGTGACCGTGAGTCCGGTGATGCCTAGCCGCCGAAGGGTGGGATACACCGGGTGCAACGGCGTGAAGTAGGTGTTGGCCACGGCGGCCAGGCAGAAGAACAGAATGAACCAGGGCCAGTGAATGCGGGCCTTGCTCTTCTTCACCATGGCGGTGGCGATCGACAGCGGCACGATCCACAGCGCCCGGGCCAGCTTGACGGTTGTGCCTACGGCGAGGGCGATCGCGCCGAATTTGGCCGTCGCGCCGACGACGGAACTGGTGTCGTGGATCGCCAGCGCAGACCAGAGGCCGAACTGCGTCTGCGACAGGCGCAGATGACTTCCGATCAGGGGAAAGATCAGCAGCGCGACCGAATTCAGCATGAACACAGCGCCGAGTGAGACGCCGATCTCTTCGTCGCTGGCGTTGGTGATCGGCGAGAGGGCGGCGATGGCGCTGCCGCCGCAGATGGCTGTTCCCGTCGTGATGAGGAACGACGTTCCCTGCGGCACCCGCAGCAGTTTGCCGAGCGTCCAGCCAAGGCTCATCGCAAGAGTGATGCCGACCGCGGTGTAAATGAATCCGGAGCGGCCCGCTTGCAGAACCTGATGCAGATCCATGCCGAAGCCGAGACCCACGACCGAGGCCTGCAGCAGAAACTTCGACAGACGCCTGGCCTCAAGATGAAACGGATGTTCGAAGGTGAAGCCGTACGCCAGGCCTGCCGCAAGCGCGAGCGGCGGAGACAATAGGCCGCTGGCCGCGAGAATCATTCCGATAAAAAATACGTTCTTTGGCACAGACCCAGTCTGTGCGTGTCAACGCAGCACGTCCAAGCAGAAGGAGTGATGCCGCATCAGGCGGACTTATCGGGTGCGGGCGGTAGCGCGCGTTTTGCCGCGCGGCTGAGTTGGCAGGGCCGAGGCGCGCGCGAAGAGGAACTTGCGAAACTCCTCTGTCACAGGCTGCAGCGTTGTCCCTCTTGTGCTGACGATCAGAAACGGGCGTCGAAGGCGCAGACCTTCAACCTCGATGATCTTGAAGGTTCGGCCGAGGCGCAGGTCTTTGGCGATGGCCCAGCGCGAGACAAAGCCGACGCCGAATCCTGCTTCGACAGAAGATTTGATTGCTTCGGTCGAGTCGAGCTCCATGACCACGTGCAGAGAACGCTTCTTGACGCCGGCGCGCTCGAGCGCCTGTTCGACAACCGGGCGCGTGCCGGAGCCGCGCTCGCGCATGAGTAAGGGCGCGCCGGCGATCTCGGCGGGTTGAACGGATCCGCGTTCGGCCCACTCGTGGGCTGCGGGCGCGATCAGGACGAGTTCGTCCTGCAGAAATGGTTCGGCTTTCACATCGCGGTTGCGCGGCGGCCCTTCGATGAAGCCGAGAGCAATCGAATGGTCCTGGAGCGCCTGCACGATGCGCTCGGTATTGCCGCTGACGAGGGTGGGAAAGATGCGCGGACGCGTCTGGCAGAACTCGCTGAGGAGACCAGGCAGAACGTACTGAGCGATGGTCGTCGAGGCGCCGAGGATCAACGGGCCGGCCTGCGATCCGCTCAGGGCTGCGATCTGCTGTTCGGCTCGCGCCAGGACATCGCTTGATTGCTCGGCGTGCTTGAGCAGGATCTTTCCGGCAGCGGAGAGACGAACCTCGGTCCCGGAACGATCGAAGAGCTGCACACTGAGCTCTTCTTCAAGCGCTTTGATCTGTTGGCTGACTGCGGGCTGCGTCAGGTACAGCTCTTCGGCGGCCTTGCGAAAACTGAGATGACGCGCGACAGCGCGAAAGACGACGAGACGGAAGTTGTCGAGACGCGCCACTTGTTGATTAGAACATTTGAGCGAGATAGCCGTGGGCGAGCGCGGCCTGCAGATGCGAGAGTATTGCGAGACCCATGCGGGGTCCGGACAAATCGCAAAGATTCACGCATCCTTTCTCGTAGCCAGAGAATCACAACGGGCGGACGGGTGTGCGGCTGCAACCGTAAGGTCGCCGGCCTTTCAAATCCTCGAGAACAACGGAGCCACGACTTATGCCCAATGATGCGGCCTTGCGCGAACACCTGATCGACCTGCTGACCAAAGGAAATGCCCACGCAACGTTTGATCAAGCGGTGAAGAACATGCCCGTCGAGCTGCGCGGCAAGCGGCCCAAAGGCGCCGAGCATTCGCCGTGGCAGTTGCTTGAGCATCTACGCATCGCGCAGGGGGACATTCTGGAGTTCTCGCGCGACGCCAAATATCATTCGCCGAAGTGGCCCGACGAGTATTGGCCGAAGAACCCCACGCCGCCGGACGACAAGGCCTGGGACAAGACGGTGCGCGCCTTCCGCAAAGACCTGAAGTCGATGTGCGAGCTGGTCTCCGATGCCCAGACCGATCTCTACGCCAAGATTCCCCACGGCGACGGGCAGACGATTCTGCGCGAGGCGCTGCTCGTTGCCGATCACAACGCGTATCACGTCGGGCAGTTGGTGCTGGTGCGGAAGATGCTCGGCGCGTGGGAGTGAGTGAGACAGTCGTCAGTGATCAGTTGTCAGTTCTGGCAGGAGCTCGTGATCAGAGAGCTGTGAAATGGAATGAGATCCGAAGCATTTGGGCATAGTGAAACGCTCTACCGTCTTTTCTGACAACTGACAACTGATCACTAACCAAGTACTGCGGCCAGCGCCAACGTCCCAGCTAACCCAACCACCGAAAGCGTCGTCTCCAGCACTGTCCAGGTGACGAAGGTCTCCTTCATCTCGAGACCGAAGAACGACTGAATCATCCAGAACCCAGGGTCGTTGACGTGCGAGAAGATCAGCGACCCGGTTCCGGTGGCGAGCACCAGCAGTTCAGGGCGCACGCCGACGTGCCCGACCATCGGCGCGAGAACGCCCGAGGCTACAGCCATTGCGACCGTCGCCGAACCCATCGAGACGCGCACCACGGCGGCCAGCAGCCACGCCAGCACCAGCGGCGGCATGTGTGCGCCCAGCGCGAGCGTAATGGTCGCCTGCGCCGCTCCTGAATCGCGTAGGATGCCGCTCAATCCGCCCGCAGCCGCGAGGATCATGAGCACGTTGGCGATGGGTTCGAACGATTCCGACGCCAGCTTGCGCAACAGTTCGCTGCCGTGATGGCGGCTGGTCTGAATGTGCGGCCCCAGCGAGATCAGCGCGGCAAGCACAGCAATCAGCAACGCAACATCGGGGCTGCCGATGAAGCGCAGCGCGGCGTTCAAGCCGCTACCAGGCGCAGAGAGCGAATCCGCCCAACTCCCCAAAAAGATCAGAGCAATGGGAAACAAAATCGCGATCGCAGCGCGCAACGGCCCCGCAGGCGATGGCGCCTCCACGGCTCCGCTCGCAGGCGCTTCCTCGCGGCCTCCATCGGCAAATAACGTCGGTTCGTTCGCCACAGCGGCGCCCGCAGACGGCTTGCGCCCCAAGCGTGTCCAGAATCGCGACAGCACCCATTCCAGCACCGGCCCGGCCATCACGCCCGCCGGAATCCCGACCAGCACGCCCCACACAATCGTTCGCCCCAGATCGGCGTGATACTGTGTCGCCGCGAGCATCGCCGCCGGATGCGGCGGGATCGTGCCGTGTACGATGGACAAGCCGGCCAGCATCGGCAGTCCCACAAGGATGGGCGTCTTGCCGCTGCGTTTGGCCGCGGCGGCGATAATGGGCATCATCAGCACCAGGCCCACCTCGAAAAACACCGGCATGCCGACGAGGATGCCGAGACCGAGCAGCGCCCAGGGCAGGCCTTTTTCGCCGCAGTTCTCCACCAGCACTCGACCTAGCGCCGTCGCCCCGCCGGAGTCCGCCAGCAGCTTGCCGAGAATCGCGCCCAGGCCGAGCACGATCGCGATGTGGCCCATCAGGCCGCCCACGCCCGCCGTGAAAGACGCCGGAACCTTGGCCAAGGGCATGCCCGCCGCGATGCCGAGAACAAACGCCGCCGCCGCCAGCGCCAGAGCCGGATGCAGCCGAACCTTGGCGATCAAAACCAGCAGCAGCAACACCGTGCCTGCGGCGCAGGTTAGAAGAAACCAACTGGAAGGGACCGCGCCGGCTACGGGGTGCACGCAGGGATTATTCCACACGTCTCCGGCTGGCGCCCCGATGTGCGCCAGCGCACAATTTTGGCCGCAAAGCTTCTGCTACCATGATTACGACTAAAAATGCCCGCAAACTCCGCGGTGGACCTAGAGTCCGCAGAGGCCAAAGCACACGGCTGCGGGATCCAAATAAAGGAGATTCATATGCCTCTCGTGTCTATGCGGCAACTTCTCGACGAGGCCGCCAAGGGTGGCTACGGCGTCGGCGCATTCAATGTCAATAACATGGAGCAGATTCAGGCCATCATGGCGGCGGCCGAGGAGACCAACTCGCCGGCCATCATCCAGGCCAGTCGCGGAGCGCGCAAGTACGCCGAGGACAAGTACCTCTTCCATCTGATCCTGGCCGCCGCCGAGCTGCATCCCAACATTCTCATCGCGATGCACCAGGACCACGGCAACGGATTCGAGACCTGCAAGAGCGCCATCGAGCTGGGCTTCACCAGCGTGATGATGGACGGCTCGCTGAAGGAAGACGGCAAGACTCCCTCGACTTTCGAAGAGAACGTCGAAGTGACCCGCAAGGTCGTCGAGTTCGCGCATGAGCGCGGCGTCACGGTGGAAGGCGAGATCGGCGTGCTGGGCGGCGTGGAAGACGGCCATGGTGCGGGTGGATCGGGCCTGGATCACATCACCGATCCCGACCAGGCAGTGGAGTTTGCCGAGCGCACCGGCGTGGACGCGCTGGCCATCGCCATTGGCACCAGCCACGGCGCCTACAAGTTCAACAAGAAGCCGGACGGCTCGGTCCTGAAGATGGACGTGCTGATCGCCATCCACAAGCGCTTGCCGCACACCCATCTGGTGATGCACGGTTCGAGTTCGGTGCCCAAGGACCTGCAGGACATCGTCAACAAGTATGGCGGCCATCTGGAAGAAACCTGGGGCGTGCCGGTGGAAGAGATTCAGCTCGGCATCAAGAACGGCGTGCGCAAGATCAATGTGGACACCGACAACCGTCTGGCCATGACCGGCGCCATCCGCAAAGTCTTCGCCGAGTCGCCCGACAAGTTCGATCCCCGCGACTACATGAAGCCGGCGCGCGACGCGATGCAGAAGCTCGTCGCCGAGCGCATGCGCGAGTTCGGCCAGGCCGGTCACGGCAAGGACTACAAGGCTCTCCCGATCGATGAGATGAAGAAGGGCTACGCCAGCGGTAAGCTCGATACGCGTCCCTCCCTGGTCGGCGCCAAGTAGTTTTTCGCAGCTTAAACGAAAAGGCCGTTCCGCAAGCGCGGAGCGGCCTTTTCGTTATGTCGATCAGTGCAGGATTACGATAGGACGCGGCGCGTCCTAGATCCGCCGTGACTCAGTGATGCGAGCCGCCCCCACCTCCGCCTCCTCCTGAACTGACGCCCCCGGAGCTGACTCCTCCACCCCCTCCGCCTCCGCCATGCGATCCGCCGCCACCGCCCGAACTTGCTCCGCCACTGTGGCCCGCACCGCCGCTTGCTCCACCGTGAAACCCGCCGCCGGCAGACCCACCGTGGAATCCGCCTCCGCTTGTCACGCCGGAATGGGCCTGCAGATCGCCCCCGCGATTGCTGATCGGCGTGAATCCTGTGCTCGTCCGATTTGCCTCCATTGCGTGATTGGGCATCATGAAGCTCTGCGAATGATGGTCGAACATGATGGGAATACCTGGGTGCGGCGTCATACCCCTGGCGATAGTGAAGTCATGGATCTGATGGCCCTCCATGTGCGGTTCGGCGACGCGCGGCAAGGGCGTCGGAACCGCGTTGCGAAACTCTCTAGGAGGCTCTTTCATCAGCTCGACCGAATGAAGATTGTTGAGAGAAACGCGCTGGAGCGTGTGCTCGTTTTTGGGGCCGACGGCGAAAGCCGGCGCCCTTCGATTCACAGGCAGCCGATCGCGGACATCGCGCGGATGAATCGGGACAAAGGCCGCGGTGCGTCCGCTCTTGACCCAGTGCACGCACGACCGATGATGGCGCTTACCGGCCACCCACAGATAGCGGTTGTTTTGGTAGATCCAGCCGCCGGTATGACACACCGTCCACGCCCACGCCGGGTCCGGATATTGAGCGCCGCGAGACAATGTCGCTCGCACGTCGCCTGGAATACACGGATACAAAGAACCAAGTTCGGCGGATTGCGGTCCTGGTCCAGACGCCGCCGGAGGTCCGACGAAGCGAATATCGCGCGTTATCTGCGCAGCCTGCCCCGGCGAAGACCCAGACACGACGGTCGCAGCGATCGGGCTGGATTTCTCACCCGATGCATCCTGCTGCGAGGTAGTTTGGATGTGCTCTGCCGCAGCATCCGGCTCCCAGCACTTGCCATAGGGCTCGCAATCGAAGAAATGACCCTGACCCTGCATGTCAGCCAAGCCTGGCACGGGCGAAGCAAGTCCCGAGGCTTTGAGCATTGCTTCTGTAGCCGCAGTACGCGCAGCATAGCGATCGGCAACCCAGTGATCCCACGACGAGAAATCTTCGTGGTGGATGGGACCGGCGTCGAGGATGCGTTTGCCATTCTTAACGTAGATCGTCGAAGTCCTTTCGTGATCGCTCACAGTGAGGAGATGTCCCTCGAGAGCCGAAAGGGCGACGCCATCCATATAGCTGGTCACGCGAATGTTCGAACCCGCCGGAAACCTTGTGGTGATATTGTCAGTGGGCGTATGCAGCAGGAAGGTTTCGCCCGAGACATACGGTTGCACATGGAGTGTGACCGTTCCTGACAACAGCGCCACTTCGGTATGTGGCACGCCCGCCGTGGTGCTGAGATCGTTGATAGCGAGAACGGAGTTGGGCGCCAGATACAGCACGGATGCATTTTCGAGCTCGATCTCCGCGCGGCCGTCGCCGGTGACGATGCTGTAGCCGCTCTCGAGCGGAACGCCGGAAGCAGCTTCTTCCCAGGTGACGTCTTTGCGATGGGGATTCTGTTCGCCGCGCTGGATGCGCACGTCGCCATCCACGAAACTCAGGCGCGCGATCTGCGGGTAGACGGTGTCGGTGTGGTGCTGGCCCATGATGAACAGCGCACCCTGCTTCAGCTTTTCCGAGTCTTCGTCGCTGTTCAGAATTGCGTCGATTTCCTCGAGCCCTTTCTTCTCGTCATGCTGCATCAACGAGGCAAGCGCAAGCAGCTTCAGATTGTCGTCTTGTTCGGAGTTCGGTTGAACAGGCTGTCCGTTTTTCGAGTGAATCTCGATCTCGAGAGCGCCGCAGTCCTCAATCCAACTGCTTCCTGCGTGCTCGCGGCGCAGCGCGGCGCAGGTATCGAGCGCCTGAGCCAATTGCCACTGCTTGTTTTGGGCGTAGGCCTTCCAGTAGAGAGCCGCGTCGGCGTGCGCGCCGCCTTCCGTGGCGACCTTCGAGAAGATCGCGATCGCGTCGGACCAGCGGCTGCTATCCAGCGCGCGTACTCCATCCGCGTAGGCGTTGTCATCGGCCGCAGCGTTCGATGAAGGGAGAGCCTCCAACCCAACTGCATCGCCGGATGAGAGAAGATTTTGCGCCAATACCGGTACGGATATTGCGAGAGGAGCGGCGAGGAGACATGAGAGAACCAAGGCATGCGGCTTCATGCGATTCCTCCTTTGAGAGGACTGTTCGCTGACGTTTGACGATCGGGGATTCTGGAACGAAGCACGCGGACTTCAAACAGCAGGCCGTCTTTGTCCATTTGCTCCTGCAACTGCGCGATGGCGCCGGCGTTGAGTCCGCCAGGTTGATTCGCTAGTGTGGTCAACAGCGTGTTCAGGCGATCGAGGGCTTTGGTCAGCGCTGGATCTCCGGATTGTTCCGCTTCCTGGCGGCACTTGCGATTGGCGACAAGCAGGCTGCGCGCTTCGTCGCGCAAGGGCGAGGCAAGCTCGGCGTCGTTAGCGTTGACATGTTTCAGTTGCACGAGCAACCGCTCGGAGCGCTCGAGATGATCGCTGAGAACGACAACGACCACGCGCGGAGGACGCGGGGCCGCCGGAACTGTGAGCGCGAGGTTGTGCGGCTGCTGCTCATGCTCCCATACGCGGCCTGCGTAGAATGCAGCGACCAGCAATACACAAGCCGATGCTGCGCTGAGGCCAATCCACAAAGGTCGGCGGAACCATGGTCTCTTCTCACGTGCGTACGCGGGCAGGCGATCGGCAATCGAGTTCCACACCTGCACCCCATAGTTCTCGTCGCGCGCCGGCGTATCGGCAGGCTTCAGGTCCGCTAAATCGGCTTGCAGCGCTTGATATGCGCGGGCGCATGCGCTGCACGCATCCAAGTGGCGTGCGGCCTCCGGATTGTCCTTCTTGTAGTAAAGCTCGATGAGCTGCTCTTCGCTTAAGTGATTCATGTCCTCACCTTCAGGAGCGCAAGGCGCTGGCGCAGTTTTTGCACCGCGCGATAGACCGCTTGTTTGGCCGCGTTCGGCGCGATCTCGAGCGCCTCGGCGATCTCTTCCATCGAACAATCTTCCATGTGCCGCAGCGTGAACGCCGTTCGTTCGAGCGGCGTCAAACTGTGCATGGCCGATTCGCAAAACGCGCCGATCTCGCAGCCCAGCAACAACTGCTCAGGGCCCGGCGCGCGATCGGGAACCTGCACCGCTTCTGGTTCGGCGTCGGCGGCAATGTCGACGCGCGCAGCTTCGCCGTTGCGACGTTCGATTCTGTCGAGGGCGCACCGCACTGCGATCCGATAGATCCACGTGCCGAAGTTCGATCGCGACTCAAAGTCGGCCAGCTTCCGATATCCCCGCAGGAACGCGTCTTGCACCACCTCTTCGGCGTCCGCCTCGTTGCCGGTGATGCGGAAGGCCACGCGAAAAACGGCACGGCTATGCTGCGCGACCAATGTTCCGTAGGCGTTCTTGTCTCCGGAGAGCACTGCACGGATCGCAGCGTGGTCGTTCCTTTCCATGCGACCCATTAGACACCCGGATTTTGGAAGTGGTTAGGGAAAGATGATGGCAAAAAACTCAGGGCTGGAGTGAGATTCAGAAGAGGCTATAAGGCTGCGTTGCAGAAGATTAAAAGTACGGTCCGTCGCATGCAATCAGCCATCTGGATGCTGCTGCCGCAATGGCTTTTGCTGGCTGACGGCGTCGCCATCGTCGCTCTTCAGACCGGAAAAGACCAGCGTCGACGCTATTGTCAGGCCTCCAAGCGCGCGAAAGGCAAGATGAATGCCATGGATCATCTCCGCCGGAACGGACGATGCGTTGCTAGGGATAAAGAACGCCGTTGTAAGACCGGCCGTGGCCACGCCGAAGCTGATTGACATCTGCTGCATCGTGCTGGCAATGGAGCTGGCGGCGCTCGAGTCGTGCTCGCCGATGTCGGCATAGACGAGCGTGTTCATGCTGGTGTACTGCAGCGACGTGAATGCGCCATAGAAGAACTGCAGCAAAACGATGAACCACACCGGCGTGTGTTGGTTGATCGTCGAGAAGACGGCAAGCAGGGCGCCAATGATTACGGTGTTCGAGACCAGCACGCCCCGATAGCCGAACATGCCGAGCAGTCGGCGCAGCACGGTCTTGATGCTCATCGCGCCGAGAGCCTGCGGCATGATCAGCAGGCCAGATTGAATCGGCGTGTAGCCCATGCCGGTTTGATAGAGCAGCGGCAAGAGAAAGGGCACGCCGCCGATGCCGAGACGCGTGAAGAGGCCGCCATTCACCGATGCACGGAAGGTGCGAATCGTGAACAACCGCAATTGCAGCAGCGGATGCGGCAGGCTCTTGGCGTGCAGCCAGTAGCCGACAAGCAGCGCCAGCGCCAAGCCGAGCATTCCGGTGATCTCGCGGCCGCTCAGCGCGTGTTCGCCGAAGACCTCCAGCACGTACGACAGCAACGCGATTCCGGAACCGAATAAGATCAGTCCCACCGCATCGAGTGGAAACGTCTCCTCGAAATAGTCGGGCAGGTGGAGATAGACGAGGATCAAACCCACGATGCCGATGGGGATGTTGAGAAAGAAGATAACTCGCCAGTGAAAATAACCGACGATGAGGCCGCCGGCGATAGGCCCAAGCATGGGCGCGACAAGAGCGGGAATCGACACGAAGCTCATGATGCGGATCAGATCCGATTTCGGAAAGCTCCGCACCAGCGTGAGCCGGCCGACGGGCACCATGAGCGCTCCACCCATGCCCTGCAAAATGCGAAAGGCGACCAGCACATGAATGTTGCTTGCCAAGCCGCAGAGCAGGGAGCCGAGGCTGAATAGTCCGATCGCCGAAGCGAAGACGCGGCGCGTGCCGAAGCGATCGGCCATCCATCCGCTGATGGGAATGAAAACCGCCAGGCTCAGCGTGTAACTCGCCAGTACAGCCTTCATCGCGAGAGGGGTTACATCGAGAGCCGCAGAAACCGCCGGCACGGCAGTGTTAAGAATCGTCGTGTCCAGCGACTCCATAAAAAACGCGACCGCGACCAGCCAGGGGAGCAAGCGTTTTGTCGCGTCAGAGGGAATGGGGGCCATCGCATTTGCACGGGAAGTGGTGGATGCCTTCATGGGATGCATATCGACCTCATGCCAGCTGCTTCGGCTCGTCTAACATCTCCGGAAAAATGGGTCTGCGCCTGTCTCGCATCAATGCCCAGAGGTAGATTACAGCCGTCGCGAGTAGCGTCAGAGGTACAGTCAAACTGACGCAAGCGATTCGCAGTTGTTTGAACATGCCTGTTGGCGCGGGATCAAGCTTTGCCATCGTAAAGAGATACAAAACCCATGGAAGATCTGAGGTCGCGATAATTGCGGCGCCGTTGATGAGAAGTGCAATCCGAGCGATTCTCCCGCCATCGGTCCAGAGCAGCGCCAACGCGGGAATCGTCAAGACGATGAGACGGGCATCATAGATGCGGTGATAGGATGCCAACGGCGAAAGAGCTGCGACTGCCGCGAGATGAAACCAGGCTCGCGCGGATGTGAGTTCTGCACGGTGGAACTCACGAATCCATACAATCAAAAGGACAGCAATAACTGTGAAGCTAGCCAGGTTGTAAAAGTGAGGATCATCCCAGAAGAAACTGAATACAGACCGCAGATCTGTAAGCATAGAGGCGCCTCTACTCAGCGCCGCTGATGGCCCTGGATCGCTGATTGTCCCATGGGCCGAAAGCACGA
>DATHNJ010000257.1:0-3368 GCA_035486155.1 Occallatibacter sp. | reverse complement strand
ATCCTGACTTCGCGCGGCGCGGATTGGGGGCGTTGATCCTGGCGCGCGTCGAAGAGGAAGCTGTTGGGGCTAGATTCACGCGATTCGAGATGGGTTCGACGTTGACCGGAGTTCCGCTCTACACGCTGAAAGGCTATGCGGCCACCGAGCACGTGACCGTACCGCTCAAGAACGGCGAGGCGTTGCCGATCGTGAAAATGATTAAGAGCGCGATCTGACGTTTTCGGGCCCTACTCAAACACGATGAGAATATTCATCACGTGCGCGTCGGTGTTGGCCATGCCCTCAGCGCGAGGATGGATGGCGGGCGCGCCAGGCGCCGATTTGGGCGCGTTGGCGGTGAGCCACTTCTTGAGCGCTGCGGGGTTATAACGCTTGCCCGCAATCTGCGACCAGGCCGTGAGCAACGTCTTGCTTGCGCCGGGAGTTGGTTCAGCGCCTTGCAGCGTGAGTTGGCCGAAGAGATAGGGGTAACCTTCTTCCACTTCGATGGAGACGTCGATGATCTTTTTAGCTTCATTTACTGCAATGGAGGGCACGGCGCCGACATCGGCAAACCCCTGCGCTTCATAGAGACTTTTAAGCTTGTCGATGCCGACCTGGACCGAACTGGCGTTGAAGACTTTGCCTGCCACGAGCGGAAAGAGGCTCCGCATCTGCTCTTTCGGAAATTGCGCCGCCTTCTTGAAGGTGATTTCGCCCGTTGTGTACTGATCGCCGGCCTCGATTTGAACGGATACGTCGGCGGCTCCGTTCTGCGCGTTGGCGAGTTGCGGAGTTTCGGCATGGGCGAAGTAGTAGCCGTCGTCGCGCAGTTTCTGCTGGATGAGATCATCGAGCTGGCTTGGGGCGTAGGCATGGCCCTCAAGCGATGTGGCGAGGTCGTGCAGGTCAAGTTGCGGCTGATCGGTTGCGGTGAGGGTGAGTTTGTGCACCTGTACAGCAGCGTTCGAGACATCCTGCGCGAGGGCGCCGGGCGCCAGCGTGAGAACGGCGATGAGCGCGGCAACGGCGCCGCGCCAAGAGGAATGCAATGCGGATTTCGTGCTCACGCATTGACGATGCACCCCGAGAAGGCGCCTCGTCAATGTGAATTCAGGGGCGAATTCGTTGCCGGCGACAGCTCGATGTAGTCGAGGGCGGCTGAATCAGGCCCATCGGGGATGCCCTCGATGCGAATCGCATCTCCCGGTTTGAGCTCTACATTGGGAACGATGTGGCGCGTGGAGTTGTCTCCATGCAGATGCCGGTTGGGCAGTGATGCGTCAGCGGACCAGTTGGCCTCGGGGCCTGCAGATTGGCCGTTGACGGTGAGCGTGAACTTGGCGATGCCGCCCTGAAGATCGAAGTATTGGATCGCGATGTCGTAGTTCCCGGCGGCGCCGTTGTAGACCCACTCCGCGGAGCAACTGCGCTGGGCGCCTCCCTGCGGCCCTTGGGTACAGGAAATAGCTTTGCCGCGCGACGCGTCTTCCCACGGCTTGATGTCGACGACCTGATAGCCGGTGAGTTTGGCGTCTTCGGCTTCCAGACGGTTTGGATAGTTCCCCGCTCGGCCGTGTTCGTCGGGAATGCCGCTGAGCTTGAGGAAATACTGCACGACGGCGTCGCGCCACACGATGGCGTGACCAGCCTGATATTCGAGGCGCGGGAGCATGTTCTCGTAAAGCGCCGGATCGATGCGCCCCTTCAGCGACTCCCACTCGCGGACGAATTGAGCAGCGCTTGCGGCGCCCTCGTAGTGGCTGTCGTAGAGATATTGGATGACGGTCTTGCCGTCATGGAGTTTGTACGCGTAAGGCACGTGATGGAAGAAGAGCAGCAGGTCGTCAGGCGTGGTTGCAACGTTCTCGTAGATATTGGCGACCTCGGGCGGATATTGGCCGGCGTAGCCTGTGCCTGTGGCGACGGTGCGATCCATGCCCACGCCCTCACGATCGGCGCGATGCCACTGGCCCCAGCCGTTGTTCTCGCTGCCTTCGATGCCGGGGCCGTAGTGTGTGCCGGTGATGTCGGTGAGCGTCTGCAGGCCAAGCGGGCCGGTGTAGTTTTCGTAAGCTGGCCACGAACGCATGAGCATGGCGTCTACTTTTTGGACGACTGCCTCGTCGGCACTCACCGACTGGCGCGTCCATTCCTCGGCGATCTGTTCGGGCGTGAGATTGGGATCCCACGCCAGGCGACCGAAGGCGTAGAGATTGGCGAGGGCCAGCGGCGAACCGAGCCACGCGTCGCGGCCGACTCCAGCCACGCCAATCATTCCACCACCCCACGGACGAAGACCTGTCCGTGGGGACCCCAGGCCGCCACCGATGGGTTGATGAAAAGCCGTTCCCGCGAGGATGCTTTTGATCGGGGTCGAGCGGTCGCCGACGCGCATGTCGAAGTCGAGGACCTCTTTCCACATGGGCGCGAGGTAGACGAGATGGCGTTGCTGGCCTGTGTACTCCTGCGTGATCTGGAGTTCGAGCGCCTGGCTGGTCTCGGTGAGTCCGCCGAAGAGGGGCGAAACCGGCTCGCGCACCTGGAAGTCGATGGGGCCTTCTTTGGTTTGGACGATCACGTTGGGCAGGAATTTTCCATCAAGGGGATGAAAGATGTCGTAGGCGGCGCGGGCGCGGTCGGCTTTGGGATCGGTCCAGTCGAGATGGTGGTTGTAGACAAACGCGCGATAGAGGACGACGCCGTTGTGCGGCGCGAGCGCTGCAGCCAGCGTGTTGGCGGCGTCGGCGGGCGTACGGCCGTAGCTGGCGGGGCCGGGCTGGCCTTCGGAGTCGGCTTTGACGGTGAAACCTGCGAAGTCTGGAATGAGCGCGTAGATCTCATCGATCTTTGCGCTCCACCAGGCTTTGACTTTTGGATCGAGCGGATCATATGTAGCGAGGCCGCCGATCTTTTGCGGGCTGGCGATGTCGACGCTGATAGCGAGGCGCACGCCCCACGGGCGCATGGCGCCAGCCGCACGGGCAAGGTTCTGCAACATTTGCGGCTCAAGGAAAGCCGCGGCGTTGTTGACGTTGTTTACGTTGCAGCCGTTGATGCCGACTGAGGCCAGCAGGCGCGCGTACTCTTCGACCGGCTTCAGATCGTCGCGGACTTTGCCGCCTTCAAAGAAGATGCTGCGTCCGGCATAGCCACGCTCGATGGAGCCGTCCGCGTTGTCCCACTCATCGACCCACCGAATCGGCATTGCGGGGGCTCCGGTAAGACCTGTCTTTGGGATCCCGGGGCCTGCGGCAATCTGTCGGAGAAGCGCGAAGACTCCATAGATGAGGCCGCGATCATCCGCGCCGGCCACGATGAGACGAGTGGAACCGTCCAATGCGCCCGCAGGATCGAAAAAGTAGATCCAATAGCCTTCGGGTTGG
>DATHNJ010000256.1:0-19728 GCA_035486155.1 Occallatibacter sp. | reverse complement strand
CCGTCGATGGCGGCAAGTTCGATCTCGGCGCCCAGAGCGGCCTGCGGAAAGCTGATCGGCACAACGCAGTGCAGGTCGTAACCCTCGCGCTGGAAGAAATCATGCGCGCGCACCGACAGCACCACATACAAATCGCCGCTGGGGCCGCCCGATCGCCCGGTGTCGCCTTCGCCGCTGTAGCGAATGCGCGTTCCGTCTTCCACGCCCGGCGGCGCTTTCACTGTCAGCTTCACTTCTTTTGCGACGCGCGTTTCGCCGTGGCATGTCGCGCAAGGATCGGTGACGATCACGCCCGCGCCGCCGCAGGCGCTGCACGTCCGCGCCACAGAGAAGAACCCCTGCTGATAGCGAATCTGTCCGCGTCCCTGGCACTGCGGGCAGGTGCTTGGTCCGCGGCCTGAAGAGCTGCCGCTTCCATGACAGGTTTGGCACGCTTCGAAACGGCGAATCTTGATCTCGGTTTCTTTGCCGAAGATCGTGTCCTCAAAGTCGATGGTCAGATCGAAGCGCAGATCTTCGCCGCGCCGCTGGCGGGTTTGCCGCTGCTGCCCGCCGCCGCCCATGTTGAACATTTCGCCAAATAGATCGCCGAAGATATCGCCCAGATCGACGGCGCCGGAGAATCCGCTGAATCCCCCCGGTCCACCGCTGCCGACGCCCGCGTGCCCGTAGCGATCGTACGCCGCACGCTTGTCTGCGTCGCTCAGCACCTGGTAGGCTTCGCTCGCTTCCTTGAACTTCTCTTCCGCAGCGTGGTCTCCCGGATTTCGGTCGGGATGATACCGCATCGCAAGTTTGCGATAGGCGCTCTTCAACTCCTGGTCGCTTGCTTCGCGCGAAACGCCGAGGACCTCGTAATAATCAGCTTTACTCACTCGCGTACTCAAACCTGTTCAATTGCCTCTGTTCTACCGCTTGTTCTGTGCGTCCGGCGCACTCGCCGAACGCGAATAGATTCATTGGATGAAATACGACGCCTGCGGGCTTCAATCCGGAGATACTCCCCGGGGTTAAGCTCTGTGCGCGTTCACTCGTTTGTCTGTTTCGGATTCGAAGCGATGCGCACCAGCGCCGGACGCAGCAGCCGTTCGCGCAGCTTGTAGCCGCGCCGAACCTCCTCGGCCACGTGCTGATCGGGCAAATCGTCGCGCTCCACCGTGCCCAGCGCCTCATGATGCCGTGGGTCGAACTCTTCGCCGACCGTCGCAACTGGCTGCACTTGAAGTTGACGCAGAATCTCTTCCATCTGCTTCACAATCAACTCCACGCCCGAGCGCAATTGCTCCGTCGATCCAGTCGCCTTTAGCGCCAGCTCGAAGTTATCGATCACCGGCAGAAACTGCTCCACGACATTGCCCACGGCAAAATCGCGAAACTCCTGCTTCTCGCGCTCGGCGCGCTTGCGCGCGTTCTCAAACTCGGCCTGCGTCCTCGCCAGCCGATCAATCAACTGGTCGCGCTCCGCTTTCAACTGCTCAAACTCCGCCTTCGCCTTTTCGAGGTCGGCGCGTTTCACTTGAGTCGCCTCCTGTTCGTTCTCGGCGGCTGCGACGCCCTCCGGAGCCACGTCCTCGGCGGCTTCCAGCGTCTTTAACTCTGCTTCCTGTTCCGGCATACTTCTTCGCAATCTCCCCAATACATTTCCAATGTTCTTTTTCAATGATAAATTCCGCGGCGCAGTTGCGCTTTCCTGAGACCTTGATGCTTGTTATCTAACGGTTTAATCGATTCTTCGCATCAACAGAGGATGATTCGTCGATTCGGCCGGTCGGATCTCACTCCGCCGGAATCTCTAAGATGCGCTCCGACAGCCGCGCCACATACCGCACCGCCTGAATCATCTCCTGGTACTGGATGCGCGTCGGCGCAATGACAGCCACCGTGCCCAGATTGCCTCCGCCCAGCCGCGCCGGCGCTCCAATCAGCACCAGATCCTGCATCGCAGGCGAAGCATGATCCAGTCCCACCACCACTCGGACCTCCTGCTGCTTGCCATCGACGTACGCCGTCAACAGCTCCACCAGCCTCTGCTTGGCTTCCAGAGCCAGCAGCATCTGGCGCAGCCGCTCGCGATCGACTTCAGCCCCAATCAGGTTCGCCAGGCCGTCGACAAACAGCGCCGGCGCCATCTCCCCCTCAATCAACGCACCCTTGCGGCATAGCTCTTCCACTGAAGCCAGCATCCTGTCGTAGGCGTCACGCTCGACTTCGATCCGCCGGGCCACCTCTACACGAATGCGTTCGATAGGCCAGGCATGAAAGTTCTCGTTCAGGTAGCGCGCCGCCGTCTCCAGCTCCAGATGCGTCATCTCGCGATCGATCGTCAGCACGCGATCCAGAACTGCGCCGGCCTTGGTCACCAGCACAGCCAGCACGCGCCCCGCCGAGAGGCGCGAAAAGTGAATATGCTCCAGCACCTGTGAAGCCGTAGAACCAGCCAACGCGACACCCAGCCCGCTGGAGATCAGCGCCAGCACATGCGATGTTCGCTCCAGGTACTCCGTGCTGCTGGTGATGCCGGCGAATTCGTCTTCAATCTGCCCGCGCCGTTCCTCACTCAAAGGAGAAGCCTGCGCGCTCTCGAGCCCGGTCACATGCATCCGGCTCAAATGTGGATCGATGCGTGTGATCTGCTCGACGTAGTAGCGGAAGGCCGCCGGCGTGGGCACACGGCCCGCCGAAGTATGTGGCTGCTCCAGCAACCCCGAGTCGGCCAGCGAGGCCATCACATTGCGGATCGTCGCCGAACTCAACCCATCGCGATCGGCGAACGCGCGCGCGACAGCCTGCGAAGCAACGGGCTCCCCTGTAGAGATGTAGAGCTCGATGATGGCAGTCAACACCAGCCGCTCTCGCGGGCTAACGCGCATGTCGGACATCGTTGACGGCGCCCCCTGAGCCGTTGCCGCTTCAAGAAGCTTAATCGGATAAGAATCGATAACTTCTATCTCATCAGATGCATACGGCAGGAAAAGGATGAGGGAATCCTGCTCAATTTTAAGGAGGGAGCGTCGCTGTGTCAACCTTCGAGCAACCGCCGCGCATCCCTTGCTCTCTCACGTAGTTAGACGATGGCGCTTTGTCCGAGCACCACCGGCTCGAAGGCAAGAAGCAAGGCTTTCTCGGCTGCAAGGGCGCCATTGCAGCCGAACGCACAATCCAGAAAGCGCGAAGGGCCATCTGACTATGCCGCTCGAGATTCACTTGTCACAAATCGCGCTGCGCCTCGCGCTCACCCTGCTCGCCGGCGGCCTGCTGGGCTGGGAGCGCAGCAGGACTGGACACTTCGCCGGCCTGCGCACAACCCTGCTCGTTACTCTTGCTGCATCCGTCGCGATGATCCAGATGAACCTGCTGCTTCCGACCAACGGCAAGCCTCCGGACTCCTACGCCGTCATGGACGTGATGCGCCTGCCGCTCGGCATTCTGACCGGCGTGGGCTTTATCGGTGCAGGAGCGATCCTGCGGAAGGGAGAGATGATCCTCGGGGTGACGACGGCGGCGACGTTGTGGTTCGCAACTGTCGTTGGGCTCTGTTTTGGCGGCGGCCAACTCTTGCTCGGTGCTGCCGGAGCGCTGCTCGGTTTTGTTGTTCTTCGTGGATTGCGCTCTTTTGAGCGCCTCATCGAGCGCTATCAACTGGCCGAACTGATTCTCACCCTAAGTCAAGATCGCCTGAGCGCGCACGATCTTCGCCAGCGGCTGGAGAGGGCGAAGTTTCACATCAAGTCGATCTCTGTTGTCCACGACGCAGCCCAACACATCAACGTTTTGAGCTGTCAGGTCCGCTGGCCCACTGGGCAGGGCGGCGCAGAGGTTCCGCCGATTCTGGGAGAACTCGAGCAGCTCCCTGGCCTGGTCAAGCTGGAGTGGAAGACGGCCGGCGACTCTGTGTCGACCTAGGCTCGGGACCTAGGCTCGGGACTGAGTCATTCGTCTCCGGAACGCGTAGCGCCACAAGACCACATTGATAAGCAACCCGAGAATCATGCCGGGAACGGCTGCATCGGGTCCGAACGTTCCACCGGTGAGCCATGCTGCCACACCCGCTCTTGGCGTATTTACGAGGAACCCATGATGGCTGCCGATACCGAGAACAGAGGTCTCGATGAAGTCATAGCCCAGGTGCATGCCAATCGACATCCATAGGCGTCCGGTAATCACATAAAGAAGTCCCATCGTTATCCCGGCGTTGATGATGATTCCGAAGATGCCGAGCCAGGAGCCATGCGCGAAGTGAGCGAGGCCGAAGATGATCGAAGAAAGAATAATTCCAGTCCGAGCGCCCCACACCCTCGCGAAGATACGAAGAATCACAGCGCGAAAAGCGAGTTCTTCAAGGACCGCAGATATATAGCTATCAAAGACAAGGTCATCGAACCATCTTGACCATACTCCGCGATGTGTGAAGTACAGTCTAAAGATCCAAAGAACGAGCCACATCCCTGTAATGAAAGCGCCTCCGAAGAGAAAGCCGAAGGGAACTTCAGAGAGCAGCTGGGAGTTGATCTGGAACTCCCAAGGTGTCCGCCGTTCAAATTGTCGGACCAGGATTGCGTAGACGCAGCACGCAAGAAGGGGTAAGGCAATCGGAAGAAGGTAGGACCAGCTCCCACGCAATCCGATCCATCGCGCGCCTAAGACCGAAGCAAAAAAGAACCCGAGAACGATCGCGAAGAGGAGCGTTCCCCATAGGAAAGCCCGCGTTTTGAAGAGCCGACCTGGGGCAAGAATTCCTGACGAGCCGGGGTCGAATGTTTTGTTTCCCATTGGAAGCATATTCGTCGTTTGCTACGAAAGTATGCGCGCAATTCTACAATCGCAGCCCCGCGCACGGCTGACATAACTTGAATGACAGGGCCATCGCCCGAGTTCCGCTGCGCCGCCCAACTGATAAATTGGAAACAGGCCATTCTTATTGATTTGCCGCAATGAATGCGCTCCGGCGCGGTGATTTTGGCGTTAATTCATGTCTGAAATGATCGAAGATCTTCGAATCCAAAGAACCACGGTGGTTCTGCCCCCTGTCTTCCTTGAAGAGGAGCGCCCCACCAGCGAAGCGGCGACGGCCACCATCTTCAATGCGCGTCTCGACGTGGCGCGCATTCTCGCCCACGCCGACCCGCGCCTTGTCGTGCTCGTCGGCCCCTGCTCCATCCACGATGTTCAAGCCGCGCGCGAGTACGCCGCGCTGCTGCAGTCGGCGATCAAGGAGTTCTCGCAGGATCTGTGCATCGTGATGCGCGTCTACTTCGAGAAGCCGCGCACCACGGTCGGCTGGAAGGGCTTGATCAACGATCCGCACCTTGATGGCTCGTACAAGATCAACGACGGCTTGCGTCTGGCGCGCAATCTGCTGCTCGACTTGGCGGAGATGGAAGTGCCCACGGGCACGGAATTCCTTGACATGATCACGCCGCAATACATCGCCGGTCTGGTCAGTTGGGGCGCCATCGGCGCGCGCACCACCGAAAGCCAGGTGCACAGGCAGCTTGTGTCCGGCATCTCCTGCCCAGTCGGCTTCAAGAACGCCACCTCAGGCGACGTGCAGGTTGCGGTCGATGCGGTCCTCTCGGCCTCGTGCTCGCATACGTTTCTCGGCCACACAAAGCTCGGCCAGTCGGCCATCTTCGTCACGAGGGGCAACTCGGATTGCCATGTCATCCTGCGCGGCGGCCGCAAATCAGTGAACTACAACGCCGAGGCCGTCGCCGAAACGACCGTGCAGATGAAGGCTGCTGGCCTGCAGCCGCGCATTATGATCGACTGCAGCCATGCCAACAGCTCTAAGGACTACAAGCGGCAGCCGTTGGTGTGCCGTGATGTCGCCGCGCAGGTCGCCGCCGGCAATCGCGAGATCATCGGCGTGATGCTGGAGAGCAATCTCGTCGCCGGCGCACAGAAGCTGGTTCCAGGCCAGCCGCTGGTCTACGGCCAGAGCATCACCGATGGCTGCATCGACTGGCCCGAGACGCACAAGCTGCTTGCAGAGCTTGCCGCGGCTGTGCGCGCACGGCGTGGCGTGACGGAACCGGCGTTGGCGCGTTGAAGCGTTCAACAAGTTTCCGGGGCTGAAGCCCCCAAATTTCTGCCTGGGATTCTCAGCGACCTGAAGGCCGCTGCTCCCTCCGAGCGCCCTCGCGCTCTTACGCCTGCCCGATCACAACCGTCTGCGGGCTCATGGGAATCGGGTGGACGCGCGTGCCGGTGAGTCCGGCATCGGTGTACATCGCGGAGATCTCGCTGAGCGTGTAAGCCTCACCCGACGGCGTCGAGAGCAGCATGGTCATCGCGAAGGACGCGGGCATAGGCGGCGACACGCGATCTTCGTTGGGCACAAACTCCAGCGTCGCCACTTTGCCGCCTGGCTTGAGCGCGCTGCGAATCTTCGTGAGCAGCCCAACGCATGTCGGCTTGTCGAAGTGGTGCAGGAAGTTGGTCAGCAACACCACGTCATAAGGTCCGCCGAACTCCACGTCGAAGGCGCTGCCGGGCCGCATCGTGTAGCGATCGTGCACGCCGGCTTTTTCCGCATTCCTGAGCGCCACGCGCAGCACAGGCGCCCAATCCACGCCCGTCACGTGCGCGCTCTTGTTCTGCTTGGCGAACTCGATGCCGAACAGTCCGTGTCCGGCGGCGATGTCCAGAACGTGCATCGGATGATCGCGCCCTTCAAGCACGGCCGCGGCCATCGGTCCCGCTACGGGGCCCATCATCGGAGCCATATTTTCGGCGAACTGCACCCACATCGGGTGCTCCGGATCGAGACTGCCTTCGCCAGGCAGCGAGGTGCGCCCGCTGCGCACAATCTCCGCGAGATCGTTGGAAGGATCATGGCGCGAGGGATCGGCGAGGAAGTTAGCGATCGACGCCAGGCACGCCGGCGAATGCGGATCGAGAAACACCGCGCTGGTGGGCGTATGGCTGTAGCGATCGTTCTCTTTCTGGAGAACGCCGTTGACCACCAGAAAATCGCACAGAATGCGCGTTCCGCGCTCCGAGGCGCCGCAACGTTGCGCAATGGATACCGCGCTGTCGGCTCCTTCGCCAATGGCCCGGAACAGGTCGAGATCAATTGCCGCCTTCAGCGCCGCAGTGCGCTGATAGGCCTGCAGCATATCGAAGACTAACGCCGGATTTGGCGCAGCTTCTCCGTGATTGCCATTCTGCATCTCTGATCTCCTTCTTGCGCCTTGCTCTGGGAGGTCGTCGACGAGGAACAGCCTTGCCTTCCCTTATGCGCCGCGGCCCGAGTGTAGCATCCGCAGGCATCGGGTCGCGATGCCAATCGAAGCGTCAGAAATGGATTTTCGATGGATGAGTTCTTGAGATCGTTCCGTGAGATCGGCTGCGGGGCGCGCCTTCAGTTGCACAATTTCACAGTTTCACAGTGCGCTTTTTTCAGCTTTTTCGATCAGCGCCGAAGGTCGCCAATTCCAAGTGTAGAGCGAAGAAGGGAAATGATGCGCACGGCAGGCGATCGCAGTCGGACAAGAAGAGCGAACGGGATATGACCTGCGCTTTTCCGCACGTCGACCGGAAAAATTGGTACGCCTCAGCGCGCAAAAAACGGGCTTCGAGATCCCCCTTCCCGACTCCCCCCTCCACCGCGCTGAAGCGTGCTTCTGTTTTCTCCTTTTTTCGCGTTTGTGACAATGTCGCTTTCGTGTTTTCCACATGCCACGGTGGTAACTCCAACCTGTCTCTGTCTGGTCAGTCACGACTAACGAGGCAGCGCCATCGCTATCATTGGTGTAGCGAAACCGCGCACCTATGCCCGACCCCATCTTTTTCATCTCGGCCGGCGAAGCCAGTGGCGAGGCCTACGGCGCGCTGCTGATCACGGCGCTCGAAAAGAAGCTTCAGTCGCTCGGAAGGCAGGCCAAATTCGTCGGTATGGGCGGCCCGCGGATGGTCGAGGCGGGACTTGATCGCATCGTGCGCGCCGAAGACATGGCCGTCATGGGCATCACCGAAGTGGTCCGCCATCTGCCGCAGATCTATCGCGAGTTCCGCAAACTCAAACGCGCGGTCCGCGAGCGCCGGCCGTCGGTCGCCGTTCTCATCGATTTCCCGGATATTCACTTCAAGCTCGCCGAAGAGTTCCACCGGCTGGGGATTCCCGTGCTGTTTTTTGTCAGTCCGCAGCTCTGGGCCTGGAAGAAACGCCGCATCAAGCTAGTTCAGCAGTATGTGGACCGGATGCTGGTGATCTTTCCTTTTGAGGAGCCGTTCTATCGCGAGCGCGGCGTCAACGCCGAGTTTGTCGGACATCCTCTGGCCGACCTGCCTTTGCCCACGATTTCGCGCGAACAGTTCGCAATCGGAAACCATCTTGATCCCAGCAAGACCTGGATTGCGCTGCTCCCCGGCAGCCGGGCAAAGGAGATTCGCGCCAACCTGCCCGAGATGCTGGCCGCCGCCCGTTCGTTATTGACACTTGGTCACGAAATGAAGGGTGCGGAGTTCATCTTCCCACTGGCTCAGACGCTCAGCCCTGATGACCGCCTCATGGTTCGCCAGCTCATTGAACAACACGCCCCGAGCCTGCCCATACTCACCACAGACGATGCGCGCGCCGCCCTGTTTCACGCCCGCGCCTCCATCGTCGCCAGCGGCACCGCCACCGTCGAAGCGGCGCTGATCGGCAACCCATTCGTTGTCGTCTATCGCGTCTCGCCGCTCACCTACGCCATCGCCAAACGCGTTGTGGACGTGCCCCACGTCGCCATGGCCAACCTGATCGCCGGCAAGCGGATCGTTCCCGAACTCATTCAAAGTGACTTTACCGCGACGAATATCGTTCAACATCTTGCTCTTTTGCTACCCGATGGGCCGCCGCGCCAGTCCATGATGGTGGAGCTTGAGCGCGTGCGTGCGCTGCTGAGCGTCCGCCGGAACCAACAGGGGGAGTCGTCGGGCGCGATCGACAGAGTCGCCGACCTTGCTCTGGAGGTTCTGGGCATCGCTTCCCCTGCCGTAGAATCCGTGCAATCCTGAACGGGAGATGCCGCTGGCGCAAACCGGAGACGCCGGTGGACATAGCCGAAAATGTGCGAGCCAAGAAAAAACGATATGTCCTACAGAACGCTCATGATTCGATTCCGACGCCAGCTTCCCACGCAGCTCCTTTTCCGCGCGCTTCCCGTTTTAGTCGCCGCGCTGACGGCCACGCATGCGATGGCGCAGCGCTCCGAACGGGCCACGCTCGATATCACCGGCTATGTGATTGACGCAGAACTCGACACAACCGCGCATCACATCGCAGCCAAGGCTCAGGTCACGTTCACCGCGCCCGAGAGCGCCGATGAGGTCAGCTTTGGCTTCCATCCCGCGCTCAAGCTCATCAAGATCACCGATGACGCCGGCAAGCTACTCACCGGCGAGCGTCTGGCCGACGGCACCATCCGCGTCGCCCCGTCCAAGCCCTTCGTCTCCGGCCAGCCGTCGCATTGGACCTTCGAGTACGAGGGCGTGATCACCGGCAACGAAGACGGCCCTGTCGAAGGGCTCAAGCTCGCCGCCATTGAGGAGCCCATCACCTATCTGCTGTATCCGGCGCGCTGGTTCCCCAGCACGGGGTACTTCACCGATCGCTTCACAGCGCAGCTCCACATCAAAGTCCCGCAGGGCATGCGGGTCCTCGCCAGCGGCGCGCAGGGAGAGCCGCACTCGGTTACGCTGGCCGGCGGCAAACCCGGCGACGAGTTCGACTTCAACTGGGACAAGCCGGGTTTCCCTGGCACCGTTATCGCTGGACGCTTCGTTAATCCATTTTCAGGTGGTCCAGGCAACGTCAAGGTGTATCTCACCGTCAATCATCAGGCGCAGGGCAATCAGATTGCCCAGACCGCCGCCAAAGAGTACGACTTCTTCACCGACAGCTTCGGGGCGCCGGAGTCGCCGCATCTCAACGTCGTAGAGATGCCCGACGATACGCTGCCTGCGGCCTGGGCGCCTGAGCTTGCCGCCCTGCCCAGCGCGCGCATTGGGGATAAGTCCGGCGTGCGCCTCATGGCCAACACCATTGCCCACCAGTGGTGGGGTTCCGAGGTGAGCCCGCGTTCGCTCAGCGATTCCTGGATCACGAACGGCTTGGCCCGCTACGGCGAGCTGATGTATCTGGAAGACGAGAGCGGCGTGAGCGCTCTGCACAACGCGCTGCAGGACGTCTCCGCCGGCGCCCTCGCCTATGACACCGTGCCGCTTTCGAGCGTCGGCCGCATGAGTCCGTTCTCGCCCGAATTTCAGGCGCAGACCTTCGAAAAAGGGGCCATGATCTTCCACATGCTGCGCGGCGAGATCGGAGACAAGGCTTTTCTGGCCACACTCAAAGGCGCGCTCAGCGAGTTCACCGACAAATCGATTCGCGGCAGCGACTTTGAAAAGGTGGCGGAGGCGCAGAGCCAGCAGCAGCTCACCCCGTTCTTCGCGCAGTGGATCGACGGCACCGGCGCACCAACCTTCGCCGACAAATACACCGTCTACCGGCTGGGCAACAACAAGGGTTTCCGGACCATCGGCTTTATTAATCAGGACCTCGACCTGTTCCGCATGCCGGTCGATATTCGCGTGGAGACCGACGGCAAGACCGTCAACCAGAAGATCGACGTGGTCGGCACCGAATCGCAGTTTGTGGACGACACCTTCGGCCGCCCGCGCCGCATCGCCATCGATCCAGGCGACTGGGTGCTGAAGTCCTCGCCCGACCTGCAGGTGCGCATCTCGATCCTGAAAGGCCAGCAACTCGTCGCGCAGAACGACCTTACTGCCGCCCTGGCCGAGTACCAGAAGGCCCTGGCCGCCAACCCCCAGAGCTCGCTGGGCAGCTACCGCATCGGCGAAGTGCTCTTTACGCAGCGCAACTATCAGGCCAGCGTGAACTCTTTCCGCGACGCGTTGCGCGGCGATGGCGAGCCAACCTGGACCGAGTGCTGGAGCCACATTGCGATCGGCAGGATCTTCGATATCACAGGCCAGCGCGACCGCGCCGTGAACGAGTATCGCCTCGCTGTCCAGACCAACGACAATACCCAGGGCTGCGTGAACGAGGCTCGCATGCTGCTGCAAAAGCCCTATAAGCGCCCGGACGCGGAGTAAAAGGCTAGCAGAACGATAAAAGGGCCGGGCTAAAAGCCCGGCCCTTTGTTTTCACTGACGCCCGAAGGCCTTTGTTAGAGCTGCCTTAATTCGCTTCCGGTCGCGAGATCACCTGGATCGTCACGGGCGCTACGCCTACCTCGGTCATGCCGATCTTGGCCGCTGCGGCATACGACAGGTCGATGACCCGCCGCCCATAGAGCAGCCCGCGGTCCGTGATCCGCACGATCACCGACTTGTGGTTCCGCGTGTTCTCCACCTTCACCTTGGTGCCGAACGGCAGCGTCGGGTGGCAGGCGGTCATCTCGTTCTGGTCGAACGTCTCGCCGTTGGCGGTCTGCCGTCCGTTGAACACTCCGCCGTACCAGGAGGCGAAGCCATGAGTCGGCTTCTCGGGTTTCTGCGCAATCGTCGTCGGGATAGCGCTAAGGACCGGCGCTGGAGGAGGCTCAGTCGCGGGAGGCCGCGACAAAACTACATCGGCCTGAACTGTCGCGCCCGGCAAGGTGAGAACTATGCCGGCGAGCGCGATGAAGGAAGCAGCCGCTATTAGCCAAAACTGAACAGGATCTTTCCGGTTCACATTGTCCGTGTTTTGTCTCATAAGCATCCGTCCATTTTACTAGTCCCGAGGCTGTTTTGGACCAGTAACCTCAACCATTGACAACATTTAGAACGGGAGATCCAGGGCGAAGTCAGGGCGAAGATGGCCGCTGTTTGGGCCTAAGTCTTTCCCCCAGAGAGACCTGCAGAATGCACAAAAATTGGTGCAATTAGATTGCATCCAAAAATGTGACGGCTGAAACGCGAAATGCCCCAAATCCAGTGCAGAAATTGCGCTGCCCAGAAGCTGCAAATTAGGGCGCTCTTAACCGACCGCCGAAGGCTATCACCGACGTCCATTCACCGCATAGAAATATTTTTGTTGAATAAGCTGGGACACCGATCGCGGAGTCGCAGCTCGCCGTTCCACAGTCTCACAGTTTCACAGTGTATGTTTGGGCGCTTTTTAAATTCGGTATATTGTTGAAAAATAAGTTAGATGGCTGTTCTTCGGCCGCGCAAAATGGCGCATTTTGGCGTCATTTTTGCACGCATCTGAGGGTTATTTGGCGCGTTTTGCGTTGCCTCTGGCGTTCGCTTACCGGATGCGGCGCCCGTCCCGGAAGAGTGCCTTGATCCGAACACGACCTGAGTATGCGCCGGACAAGGAAAATGGTCCGCAGTCGGAGGGCTCAGTCAGCGGCCTTCACACGAGAAGGAACCGAGCGCCTGCAGCGTCTCGGCCAACGCCTCAAGAACGCCCGGCTTCAACCTGAGATTGTGGAACTTGCCGACGCGCTCGATCTCGATCAGCCCGGCCGACTCCAGCTCTTTCACGTGGTGTGACAGCGTCGCCGGCGCAATCCGCAGCGCAGTCAGCGCGTCCGAACAGCCAAAAGCGCAATTGGCTTTAGCAATGTGCTCCAGCAGCTCGTACCGCCGTGGGTCGGCCAGCGCCTTGAGTAATGCAGTCCGCCGCGCACGGGAGAGCCGCGCTGTCTTGGCGGGAGTTGCCGGAGATACGGCGTCTGTGGTCATTGCTGCCTCTTTTTCGATGCAATAGTAGCGCAGGCGGACTCCGGCACGCTCAAGTCTCGACCTCTTGCTCGCGGGCAGCGGATGCGTTGACGTCGTGTATCAAAAATGATACCTTGCTTCGGTGAAGCCAGGGCCCAAACGCATTCCAGCGCGCTTCTATCGCTCCGACGCTGGACGCGAGCCGGTCGCGAATGGCTGAAAGATTTGGAGCCGGAAGACCAGATCTGGCGCTTAAACGAAAGAGAGAAGGCGTATGAAGGACAAGAACATCGGATCTTCTTTCGATAGCTGGCTACATGAGGAAGGCATCTATGAAGACGTCAGTGCGGCGGCGTTGAAGCGTGTGTTGGCGCGGCAGGTGGCGGCTGCGATGAAGGAGAAACAGTTTTCGAAAGCCGAGATGGCTCGGCGGATGGGCACGAGCCGCGCGGCGCTCGACCGTCTGCTTGATCCGGAATACGATGCCGTTACTCTGAGCACTCTGCGCAAGGCGGCGCAGGCTGTGGGGCGCAAGGTGCGGTTGGAACTGGTGTAGACCAAATGCGGCTCGCGGATCGCAATTCACTATGGGCCGCTCCATGTTGCCCATAAGCCGCTTTGTAATCCAATTCGGACTAAATTAGTCTTATATTGCATGGTGTAGCGTGTTCTGCGGTCGCTATGACTTGAAGCGCCACGCAGATCAATCTCAAGACGCGCAACCTCTTTTCGCAAGGACATCGATGTCGAAAGGCCACGCAGTCTTACGATTCATGCGTAAAGTCCATCTTTATTTGGGCATTTTCACAACTCCGGCGCTGCTCTTTTTTGCGTTCACGGGCGCAATGCAGACTTTCAACTTGCACGAAGCCACACCTGGCAGCAGCTACAAACCTCCTGCGTGGATTGCAACGCTGGCGCAGCTTCACAAAAAGCAGGACACGACCATACCTGTGCGCCGCCCTCGACCCGCTGCGCAAGACAATCCCGGAAAGGCGGGCGAAACGGGGCCTTCGCAAGGGGAACCCGGCAGCTTCGGCAAATCGGGCGCCGGACGGAGCGGTGAGCCGTCTTCGGGGCCGCGAACTTCGGGTCAGGGAAAGAGCCATTTACCCATGAAGGTCTTCTTTCTTCTGGTGTCCATCAGTCTTTTCCTGTCCGCCTTGACCGGTCTGTATATGTCGTATCGATACAACCGCGGCTGGTGGTTGGTCACCGGATTCTTAGTGGCAGGGGTCGTTGTTCCTTTGCTTCTGCTTCCGTTTTGAGAAACGGAGATCATTCGTCGGACTTGCGGGCGACGGCGAGCAGCGTCTGGAACTGCGGCGCCTCAGGATCGCGATCGACGATCGACGCCCGCACATCGATGAAACTCGCGCCGGCGAGCATCTCTTCCATCTCGGCTTCGCTGAAGCCCAGCCACTCGTCGGCGTAGAGTTCGCGGGCTTCTTCGAAGCGGTGCTTGGCGAGGTCGAGAATCACGATGCGACCGCCGGGGCGCAGAATCCGCGCGGCCTCGCGCAGGGCCCGTTCCGGGTGCGCGGCGTGGTGCAGCGATTGCGAGAAGAAGACAAGATCGACGGAGGCGTCGTCGATGGGCAGCTCTTCCATCTCCCCCAGACGGAAATCGACATTGGAAGCTCCCGCACGGAGCGCCTGATCGCGTGCGACCTCAAGCATCTTTTCTGAGGCGTCGACTCCTATGACTTGCACGGCGCTCCGAGAGAGTAAAACGGCGGAGCCGCCGTCGCCAGAGCCGAGATCGGCGATGGTCATGGGCGGCAGCAGGTGCAGAAACGCCTCGGCCATGCTCTTCCATGACTTGCCGGGAACATAGTCTTTGCCCAGCCGTCCCGCCATACTGTCGAAGAAGGAGCGCATCTTGTCCTGGCGTTTCTTGACGACGCGGCGCATGGCGGCATGATCTGGCGCCGTTTCGGGAATTTCTTGTCGGGCCTGAGCAAGAATCTCCTCCAAAGGTCTGCCCCCTGCGGGGGAGGCGGCCGATAAACGATAGAGGTTGTTTTTGCCGGTGCGCCGGTCTTCGACCAGTCCCGCCTGTTTAAGCTGCGACAGATGCGTCGAGATCGAGCTTTGCCCCATGGTCAAGATCTCCTGAAGCTCCGCTACGGAGAGCTCTTCCTCCTTCAGGAGCAATAGGATACGGAGCCGGCTGGGCTCGGCTGCAGCGCGCAGGATTTTCACGATTGACGGCATAGGGGAATTCTGCTACATATCAATGTATCACGATATGTCGATGCGAAGCGTCGATTTAGGAGTCAGCATGGCTACCCCCACATTGGAAGTTGAGCAGCTTGCCCACAAAGTCGCCGATCTGTCGCTCGCCGACTGGGGCCGCAAAGAGATCGCCATCGCCGAGCACGAGATGCCCGGTCTGATGGCTATTCGCAACAAGTACGCGGCCGAGAAGCCGCTGAAGGGCGTGCGCGTCACCGGCTCGCTGCACATGACGATTCAGACCGCCGTGCTGATTGAGACGCTGACGTCGCTCGGCGCCGAAGTGCGCTGGGCCTCATGCAATATCTTCTCGACGCAGGACCACGCCGCGGCCGCGATTGCTGCAGCCGGCGTGCCGGTGTTTGCGTGGAAGGGCGAGTCGCTCGAAGAGTACTGGGACTGCACCTATCTGGCGCTGGCTCACAAGGGCGGCAAAGGTCCGCAGTTGGTGGTCGACGACGGCGGCGACGTCACGCTGCTCATCCACAAGGGCTATGAGCTGGAAAATGGCGACAAGTGGGTCGACTCGCCTTCGGGCAGCCACGAAGAGCAGGTGATCAAGGACCTGCTGAAGAAGGTTTACGCCGAAGACAAGCAGCACTGGCACAACGTGGTCAAGGAATGGCGCGGCGTTTCGGAAGAGACGACGACTGGCGTTCACCGCCTCTATCAAATGCTCGAAAAGGGCAAGCTGCTCGTTCCGGCAATCAACGTCAATGACTCGGTCACCAAGTCCAAATTCGACAACCTCTATGGCTGCCGCGAATCGCTGGCGGACGGCATCAAGCGCGCCACCGACGTCATGGTCGCCGGCAAGGTTGCGGTGGTCTGCGGCTACGGCGACGTAGGCAAGGGCTGCTCGCACTCGCTGCGCGGCATGGGCGCCCGCGTCATCGTCACCGAGATCGATCCCATTAATGCGCTGCAGGCGGCGATGGAAGGCTTCGAGGTGACCACGATCGAAGACACGCTGGGCCGCGGCGACATCTACGTCACCACCACCGGCAATGTAGACATCATCACGCTCGAGCACATGAAGCAGATGAAGGATCAGGCCATCGTCTGCAACATTGGGCACTTCGACAACGAGATCCAGATGGACCGTCTGAACGCCGAGAAGGGCGTGAAGAAGCTGAACATCAAGCCGCAAGTGGACGTGTACACGTTCCCGACCGGCAACAGCATCTTCATTCTTGCTGAAGGCCGTCTCGTCAACCTCGGCTGCGCCACCGGCCATCCGAGCTTCGTGATGTCGAACAGCTTCGCTAACCAGACGCTGGCGCAGCTCGACCTCTGGAAGAACAAGGACAGCTACAAGGTCAACGTTTACACGCTGCCCAAGAAGCTGGATGAGGAAGTGGCCCGTTTGCACCTGGAAAAGATCGGCGTGAAGCTGACCAAGCTCAGCCAGAAGCAGGCCGACTACATTGGCGTTCCGGTGGAAGGCCCGTACAAGGCGGAGTTTTACCGCTACTAGTTGTCAGTGATCAGGGGTCAGGGATCAGCAAATGATCGCCTGACCTCTGATCGTTTGCATCGCGAAATCTAAATTCTTATGCGTTCTTTCTCCCTCGAACTCGGTCCTCCGCGCACGCCGGAAGCGGCGGCCAAGCTGCCCGCCGTCATCGCTCGGCTTGCCGAACTCAAACCTGAATTCTTCTCGGTCACTTACGGCGCCGGAGGCTCCACGCAAGAGGGCACCTACGACACCATCATGTCCGTGGTGCGCAACACCGGCATCGAAGCCGCGCCGCATCTCACCTGCGTCGGTTCGACCCGCGCCCACATCGGCGCCTTGCTCCAGCGCTATCGGGACGCCGGCGTTCGGCGTATCGTCGCGTTGCGCGGCGATCTGCCCGCCACGGCTCTCAGCGCCGCGGCGCCCGGCGAATTTCACTACGCCAATGAACTTGTCTCATTCATTCGCGAGCAGCATGGCGACTGGTTCCGCATCGAAGTGGCCGCATATCCCGAGATGCATCCGCAGGCGACCAGCCCGGCTGCGGACTTCGACAACTTCCGCCGCAAAGTTGAGGCCGGCGCCGACAGCGCGATAACCCAGCTCTTCTACAACGCCGATGCCTACTGCGACTTTCTCGATCGCTGTGAAAAGGCCGGCATCAAGATTCCCATCATTCCCGGTATTATGCCGATCACCAGCTACGCGAACATTGTGCGCTTCTGCTCGGGCTGCGGCGCCGAGCTGCCGCGCTGGATTCGCCTGCGTCTGGAGCAACTGCAGGACGACAAGCCGGCGCTGCACGACTTCGGCCTCGGCGTAGTCACGCGTCTCTGCGAATCGCTGCTGCGCAACGGCGCGCCCGGGCTGCATTTCTACACGATTAACCAGGCCGAGCCGACGGTGCGTTTGTGGGAGAGTTTGTCGCTAACGCCAACGGCTGCACGGTAAGGCTGAGCGTGGGCGAGATCTGCGGGCCTTCAGCAGGCATCTGCTCGTAGCTTATGCGCGTTTGAACATCCGCCGCCAGAGCCGCCAAACCACGCTATGCATCAGCTCGGTCTGCTCGGCCTTGAGCGCCGCATACGATCTGCACACGTACGCATCGAACTCCGGCGGCCAGCCGATCGTCGAGCGGCGCTCGGCGTAGTCGCCTTCGGCCCACTTTGAGAGCACGGCCTTGTAGCCCACCACATGGGTCACGAAATCGAGCAGACACTGCGGCATCTGCTCTTCGACAATCAGGTGCGCTTTCTCGATGATGACCTTCTCGCGAATATCGTTCAGCGGCATGAAGATGGTCTTCATCCACAGCACCCAGTCTTTCATCTCCGAGTCCAGAATCGGATCGCTCTTCTCCTTGCCCTGCCGTTCCAGCAAAGATCGGTAGGCGATGTTGCCCGCCTCTGAAGCGACGTAGAGAGGCCCATAGAATTCGTTGAGGCGTTTGTTGACCAGCTTCAGCTTGTCACGCCGCTGCGCCAGCATGCGCGCACTGAGGAATGTGACCAGGTACCCGGCAAAGGCCAAAACCACGGTGAGGATCGCGGCGTTCTGCAAAACGGTCGGGACCGAGAAAGAGGGAAGCTCCATAGCGCGAGGTCTGCGTTCGCGGTGAGTATACGCAGGCGCCTGCCGATTGAAATGTGATTTTGACTACAGCACATGGATCTCGGAAGGCGCGTCGCGTGCTACGGCGTCTTTTTCTTCGCGGCTGATTTTGCGCCTTCCGGCATTACCTGAATCTCGAAGATCTTCGGCCACAGCTTGCCGGTGACGAACAGCCGATCGTGCGCGGCGTCGTACGCTATGCCATTCAACACGGCCTCCGCTGTGGAGTGTTCGCTCGCCGGCAGCAGCCCACTCAGATCAATCCAACCCAGCACCGCGCCGGTTGCAGGCGAGATGCGTGCAATGCGATCCGCGTGCCAGATGTTGGCGTAGATCTCGCCGTGAATGTATTCGAGCTCATTAAGCTGCGTGACGGGCTTGCCGTGATCCTTCACCTCGATCGTGCGTGTCTGGTGAAACGTTGTTGGATCGAAGAACTTCAGCGTGGCCGATCCGTCGCTGAGGATCAGGCTTTTGGAGTCGTGCGTCAGGCCCCAGCCTTCGCCGTCGTATTGGAACGAGCGCAGAAAGTGGAATGTCGTACGGTCGTAGACGAAGGCGACGTGTGACTGCCAGGTGAGCTGAATGAGCGTATTGCCCCAGTCCGTCAGGCCTTCGGCGAAGTATCGGCTGGGCACGTCGTGAAACTGTAGAATGCTTCCGGTCTCGAGGTCTTCTTCGCGCAGAGAACTTTTGCCTTCGAGGCCGGTGCTCTCGTAGAGATGGCCGTCGAGATAAATCAATCCCTGCGTGAATGCCTGTGAATCGTGCGGGTAGGAATGGACGACGCGGTAGGAGTCAGCCGCAAGAGCAGGGAAGGCGGTGCAGAGCAGAACAGCGGCGACGAGCGCAATGCGAAAAGAAGCGCGAGAGGTCATCGATTTCGATTCTACGAGGTCGGCCGAGAGTTCAGCTTAGCTGGCGCCTAGATAGACGAATCTCAATAGGAATAACACTGCGAGGATGTAAAGCAGCCAGTCCTGGCGGCGATAGTGGCCCGTGGCCAAATGCAGCACCGCCCAGGCGATGATGCCGAAGCCGAGCCCGTTGGCGATCGAATACGTCAGCGGAATCAGGATCAGCGTGAGAAACGCGGGCACGGCGACCAGCGGCTCGTGCCAGCGAATCTCGGTAATCGTCGCCAGCATGAGCGAGCCGACCAGAATTAATGCCGGCGCCGTAGCCGCCGGCGGCACTACGCCCACAAACGGCGCCGCTCCAACCGCGGCAAGAAATAGCAGCCCGGTCACGATCGCGGTTACGCCGGAGCGGCCTCCGGCGGCGACGCCCGCAGTCGATTCGACGTAACTGGTGACCGTGGACGTGCCGGTCAGCGAGCCGAAGACCGTCGCCGTGGCGTCAGCGAGAAGGATGCGATTCAGCCGCGGGATGGAATGATCGGCGGCGATCAGGCCGGCCCGCTTGGTGACGGCGACCAGCGTGCCCAGGTTGTCGAACAGGTCGACAAAGAAAAAGACAAAGATGATTTCGAGCAGACCCTTGCCGAGTGCGCCGCGGATATCCAATTTGAGAAACGTTCCGCCAAGGCTCTGAAAGCCGCCGCTGGCAGGCGTCCAGTGCACAAGACCCATAGCCCAGGCGATGCCGGTAATGACGAGTACGCCGATCAGAATGGAGCCGCGGACTTTTTTGATCTCAAGCGCGACCATCAGGATCAGGCCGAAGATTGCGAGCGCCGTGGTTGGATTGCGAATGTTGCCCAGCCCCACCAGCGTCGCCGGATCGCTGACCACGAGGCC
>DATHNJ010000255.1:0-3813 GCA_035486155.1 Occallatibacter sp. | reverse complement strand
CAACAGAGAGCGATGACCCTGCATGACCTCAAAACGAATACGGAATTTACTAATCTGCCCAATCTTTCAACGAACTCAACCGGCCCTGCAGCTTTCCCCGGCGACGATAACCTGTCGATGGGCTCTGCTCCTACTGCGCCGAACTCCGAAAATCACAGCAAATGAAGCAGAGCTGCCGGGCCCGAGAACTCCGCGTTAGCCCGCCTGCTTCATCGCCAAGTCGCCGATGATGGGCAGCTTGAAGCGTTCGCCGTTGAAGGCCTTGATGAGCACCATGATCCATAGGATCAGCATGGCCAGCGAAACCAGCGGATAGAGGCCGAAGGCGAGCAGTCCCATAAACGGCAGCACGCGCCCGCACACGCCGACTACGACGTCGACCACGATCCACGCGATGGCCAGGAAGATGCACTGCCAGGAGTGGAAGCGAATATACGAGCTGCGGTTATAGGGCTCGACCAGCAGAAAGATAATGGCCGGAATGATCGTGATGTAGGCGAGTCCTCCGGCGGCGTTTTCAGACAATCCCGATTGGGTGGTTGAGGGGGTAGGCGTGGGCGTGCTCATCGGTTCTCCTTGCATCTCCACGCCGGGTCCACTTCACGCCGGGGTTGGGGCGGGCCGCACAGGACGGCTGCAGACACACGGATTTCCCGTGGAGATCGATTCGCCCTCAGGAAAATCCGAAAAACGGGCATTGTCAAGGAAATTCGCCCGGATTTGCACCTGAATCGCGGATTTTCATACACCTGGCCGTCGGCCAAAGAGTCGCTTCCGTCCTTCCGCGAAGCTTCTCTCCTGTCCAAAACGCCTGTATCGCTATTCTTCGCGGCTAGCGCACATCGACGTACTGCACGGCCAACGCAGAGGGGCGAGTCGGATCGACGCTCAGATTCGTGTTGAACATCCCGAATAACAACTGGTACGAGCCGGCGGGCGGGGACGAGACCGCTGATACGACTGTGGAGACGTCTCCGCCTCCGGAATTTATTGGCGGCCCATAGGTGATCCCGCCCAACACGAGGTTCGCTGGTCCCTGTTTAACGGATGTAGAGGCAACTCCCGCGCTAGGCTTCGCGTAGAAGATATTCGGACCCATGTCTCCGTTTTGATCCACGTTGTCCGGCCGGAGAGCGAACAGAACTTCCGCCACTGTGGAGCCTTGCACCAGCAGCCCAAACCCGACATCCCAGTAGGGCTTGTAGTAAGCCGTCGCGAGGATCGCAATGACCGTCAACTTCTGGTTCGCGGCCACAACGACGGGCGCAGAAAGTAGAAAAGACCCAGACGTAGTGCCGGTCCAGTTACTTCCCGGCATCAAGGGAAAGTTATAGGCCTGCAGTGCGGACCATGGCACGCCGCCTGCTGTATCCACCCAGGGAAGAGCTTGTCCTCCGCGCCCCTGCGTCGTGCATCCAAAGTTGACTGACATAGCCGTCCTCCTTTTCTCGATCCTCTGCTAAGCCATAACGCAACTCAGCGTGCGGTTCATTTCCCTTCGCCATCCAGAAATACCTCTCTTCATGAGGCGAGAGAAGAAAATTTATGAGCGACGAACAAAGCTCTGCGTCTTTCTCGGCAGAAGAAGCCGCAAAGAGGAACAACTAATGCTGCGGCTATCTTCGATCATTCTTTTTCGGAGGCAAACGATGAACGCACTACGGAACACAAAGGAATACGTGTGTCTGATCGCCGCATTGCTGCTGAGCGCAATGGGCGCCGCACGCATGGCGTCGGCGGAAAACGACGCGACGGAAACAAAGCCGGCTGGCGAAGTCTACCGGACCTTCTATCTGGCGAACCTCACCGACCAGCGCGAAGCCACCGATCTTCAGAACGATCTGCGCAACATGCTGCCCAAAGCTCATATGTATTACGCCGAGTCGCGAGGCGCAATCTCCCTGCGCGGCACGCCGGAGGAGATGGCTCTGGCGCAGCAGGTACTCTCTGATCTGGATCGCACGCGCAAGGTCTATCGCATCACCTATTCCATTGTGGAGACGGATGGAGGCAAGCCGCTAACTACGCAGCATGTGGAAGTCATCGTTCCCACAGGCGGCAAAACCGCTGTGAAGCAGGGTAAGCGGGTGCCGATCGTGACGGGATCGACCAATCAGAAAGACAGCGAGAAGCCGGAGTCGCAAGTGCAATACGTTGACGTTGGATTGAATATCGAGGCCTCCCTTGAAGGAAACGGCGATAGCCTGCGTCTGCGCAGCGTGATTGAGCAATCGAACATATCCGACGAGCGATCCGGGATCGGGGGCCAAGATCCGGTGATCGGGCAGACCAAGCTGGAAGGCGTCTCCATGCTGGCGCAGCAAGGCAAACCGACGCTTCTTGGATCGCTGGACATTCCCAACAGCACGCATCGGGAAGAGATCTCCATCGAGTCGGCGCTTGTGCGATAGCGGCTTGTCGAGGAAACTGCGACCAGCACATGCGGAAGTCCATCCCATACAATAGCGTTTGGAGAGCATGACAGATGGCGCATACGGTATTTTGCGTTCGCTACAAAAAGGAGATGGAAGGGCTCGAAGAGCCGCCTTTCGACTCCGAGTTTGGGCAGAAGATTTACAAGAATGTATCGAAGGCCGCATGGGACGAGTGGGTTGACCGCCAGAAGATGCTGCTGAACGAGTATCGCCTGCAGCCATGGACGCCGCAGGCGCAGCAGTTCCTTGTTGAGCAGATGGAGCAGTTCTTCTTTGGCGAAGGCTCGGCGCTTCCGCAAGAGTACGTACCGCCCTCGCACTGAGGGCGGTTTTTTTACATTGACCGCTTTCCTGGCCTCTGATACGAAATATTTCTCTCCCCTCTGTACGAAGTTTTTCCATCGTTGCTTATACGAAAACTCGTTCCTACTGTTCAGTAGCGCTTTCCGCGCTAACCGCCGCTTAACAATCGACTTCCATTCTTCTGCCACTTTGGTTCGGCGCCCTGCCTCCAATTGAGACAATTCCGTTGGTATTTTCATGTAGAATCCTGCCGAACAAGCACGTTACGGCTATCGAACGCCTCGCTTCTACGCGGGATTAATTTTTCTGCGCGATGCGGATTGAGGGCGAATGCGCCTTCTTCATTGAAACAGTTTCTATGGACGGCGAAACGCGCTTTTCTTCGAGGGCCTAGTGATTTCAGCATCTGCTGAAGATGTAAGGGACTTGCTTCATGCATGCGCGGACTCAAGCGATTTCCGCGCGTGGGAGCAGTTTGTCGCGCGATTTGAACGAGCCATCACTCTGTCGGTGATTCGAACCGCGCGGCAATGGGGCGAGGCGCCGGATGAGATCGCAGCCGACCTGGTGCAAGAGACCTATTTAAGACTTTGCGATGGGCGCTTCCATTTGTTGAGCAAGTTCGCCCTGAATCATCCCCACGCCGTGGACGGATACGTTAAAACCGTAGCGGCCAACGTGACGCACGATTTCTGCAAAGCGCGGCGGTCGTCCAAAAACGGCGCCAATTCAGTCGACCAGATCCACGACAGCTATGAGCCGCAGGCGGCCATCGAGGGCTTCGGCGGAGAGCTCGAGATCGAGCGCACGGTCCTTCTCGGCGAAATCCAGCGGGGGCTCGAGGAGTGCACCAGCGGCGCGATGCGAGGGCGCGATCAAACCCTGTTCTGGCTTTACTACCGGCACGGGATGAGCGCGTCGGCGATCGCCTCATTGTCTACGATCGGATTGAGTGTAAAGGGCGTAGAAAGCGCCATTTTGCGACTTACGCGGCAGGTGCGAAATCACATCGCCAGGTCGCGCTCTTCGGCCGACCAACTTCCGTCACAAAAGGGAAGAGGGTTTCCGGCCTTGA
>DATHNJ010000254.1:0-9515 GCA_035486155.1 Occallatibacter sp. | reverse complement strand
CTTCTTGCGAACGTGCAGGATGGCGAGTTTGTCTACTTCACGCACTCCTACCGCGCGCCCGTCACCGCCGACACCGCAGCGTCCACCCATTACATCGAACCCTTCGCTGCTGCGGTTGAGCGGGGCAACGTCTTCGGCGTGCAGTTTCATCCTGAAAAATCGGGCGATACCGGCCTCAAAATCCTGCGTAACTTTCTTGCGCTCGAGTCTAAGGGGCACACATGCTGACTAAACGCATCATAGCCTGTCTCGACGTGGACGCTGGACGCGTCGTCAAGGGCGTGCAGTTCGTCGACATCGTCGACGCCGGCGACCCCGCTGAACTTGCCGCGCGCCACGCCCGCGAAGGCGCCGACGAAATTGTCCTCCTCGACATCACCGCAACCCACGAAGGCCGCAAAACACTGTTTGACACCGTGCGCCGTGCGGCCCGCGAGCTCTTCGTTCCGTTCTGCGTAGGCGGCGGCATTCGCAGCGCTCACGACGCGGAACAGGTCTTCGATGCTGGCGCCGACAAGGTCAGCGTGAACTCCGCCGCGCTTGCAGACCCCGCACTCATCGAGGCCATTGGCCGCAGCTTCGGCGCGCAGGCCGTGGTTGTCGCCATCGACGCGCGTCGTGACCCCAAGGCTGCTGACCCGGTCCGTGATGCAGAGGTCTTCGTGCAGGGCGGCCGCAAACCCACTGGCCGTCGCGTCGTTGAATGGGCGCGCGAAGCCGAGTCCCGCGGCGCCGGAGAGATTTTGCTCACATCGATGGACTCTGACGGCACGCGAGCCGGCTTCGATTGCGAGCTCACCGCGGCGGTCAGCGAAGCGGTGAACATTCCCGTCATCGCCTCCGGCGGCGCAGGCACGGTCGCGCATTTCAACGACGTTTTTGCGCGCGGCAAAGCCGATGCCGCGCTTGCCGCCAGCATCTTTCATTTCGGCGTCTCTAGCGCGCGTTCGTTGAAACAAGAGCTTGCCCAGGCCGGCGTTCCCGTGAGGCTTCCATGCTGATTCCTTCTATTGATCTTCTTGGCGGCCGCATCGTGCAGCTCGTGCAGGGCGAAAAGCTTCGCCTTGCGTTCGACGACTTCGAATACTGGATTGAGCGCTTCTCGCGTTTTCCCCTAGTGCAGTTGATCGACTTGGACGCAGCGATGCGCCAGGGAGAGAACTCCGTTCTTCTAACTCAAATAGCGCGGCGGTTACCTGTTCAAGTCGGCGGAGGCATCCGCACGATCGAGCGTGCACAGCAACTGCTCGATGCAGGCGCAAAGCGCGTGATCGTAGGCTCTGCATTGTTCACGGAAAACGGCGAAGTCGACACTCAAGTCGCCGACTCATTCTCTGAGGCAATCGGCGCCGATCGCCTCATTGCCGGCATCGACACCAAAAACGGCCGCATCGCGGTGAAAGGATGGAAGACCGAAGTTGCGCTCACGCCTGACGACGCGATCCCGCAACTCGAGCCGTACGTTGGCGCGTACCTCTATACGCATGTCGATGGCGAAGGCCTCCTCGGCGGCTTTCCTCTCGAGGCCGCCAGGCGGCTGCGCGGCCTCACGCAGCGTCAGCTCATCGTTGCCGGCGGCATTCGCAGCCAGCAGGAGATCGACGCGCTGCACGAACTCGGCGCAGACTCGGTCGTCGGCATGGCCATCTACACGGACCTTCTTGCTGTGTAGGTAACATCCGCGCAACATCGAAGCTGTCGCACGTCACAGTCGTAGCTCGTCCTCATCGGGTATGTTGTGAGAAAATCGCTCCTCACACCGAAAGGAACGTGCGCATGCCGACGAAAGAGAGCGGGATCCGGCTGGCCAAGCGGCTGGATGAAGTAGGATTTTCCGACATCGTGCAGATTCGCAATAAGGTCATGTCCATGCGCGCAGAGGGCGTGCAGGTGCATTCCTTGCATTGCGGCGAGCCATACTTCGAGACCCCAGACGACATCAAGTTTGCAGCCGTCAAGGCGCTGGTCGCAAATCAGACTCACTATGCGCCTTCTTCCGGGCTGCCTGAACTGCGCAAATCGCTCGTCGAAAAGCTCGCGGCGAAAAACAGTATCCGCGTTTCAGTCGATGAAGTCATTGCCACGGTGGGCGGATCGCAAGGTTTGTACGGGGCCTTCCAAAGCGTCCTTGATCCTGGCGACGACGCCCTGGTCTTCTCTCCGTATTGGACGCCGATCGGCGATCTCGTGACAGGAGCGCAGGCGCGACCGCTGCTTGTGCCCACATGCACTGCGCGCCGCAATGGGATTCGCAAAACCCTCGAGCAGTTCTCTACGCCTAAGACGCGAGCCATCTACTACAACACGCCGCAGAACCCCAGCGGTCTGGTCTTCACTCGCGCAGAGGCTCAAGAAGTCGCGTCGTTCGCTATTGAGCGCGATCTCATCGTCATCGCCGATGAGGCTTACGAAGATCTTGTGTATGACGGCGAGCATGTTTCGATTGCGTCCTTGCCGGGGATGCTCGAACGAACGATCACCTGCTTCACGTTCTCAAAAACCTATGGCATGACCGGATGGCGCGCGGGATATGCGGTCGCGCAGGAGCCGTTTATGAGCGCGCTGCGCAAAATCGTTCTTTATTCTACGAATGGCGTTTCGACGCTAGTGCAGCATGCCATGATTCACGCTCTCAAGACACCCGAGTCGCAAATCGCCGCGTACCGCGAGCAGTATCGCACGCGCCGCGATCTGCTTGTGCAGGCGTTGAACGAAGTCGGACTCGAGTGTGAACCGCCCGCGGGCGCATTTTACGCTTTTCCTAACGTTGAAAAGATCAACAAGAACAGTCGCACCGCGGCGCAGATTTTGCTTGAAAAAGCTCACATCGCCACAATCCCTGGCTCGGTCTTTGGCGCGCAGGGCGAGGGACATCTGCGCTTTGGCTACGCGATCTCCATCGAGGAACTGCAGGATTGCGCCGACGCGCTGCGGCGATTCTTTCACTAGAGAGCTATTCCGTCTCTGCGCTCTGCGCGATCAGCCATGTAGCATAGGTTTGAGCTCAATATGTCAAGTCCCAAGCTGCGCATCGGATATCCCGCGTCCATTCCTGCCGACCTTTTCGCCGGTTTCCCGCGCGAAGCCGAACTGATCCCGCTTTCCGATCAGCTTGATCGGGATATCGATATCGACGTCTGGATCCCCAATCCGTATCCGACGCGCGCCCAGCGCATTCTGCCGCATCTTCGCGGCATCAAGCTGGTGCTCGCCTTGATGGCCGGCACGGAGTGGATTCCCGCAGCGGTTGGACCGCATGTGACCATCTGCAATGCGCGCGGCGCACATAACATTTCGACTGCAGAGTGGACGCTCACCGCAATCCTTTCAATGCTCAGATATATTCCGCTTTACCTCGATATTCAGCACGCTGGCGAGTGGAAGAGGCGTTCGGAAGCAAACGCGCACTACGCCCGCATCACCGGCGATACACAGACTGTTTATCCGCCGGTGATGCACGAAGAGCTGACCGGCAAGAGAGTGTTGCTTGTCGGATACGGATCGATCGGCAAAGAGATCGAACGCATGTTGGCGACGTTCCAGGTGCAGCTCACGCGCGTGGCCCGCACCCCACGTACGGAGCCAAAAGTTCACGCCGTCAGCGAGCTCGATGCGCTCCTTCCGCAGGCGGAGATCATCGTCCTGATTCTTCCGTCGACTACAGAGTCGCATCATCTCATCTCTGCGCCGCAGCTCGCTCTGATGCGTCAAGGCGCGTTGTTGATCAACGCCGCGCGCGGGCCTGTTGTCGACACGGATGCTCTCGTAGACGCGCTGAATGCAGGCCGCATCCGCGCTGCGCTCGATGTTACCGATCCTGAGCCGCTGCCCGATGGGCATCCTTTATGGAAATGCCCGAATCTGTTGATCACGCCGCACATCGGCGGGTCGACGCCGCAGTTCGCGCCGCGAGCCGTCAAAATTGCCGAGGAAGAGTTTCGCCGTTATATCGCCGGCGAACCGCTGCACAACGTCGTTCAAGCCGCTATCTGATCGGCCTTGGTTTCTGCTCGCTTCCAATCGCGTAAGCCGAGCGCGGCGAGCCAAACCAGGATCGCATACAGCAAAGCCGTTGCTTGAAGGTCCTTGTAGATGTACTCGCCGATATAAGTCACATCGACCACGATCCATAGCTGCCAGTTCGCTGTGTGTTTGCGCGCTCCCCACCAGCTTGCCACAAGGCTGAAGCTGGTCAGCGTTGCATCGAGGAAGGGAAGCGCCGCGTGCAATTGCTTCGCCAAGATCCCCAGCACAAAGCTGCCTGATGCGCCCGCGAGAAGGCCAATCCACAGGCTGCGCGCTGAGAGGGGAACAACGCGGACCTCGCCATCCTGGCGCACGCCGCGGCGCCAATTCCACCAGCCGTAAAACGTGAAGACAAGAAAGAAGGCCTGCAGCAGCGCATCGGAGAGCAATTGTGCATGGTAGAAGACAACGAGATACAAAACATCAGCCGCCACGATGACGGGCCAGCACAGCATCGAGCGCTTGGTGGTGAGCCAGATTCCGGCGACTGTCGTGATGAAGCCTGCGATCTCAACCCAGTTTTCCGATAGATAAATCGCTACTGTTGTCCAGGTCATCTGCGCGCCGCCTCGCGTTCCATTGTTTCGCGCATCTGAACCCGGTAGTGGGCCCAGCGGCGCAGATGATCGAGCAGTGCGCGGCCAGCGCTGCTGTGGAACCAGCGCGCATGTCCTACTAGATACGCATCCGTCGCGACACGCGCTTTCTCCGGCGAACGCAGCACGCCCAGAAAATAATCCGCTTCGGTTAGCGCAAATTCGGCGTGGCATAAGGCTGTCATCGGCGCCAGGGCCGCAGCTTCTTCGTTCGAAAGCGGCCGCACTCGTTCGTAACCCGCCAGCAAAGCATCCAGTTGATCGATGTGAACGGCGACATTGTTCGGCTGCGTCGGATCGTTCATCAGAGTCAGCCACTCGACAATATTGCGCTCGATGGCGATGGCAAGATCATGCACCGCGTTGGTTCGATCCGCCAGGCCAAAGTCGACGGCGCCCACGGCTCGCGCGTCCTCACTTGTGTCGCTCCAGAAGGTATTCGATCCATGCAAGTCGTTTTGCGTCCACAGCGGCGAGAGCTCGGGCGATAGCGGCAGCAGTTCAGCATGAAATCGATGGATCTGTTCCAAAGCCTCATCGCAGTTCTGACGCGTCGCCGCATCGTGGGCCAGCGCCGGGCGGGCGTCCAGATAGTTGCGCATTGCAGTAGCAGGATCAGCCGAAGCGAAGATTGAAAAACTCGAAACCAGAGGCTGAACTTTGCGGGCCGGCTCCGTGAATCCTTCGGCTAACCGATGCAGCCGCGCCAGCATCTCGCCGGCAGAGAAGGCGTGACGGGCCGAACGGAAGGGTGTCCACGAGATCGCCTGCTCGTACAAATCGACGCCCTCCATCGCCGCATGTACTTCATACGTCCAGTCACCAATCTCGATGGCGGTTTCCCCCGTATCTGTCGCCAACACCTGCGCAACAGGGGCTCCGCGCCCGCGCAGATGGTCGAGAAATCGATGCTCCTCCAGCAGCCCTTCGCGGTCGCGCACTATACACGGATGCCGCTTCACAAAGACGCGCTTGGCGCCAACCGCGACCACGCTGGCCGCAGAAAATGGCCGCGGGCTCACGGACAGAATTTTGATCGGTCCATCGCACTCGGGAAATCTCCGCAGGAGCGCAAGCGTCTCGGGGCCAGTCAGCGGCGGCCAGTCGGGCGCCACGAGGCCGCCGTCCAAACCATGCGCATTGATCGTCGCCGTCATTCGATGGTCAAACTCCTTCAACCTAGAACCTGTAATGCGCCGCCAGCCGCACCGTCGTCGGGGCCCCCAGCCAGATGAAGGTGTCGCCGTAGCTGGCGCCGGTGTCAGACCAATAATGCTTGTTTGCGATGTTATCGGCATACAGGCGGAATGTGACGCGGCCCTGCTCGCCGCCCAGCGTGTAACGCGCGCCCAGGTCGAACACGTTGTAACTCGGCACGCTCAGCGTGTCGTCGCGCGTCGCTTCCTTCCGTCCTGTGTAACTCCATCCCGGCATCAGGAAGAGCCCTCGCATGTGCGGCAGGGCGATATCCGCGAACACCGTGGTGTGCAGATGGGGTACATTCAGCACCTGTTTGCCGTCGAAGGCCGGCGTTCCGGTGTCGGTCGATTCGGCGCGCATCAACGCCGCTGACGCCGTGAGATGAAGCCAGCTGTTTGCTTTGCCCTCGGCGTTCAACTCGATGCCATCGTGCGTCTCGCGACCTTCCGACTCAAAGCATTGATCGCCAGGATTACCCGTAGGGCAGAATGCATCCGGCCCTGCGAGGGTTTTGGGATAGAAGAATGGCGCGCGCATGCGGAATGCGTCGCCCGAGATCAACATGCGTCCGCCGAGTTCGTACTTCGCACCCACTTCGGCCTGCCGCGTGTGAAACGGATCGAGAAACTGACTGCCGTTGTCGGTCCAGAACGGGGCCTGCGGCGCGAGCGACAGGCCAACTCCGTAATTCGAATAGAGGGTCAGCTTGCTTGTGGGGCCATAGGTGATTGCGAATTGCGGCAGCCAGCTTGTGCTGTGGTTAAATTTCGGCGCGCAGGGGTCGGGAGTGGCGCCAGTGAAAAAATCCGCGCAGCCCGCATATGCCGAATAGTTGTTATCGCGCAGCCGGTCGAGCTTTGCCGCTGCCAATAACTGCACGCGGCCCGGCAGCTGAATGCGGTCCTGCAGAATGCCCGCCGTCTGATGGCTGTCCTCCCAAAGTCTGCGCGGACCAGCCGATTGCAATGGGTCTTCGAGCGAATCCGGCGTGCCATAGGGGAATGCCGTCAAAGGCTGGTAGATGTTCTCCGATCCGACATAGGTGTAGACCGCGCCGTCCTGCACAATGCCGTCCGGCGAGTAAGGATTGTCAACGGTGAAGAAGCCAGGCTGGCGCACGCTGCGCAGAAACAGCTCCCCGCCGAAGGCAACATTCTGCGTAATCGCTCCGCTCTTTACGATTCCCGCAACCAGCAGCTCCGTTTCGCCGTCCAGGCGCAGCTCGCCCGGATCGCGATAGTCATACACGTCGTATGTTCCGTCCGGGGCGAAGAACCATGGAAACGGCGCCGATCCTGTATTGCATTCGGCCTCGAGGTAGCAGCCATACGCATAGATCACGTTGTCGTCGATCAGTGAGTGGCTCAGGCTGGCCGCCGCAAACGCAGACCACTTCGGCGAAAGGCTATAGTCGAATCGCGCGCCCGTATTGAACGTGTCGTAGGTGTCCGGCTGACCCCATGGCTGTTCGCCCAGCATCGTCGAACGAGCGATCTGGTTGATGTCCGGCAGCGCCGTGCCTCCCAGCAATTGATAGCCGCTCCCGTCGCGCTCATTTTTGTGCTGGTATTCAAAGTCGCCTCTGAGAACCGCCTTGGAGTTGATCTTCCAATCGGCTGAACCCGCTCCCACGGCGCGCCAGCCCTGCGTGTCCTGCAAATAGGGCTCGAGTCGTTCGCCGGCGATATTGATCCGCGCGCCTACCTGCTTGCGGCTGCCGAACAATCGGCCAATATCGAGCGCTCCGTATGCGGTTCCACGTTGATCGGTCGCCGCGTCGATTGCGGTGATCGTTGTCGGCTGCTTGGTGACAAAGTTGATGAGCCCGCCGGCCGAGGCAACGCCGCTCTCGACGCCGGCGAGGCCGTTGAGCAGCTCGACGCGCTCCTTGTTTTCGAGCGGCACGTCTTGTTCGCCGGCGATGGTCATGCCGTTGATCTGAAATCCCGTCGCCAGGTCGAGGGGAAAGCCGCGCACCTGATAGTCGCCGTAGTAGCCCACCGGCACGTAATCATCCACGATGGATGCGTTGTTCTTGATCACGTCGGGCAGTAGGCGCGAGATTTGATTGTTCATCAGATCGCGCGTCACCACAGTGACGGAGAGCGGAGTGTCTTTCAACGGCGTCTCCGACAGGGAGCCTACCGAGATCGTTGTGGGCAGGTAGTCGGCGTTGAGGTCCGCATGAACCAGAACCGTCGTGGTTACGGGTTGAACCTTCTGCGCCTGAGATTGCTTTTTCGCGTCCTGGTTCTGTGTGTCGTTTTGTGGCGCGGCATTCTCGGGGAGTTGCGGTCCGGTCCGCGCATTGGCGCACACCACGCCGGAAACGCCAAACAGGACTGCAGTCGCAAGAGAGAGCCATTGCTGCGTGCAAATAAAAGAGGGAAATCGTCGAGAGAGAAAGGCGAGAGCGGCTGCAGGCGATTCCATGTGTTCCCCTTGTTTGCGACAAATAAAACAGGAGAACTCGTGTACGAGAAGGCCGCTGACTTCGGAAACTTCCCACGCCGGTATGATCCGGATCGGGTTCGAGGGTATCTTCTCAGCCCCGCTTACGGGGGGCACCCCTGTTTCAATAACCAGATTGAAACATCTTCAGCCGGATTTGTAAAACGCGCCGTCTCACGAACGCCATAGGTCGGCGATAAGTTGCCGATAAGTCTGCAGCTCGGGAACCTTCAGACCTTTGACCTTGGCGGCGTCGTCCGCATGGCGCAAGGCGATCGCTTCTCGGGCATGTGGCGTCGCCAAAAACTCCTCTGCATTAGCCGATGTCATCACCCCGCCCTGCAGTTTCAGGCTCTCGACCGATGCTGGCGACAAGGCCGCGAGATAGCGCGGCTCGGCGAAACAAAGATACCGCTTGGCCGCCACATGCATGCGGATCGGATCGAGCACAGCGGCGGAGAAATGGCCTTGCAGGATCTCGACGCCCAGCTCTTCGTGGCGCGTATCCACGCCGCGGGCCGCCGCGTCTTCTCCTTCATCGTGCAACAAATGTCCGATGTCGTGCAGCAGCGCCGCAGCAACTAACTCCTTCTCGGCGCCCTTGCGCTGCACAAACCATGCAGACTGCAGGCTGTGCTCGAGCACGGTGACCGGCTCGCCAAAGTAGGCTTCGCCGCCGCCCGCCTGCAACAGCGCGAAGAGCGTGTCGACTGAATCAATCGTTCGCATGCTTATGCCTCCGCACTCTGCATTCTTTCCGCGCCTTGCATCCTTCGCGTGTGCTGATACGCCGCCAATGCGAGCGCGACGAGCGTGGTCACTGCCGCTGCGCACGCCAGCGCCAGGAACGCGTTCTTCCAGCCAAACGCCACGGTCACCCGCGCCACCGTATCGCCGGAGAGCCATCCGGCCAGGTAGCCGACCCCATCGATGATTCCTGCCGCCGTTGCGCTGCCGCGCTTGCCGCCGAAGTCCAGGCTCATCGCTCCTGCAAGATACGAGTACGGCCCCAGCAACAGAAAGCCCACCATTGCGACCAGCACGACAGGCGTCCATGGGTTCGCATGGCCCGGCGTGCGCGCCAGCGCTAACAGACACGCCGTGCTCGCCGTCAGACCGCCCACCATCACCACGTTGCGCCCATTCAGTCCGAGCTTGTCGCTCAGCACCCCGGCCAGCAGCACGCTTACGCCGCCGAAGAGCGGAAACAATGCGCTACGCGCCGCCGCTGTGCTGCTGCTC
>DATHNJ010000253.1:0-6591 GCA_035486155.1 Occallatibacter sp. | reverse complement strand
ATCGCTGGCTTCCCTGCTGCGCAGCTACACTGCGGCGCATGGGTTGAACGGCGACCGGCAGGCCACGGTGGAGTTGGGTGAAGAACGGATTACGGTGCGGCACGCAGACCGGTGGCTGGATTTGAAGCGCGAGGGACCTGCGATAACGTGGCGGCGCGAGGATGGAAGAAGCGGAATGCTTGAGTTGACGGAAGCTGGCCGCTTGAAGTCGGGCAACGATTCAAGCGGGGGTGAAGAAGAGATGGATCTGGCTGCCGAGGCTTGGGCGCGGGAGTTGATGCTATGAGTGCTGAGACGATGTCGGTGTTTTCTCCTCAGCTTGCGAAGCGTTTTGACGCGCTGGCGGCGAAGTATCCGGTGAAGCGTTCGGCGCTGGTCCCGATGCTGCTTTACGCGCAGGATGAGGTGGGCTATTTGTCCGACGCGGTAATCTCTGAAGTTGCCGAGCGGATCGGAATCACGGAGCTCGATGTGCAGAGCGTGGCGTCGTACTACTCGATGCTGCGGTTCAAGCCGGTGGGCAAGTACAACGTGCAGGTGTGCACGAATATCAGTTGCATGCTGCGCGGCGGCTATGAGCTGTTCGAGCGTTTTCAGGACGAGCTTGGGATCGGGCACAAGGGGATCACGGGAGACGGCGTGTTTTCTCTGGAGGAAGTGGAGTGCATCGGGGCCTGCTGCTGGGCGCCGGCGATCCAGGTGAACTACGACTTCCACGACGACCTGACGCCGGATCATGTCCCCGGCATCTTGGCTCAATACCGGAAGCAAGTCCAAGACAAGGAAAAGAATGCCTAAGCTAGTCTCGCATCCCGATGAAGTGAAGGTTGTGTCGCGGCGCTTTGGGCAAGGCGCGGCGCAGATCGATAAGTATGTCGAACTGGGCGGCTATGAGGCGGCGAAGAAGTGCATTGCGCAGGGGCCTGACTGGGTCATCAATGAGATGAAGGCCTCGAACCTGCGCGGGCGCGGCGGCGCGGGGTTCCCGACGGGGATGAAGTGGTCCTTTGTTCCTAAACAGTCGGCGAAGCCGAAGTATGTCCTGGTCAACGGCGACGAGAGCGAGCCGGGCACCTGTAAGGACCACCTGATCTTTTTGCATGATCCGCATGCAGTGATTGAAGGCACGATCATTGCGGGTTTGGCGATCGGGTCAAAGCTGGGATTTATCTATCTGCGTGGCGAGTATCGCTATCTTCTCGAGATCATGGAGAAGGCTGTTGCCGATGCGTACGCGAAGGGGTTTCTGGGCAAAAACATCTTTGGCTCGGGGATGGACTTCGATGTGATCACGCAGTCCGGCGCGGGCGCCTACGAAGTGGGCGAAGAGTCGGCGCTGATGGAGTCTCTGGAAGGCAAGCGGGGTGTTCCCCGCATCAAGCCTCCCTTCCCTGCGGTGGTGGGTTTGTATGGCGGCCCGACGGTGATCAACAACGCCGAGACGATTGCTACTGTGCCCCACATCATTACGATGGGCGGCGAAGCGTTTGCGGCGGTGGGCACTCCGCGCAACGGCGGAACGCGGTTGTTTGGATTGAGCGGGCACGTTGAGCGGCCGGGCGTCTATGAGCTGCCGATGGGCTACAACCTCAAAAAGATGATCTATGAAGTCGGCGGCGGCGTGCGCGGCGGACGGAAAATGAAAGCCGTCGTTCCAGGCGGATCGTCGACCCCGGTTCTGCTCCCCGAAGAGATCGACATCGGCATGGACTTTGACCAGGTCGGCAAAGCAGGATCGATGCTTGGTTCGGGCGGCGTGGTGGTGATCGACGATCAAACGTGTATCGTCGAGTTTGCGCTGCGCACGATCAGCTTCTATCAGCACGAGAGCTGCGGGTGGTGCATTCCCTGCCGCGAAGGAACGGACTGGCTGAAGAAGACGATGACGCGGTTTCATGCGGGGTTCGGAACGGCGAAGGACATCGACAACATTCAGTACATCGCCGATAACATGATGGGCCGCACGTTCTGCCCGCTGGGCGACGCGGCGGCGATGCCGACCTTGGGATTTGTAAAGAAGTTTCGCAAGGAGTTTGAGGATCATTTGAACGGGAAGCCTTGCCCGTTTGCGAAGCATGCGGAGTTGGCGGTGGTGTAAGTGGGGCATTCGCAATCACGCGTGTGAAAGCCGAACCGCAGATCCCTCGGCTCGGTCGCCGCGGCGACCTTCGCTCGGGATGACAGTGCAGAGAAAAATCGCAGCGAATCACGGACGATACGCAACAGCACGATAGCAGCGGATGAGAGACTAGAAGAAGCATGGCGGATGTAACGTTCACAGTCGATGGGAAGAAGCTGACGGCGCCGGCGGGGACGCTGTTGATTGAGGCTTGCCGCGCGGCGGGCATCGAGATTCCCGCGTTCTGCTACTACCCTGGGTTGAGTCTGCAGGCGGCATGCCGCATGTGCGTCGTGCGGCAGGAGAAAGTGCCGAAGTTGCAGACGGCGTGCACGACGACAGTAGCTGAGGGTCAGGTATTCGTCACCGAGTCGGCGGAGATTGCGCAGGCGCGCAAGGCGACCATCGAGCTGCTGTTGGGAAATCATCCGCTGGACTGTCCGGTATGCGATGCGGGCGGCGAGTGCGAACTGCAGGACATGACCTTCAAGTATGGCGCGGGCGAAAGCCTCTACACCGAAGCCAAGCAGCACCGCGAAGAGCAGCAGTGGTCGCCTGCGGTGTTCTATGACCGGCCGCGCTGCATCTTGTGTTATCGCTGCGTGCGCATGTGCGGCGAGGGCATGGATGTGTGGGCGCTGGGCGTGGAGAATCGCGGGGCCAGATCTGTCATTGCGCCCAACGGCGGCGATCAGCTGGATTGCGAACAGTGCGGCATGTGCATCGACGTCTGCCCGGTGGGCGCGCTGACCAGCGGCAGTTACAGATATAAGACGCGGCCGTGGGAGATGAATCATGTCTCGACCGTTTGTACGCACTGCAGCGATGGATGCAAGGTAACGCTGGGCGTGCGGCAGGCCGATGATGGAACGGAGATCATTCGCGCCGACAATCGCGACAAGAGCGGGATCAATCATGATTTTCTCTGCGCAAAGGGACGGTTCGGTTTCGACTTTGTGGAGAGCTCGGACAGGTTGACCAAGCCGCTGGTACGCAATGCGGCGGGCAAGTTGGAGCCGACGACCTGGGAACATGCACTGCGCGTCGCCGGGCAGAAGCTGAAAGAGATTCGGGATGGCCGGACTGGAAATGCGGGGGGCGGTTCTTCGATTGGCGTGATCGGTTCGAACACGACGACGAACGAAGAGAACTACCTGCTACAGAAGTTCGCGCGCACGGTTCTGCAGACCAACAATATCGATCATGAACGGTCAGCGGATTATGCGGGGTTCGCGCGAGCATTGGCTGGACAGACGCATCGCGCGGCAAGTTTGCATGACATTTCCAACGCTCCGGCGATTCTGCTGATCGGCGGGAATCCGACCGAAGAGCATCCGCTGCTGGCCTGGGAGCTTCGCACCAATGTGCGGCTGAACAAGGCGCGGCTCTATGTTGCGCATACAGATCGGATCAAGCTGGAGCGGCAGGCCAAGGCGACGTTGAAGGTTCCGGCTGGTGGATACGCGAAGCTCGCTGGATATCTGGCTGGTTCTGATTCCACCATTAGCGATACAGCCTTTAAGGACGCAGTTCTAGCCGAGGAATCGCTGGTTGTCATCTTCGGATCGGAGTTTGCGGGCGACGAGCTTGAGTCGCTGGTGAAGTGGGGCATGGGACGCGCCAACGTGAAGCTTGCCTATCTAGGCGATCACGCCAACTCGCGCGGAGCGGCGGATATGGGACTCTTCCCTGACCTGCTGCCCGGATATGTTCCAGTATCTTCGCCGGGAGCGTTTGCCAACGAATACGCGGGCATGCCGGCGACCGCTGGCAAGACGAAGTCCGAGATGCTGACGGGCGGATTGAGCGCACTGCTGGTTGTCGGCGCGAATGCGGCGAAGGGACTTGATCCCAGCAAACTGAAGGACACATTTGTTGTGGTGCAGGATCTGTTTCTGACCGAGACGGCGGCGCTGGCCGATGTGGTCTTCCCTGCAGCGAGTTTGTATGAGAAGACCGGCACGGTGACCAACACCTACGGCGATCTGCAGATGGCAAAGAAGGCGGCGGATCACGCGGGCGTAAAGCCGGACTTCGAGATTATCGTTCGCCTGGCTGATTCGATGGGCGCGGACATCAAGAAACTTGTGCCGTTTGGCGCGAGCAGCTTAACGGCCGATCTTGGACAGTCGCGCGGCGCGCAGGCCGGCGAAGCCGATCGGCATGCGGTGTGGCTCGCCTCGAATGGGCTGGAGCCGAAGCTGAGCCCGTTCGATCCGCTTGCAGTGCTGGATGAAATTGAGCGGCTGGTTCCGGCGTACAAGCTGGACCGGTTGAATCTGCTGGGCGGCAACGACGTGCCGACGGAGCCAGGATTGGTTTCGGGATTTGTGCCGGTGGCTGCGTTGAACGGAACGGGCGCGATTGCTCCGGCGCATGATGGACTTTTCACCTCGGGGACGCTGGGACGGTATAGCCCGGCGCTGCTCGACCTGGAGCGGCACCAGAATGCCGTGCCTGCCTCCGCCGTAGCAGATTAGGGGCGGATTAATTGAGGAACAGCGTACGAAAGGCTGAAGGTTCGTGACGATTCTGCAGTTTTTCTTGTGGAGCTTGCTGAAGGTCATCGTGGTGACGGTGGTGCTGCTGACCGGCGTCGCGTACACGGTGCTCTTGGAGCGCAAGCTGGTGGGGCGGATTCAGAATCGCTGGGGACCAAGCCGCGTCGGCCCCTTCGGACTGCTGCAGCCACTGGCCGATGGCGCCAAGCTATTTCTGAAAGAAGACATCATGCCGACGGCGGTGTATCGGCCTCTGTATCTTTTCGCGCCGATCATCGCGCTGGCTTGCGCGCTGATCTCGATCGCGGTGGTGCCGTTCGGATCTCCTACAGTGACCGGGCCTGGAGGATTTCACCTCTTTGAAATCTCCGACATCAATATTGGACTGCTGGTGATCCTGGGGATCACGTCGATTGGCGTGTATGGGATTGCGCTGTCGGGTTGGTCGTCGAACAACAAGTATTCGCTGCTGGGATCGTTGCGCTCTTCAGCGCAGTTGATCAGCTACGAGCTGGCGCTGGGGTTGTCGCTGGTGGGCGTGGTGCTGCGCGCCGGATCGCTGAACCTGCGCCAGATTGTGGAGAACCAGGGGGCGCACGGCTTTCTATCGTGGAACCTGTTTGGCGGATTCCAGTTCGTCGCGTTCTTCATTTATCTGATGTCGGCGTATGCGGAGACGAATCGTTCGCCTTTCGATTTGCCGGAGGCGGAGAGCGAACTGACGGCGGGCTATCACACCGAGTACAGCTCGATGAAGTTCGCGATGTTCTTCATGGCCGAGTACGCGAATATGATCATGGTGGGCTGCGTGGCGACGCTAATGTTTCTCGGCGGATGGACGAGCCCGTTCGGCGACCTGATTCCGCTGCCGCAGAACATCGTGATTCAGTCGTTGCTGCCGATCTTCTGGTTTGTGTTGAAGGTGTTCAGCTTTCTCTTTCTCTACGTGTGGGTGCGCGGGACGCTGCCGCGTTTTCGCTACGACCAGTTAATGAATTTTGGATGGTGCTATCTGATGCCTCTGGCCATCCTGAACATTGTGGCCACGAGTCTGTGGCTCGCCTATTAAGTGACGGAACGATGCATCTGATTTTGTTTATCGTGTTCGCGGCGTTCTGCCTTGCCGGGGCGATCAATCTGCTGCTGCAGACGCACCCGATCAACAGCGCACTGTCGCTGATTGTGGTCATGACTTCGCTCGCGGTGTTGTATCTGCTGCTGGGCGCCGAGTTTCTGGCGGCGGCGCAGGTGATCGTGTACGCCGGCGCCATCATGGTGCTGTTCACCTTTGTGGTCATGCTGCTGAATGCGGGCCGTGAGGAGCGTACGCTGGGCAGCAAGGCGGCAACGGTGGTCGGCTTCCCTGCTGTTGTGGCACTGCTGGCTGTGATTGCAACTGTTGTTTTGCATACGCAGAGCGGCGGCGCGGCATTCGGCGACAATCTTTCAAACCAGCCTGGAAGCACAAACCTCGAACAACTGAGTACGGTGCTGTTCACGAATCTGCTGCTGCCGTTTGAGGTCACATCGGTGCTGGTCCTGATTGCGATCCTGGGCGCGGTGGCGCTGGCGCGGCCTCACGATCAAGAAAGGACGCCTGGCGAATGAATGTTCCGCTGAACTGGTATCTCATCCTGAGCGCGGTTCTGTTCGCGCTCGGCGTGGTGGGCTTTCTGATCAAACGCAATCTAATTACGGTGTTCATGTCGATTGAGCTGATGCTGAACGCCGTGAACCTCTCCTTTGTCGCCTTCGCGCATCAGTGGCATGCAGTGAAGGGGCAGATCTTCGTCTTCTTTGTGATGATGGTGGCCGCGGCGGAAGCTGCCGTGGGCCTCGCGATCATCATTGCTGTTTTCCGCGCCCGCGCAACGCTGGCCGTCGACCGAATCGACTTGATGAAACTATGAACGGTTCTCTCCATCTGTGGCTGATTCCGCTGTTGCCCTTTGCGGGATTTTTGTTGAACGG
>DATHNJ010000252.1:0-14952 GCA_035486155.1 Occallatibacter sp. | reverse complement strand
CCGCACATAAGAGTCGCCTAGGCTGCGAACAGGTGAAGAGTAGTTTCACTCTGGTTGCTAATGACTATGCCCGAGGCGCCGCGATTCTCTTCTCTTGTCTCCAACTCGCGCTCTTTTTGATTTTTGCGACCTGTCTTGGCTCTGCAAGGATCGGGCTGCAATTGCGTAATGCGCGATCCTGGGATGCGATCGTGAAGAGGCTGCTGGTCAGACTGGACCTAGATCCGAAGAGCGCGGATACTGCAGCCAAGATGGACGAGCGCTTCACGAATGATGCGATCGAACAGCGTGCGGGAACCGTCGGAGGCAGACGCATGTTGTTCCACGCTGCCGGCGCGATGATGGAGATGGCGGATTACGCGGAACGCAACGGCGGCGGCGCAGCTCGGCCGGCAGCCGAAAATCTTCGTGACCATGCCATGGCGATTCGGACTATGACCGTGAAAGATTTCGTCCGGCCTTCGACACGACGTGGAGAGAAATAAAAACGGCCGGCTTGGCGTAGTCTGCGCGGCGACCTCTAAACTACATCCGAAGATCAATGCGCATCTCAGGTAGAGAGATATGCGAATAGGCATGCTGCAGTCGATGATTTACCCGTCACAATCTGCGTTTGAAAAGAATTGAAGCGCAGTATATCGACGGACGAGGCGCAGCTTGAGAGAATGGGCGGCGATCAGCGTTTGAGCGGCGGCCTTTGAAACGAGGAGCGAATGGCGGACATTGTGCATGAATTCACGGTGAAGGCGACTCCGGAACGCGCCTTTGCGCTGTTCGCCACGCCGGCTGGGATGGAGAAGTGGTGGACCAAGGCGTCGGGCGGGGACAGCAGCGAGGGCGGCGAGCTACGGCTGTATTTTGGGCGCGACTTCAAGTGGCGAGCGCGGGTCACGCGCTTGGCGCCGCTACAGCAGTTTGAGCTGGAGATGACCGAGGCGCATCCGGACTGGATGGGAACGCGCATCGGGTGCGAACTGATCGCTGAAGGGCCGGAACTGACGCGCGTGCGCTTCTACCACGCAGGATGGCCGCAGGCCAACGCACACTGGCGCGTGTCGTGCTTCTGCTGGGCGATGTATCTGCGCATTTTGCGCCGCCATCTTGAATACGGCGAAGAAGTGGAGTACGAGCGGCGGCTCGATGTCTGAGCCGCGAACCACCGCATCGCGCTATGTGAGGGCGCGATCGAGATGGACGTATCCGCCATCGACAATGATGTGCTGGCCGGTGGTGTGCGCCGATTGCGTCGGCGAGAGCAGAAAGACGGTAGCTGCGGCGATTTCAGACGACAGAGTCATGCGATGGCCGAGAGGAATCTTGTCGGTGATGCGCTTGAGTTCGGCGCCCGGATCGCCGAGCGTATCAAGCCAGCGGCGATAAAGCGGCGTCATCACTTCAGCGGGCAAGACGGCGTTGACGCGGACGTTAGAGGCCAGCAATTCAGCAGCCCACTCGCGCGTAAGAGCAAGCTGCGCGCCTTTGCTCGCGGCGTAACCGGAGGTGTTGCCCTGGCCGGTGAGCGCGACTTTGGAGCTGATGTTCACGATAGCGCCCTGGGTGCGTTTGAGCGCGGGCAGCGCATGGTGAGCGAGGGCGTAATAGTGGATCAGATTTTTTTGCAGGCTTTGTACGAAGGCTTCGACCGAGCCGCGCTCGAGGCCTGCGCCGTCATTGACTCCGGCGTTGTTGACCAGGCCGTAGATGTCGCCATGCGCGGAGAGAATTTCGGCGATCGCGGATTTGCAGCGATCGAGGTCTTCCAGATGCGCTTCGACAAAGTAACACTGCGCCTTGATTGTCGCCATTTCGGCGAGAAACATCTGCGTATTTTGCGAAGGCCGAGAGAGGACGATGACGCGTGCGTCTTCTTCAAGACATGCGCGCGTGATGCCTGCGCCGATGCCCGCGCCGCCGCCCGTGACGACGATGAGTTTATCTTTTAGGCCGAGATTCATTGCGCGACCATTCTTTCATGCCGGGGCTCGACAGAGGAGATGGCCGCGAAGTGCGCTCGACGAGGCGCGATGCGGTTGAGCGGAACGCGCTCTGGTCCTGGGCGATATGCGCCTATCTTTTGGTTCAGCCCAGGCCGGACAGGACGAGCATGCGCGGTTCGGTCATCTCTTCGATGGCGGAGCGGAGGCCTTCGCGGCCCAGGCCGGAGTCTTTGACGCCACCGTACGGCATGGGATCAAGCCGCCAATTCGGCGTGTCGCCGACGATGAGAGCGCCGATCTCCAGTTCGCGATACGCGGTAAGAATGTGGCCGGCGTCGCGCGTGAGCAATCCCGCCTGAAGGCCGTAGCGCGAATGATTGACCTCGGCGAGCGCCTGCTCAAAGTCGTCATACGGCTCAACGATGACGACGGGACCGAATACTTCTTCGTCGCGAATCTTCATGCCCGATTGCGTTGCAGTAAGAACAGCCGGAGAGATGAGCGGGCCTTTTCGTTCGCCGCCTGCCACCAGTTTTGCGCCTCCAGCAATAGCTTCCTTGATCCACAATTCGACGCGGTCCGCATCGCTGGAGCGAACGAGCGGGCCCACCTCGGTCGCTTCGTCGGAGGGATCGCCGGAGACCAGCTTAGCGGCGATGTCCACGAGCTTCCAAACAAAGGATTGGAAGATGCGGCGCTCGACGAAGACGCGTTGCACGCTGATGCAGGATTGGCCCGCATAACTGAAAGCCGCGTGGGCCGTGCGGGAGGCGGCGCCGTCGAGGTCAGGCCAGTCGCCGTGAACAATGAGAGCGGCGTTGCCGCCGAGTTCGAGCAGAACACGCTTGCGGCTGGAGTGGGCTTTCAGATGCCAGCCGACTTTGGCCGAGCCGGTAAAGCTGACCAGCTTGAGGCGGTCTTCTTTTTCGGCGAGCCATGCCGTGTCAGCGTCGGAGAGAGTGAGGACGGCAAGGGCCTCTTCAGGCCATCCGGCCTTAAGGATCAGTTCGCCAAGGGCAAGCGCGGTGAAAGGCGTTTGCGGCGCCGGCTTGAGGATGACGGGACAGCCCGCGGCGAAAGCGGGCGCGAGCTTGTGCGCGACGAGATTCAGCGGAAAGTTGAAAGGCGTGACGGCGAGAATGGGGCCGATGGGAAAGCGCTGCACGAGCCCCCAGCGGTTCTCATTGCCTTCGGTGAGATCGAGTGGGATCGTTTCGCCCCCGAGCCGTACGGCTTCTTCGGCGGCGGTTTTGAAGGTGAGGACGGCGCGATCGACTTCGGCGCGGGCCAGACGGATGGGCTTGCCGGCTTCAGCGACGATGAGCTTGGCGAAGCGGTCTTTCTGATCGAGGAGCCCGGCGGCGATGTCTTCGAGGATCTCGCGGCGCTTCCAGCGCGGCAGCGAGCGCGTGCGGCGTAGGCTTGCGACGGCGTGATTGACCGCCTGGCGCGCATCGGCGCGGGTCGCAATCGTGACGCGGCCGACGAGGCCGTTGTCCCAAGGGGAGCGAACTTCAAAGGCTTCGCCGTCGATCCATTCCTTGCCGCAGAGAAGAAATCCGGTCTGAGCGCCGGGACGCATTTTCATGGGGGACGAATGCTCCTGAGCTTCTAAAGAAGATGGTACACGGGACAGGCTCGATCGAGCGGGCGTCTTGAAAACACCACGAAAGGGTTATACGCGGAACGTCAGTGACCGGAAGATGGCTCGCCAAGAGAACCATTGAATGCGGCTGATGGTTACGTAAAGGGGTATCACGATAGGTCTGCGGAACCCATAATGGGACAAATCAAATGGAAGCTCCCAAGCAAGCAAGGAAGAAGTGTCCTTGACTTACACGGGCCCCTACATAGAGAGCTAACATGCGGACAGAATCTTTGCGGGACCAGCAGTTTTTTGTTGGAGACGGCAAGCACGATCGGCCTTTCTTGATCGGCTTCGATTATTGCCTGTTGGGCGTTCTTGTTTTGTTGGCATTTGCCGCATTTCAGCGAGCGCGCCTTCCCATGCTGGTGGATTTCACCGGCATTGCGGAGGCGTACTGGCTCGGGACTGCCGCCAATTCCACCTTTGCCGCGATTCTGCTAGCCGTGTGTTGCCTGCCTTTGGAGCAGACGTTGGCGCCGATGCTGCGGCGCTTTGGTCAATCAAAAGGGTTATTGTTCCTGATCTGTCTGGTGGTCGCAGGCATCTTCTGGGCCATGCCGTGGCGTCTTGCGGTGATCGTGGCAGTGGACGCGTTGGGCGTCGCCGAGCTTACGGCGCGGCTGGATAATCGCATGCGCCTCGCCGCCGTGTTGATTCCCGCGCTCTATCTTTTCTCGGGGCTAATTCTTGTTTTCGCTTTGAACCATGCCATCGCCGGAATCGAAGATCCAGGAAAGTACGATTATTTTCTCAATCGAATCGATGGACTGCTTTTTGGAGTCGACGTTTCGCAGCTTGCGCATTGGACCGCGTTACGTCTGCCGAAGTGGGCCGCGAGCGCTCTCGAATCGGTCTACTTTTCTCTCTTCAGTGCGCTGGGCGGGACACTGCTGCTTGTGGCATTGCTGCGCGATGCTTGCTATGCCGCCAAATATGTTCGCACGATCATGATCTGCTACGCACTGGCCCTCACGCTGTATTTTCTGCTGCCCGCAAAGGGACCATACAACAGCGCGCCGCTTCCGACGCAGTCTTTCGGCCTTGAGTCAAGAACGATCGAGACGCAAGAAGCCCTCGCGATGCGCGCAGAGCAGCTATGGAGGCGCCAACTGAAACCGGACGTGATCCAGGTAAATCCGGAAGACTATTTCATCAGCTTTCCTAGCTTGCATGTGGCGCTGCCGATCATCGCGTTCTGGTTTCTGCGTCCATGGAAGCGAATGGCGAGGATTTTTCTTTTCTATTTTGCGGCGCTATTGCTTCCATCGATCCTGCTGTTGGAGTGGCACTATCTAATCGATTTTGCGGGTGGGTTTTTGACGGCTGCGCTGGCGATCGCATTGTCGGAACGCGTCTCTGAACCTGGCGAGAGCCGAGTCAAGTCGATCCCAGCGCCGCTTCCCGCGCAGATTGCCCGTGCGCTGTATCCTTCCGAGCAGTCTGTTCCGTGATGCGTCGGAGGCTTATGGATTGGGCGCTGTGCGTATGATTTCCGCTGAAATTCGCGGGCAGCTTCTCTTGTCTCTCTGAGAAAAAGCCAGTGAGTCACTTTCTACTCCTGAGAGACATCGAGTGAGTGAGGCCGAGCCCGAGATAGAAAAGAGTGATAAGTGCGACGGAGAGAGGCGCTGGGAAGGCGTCAATGGCAGCCGCCGAGATTCGGGAATTAACCACTGAAGTTGATCGCAGGTGATTCGCTTCGCCGATCAGCACAGCCTGGGGCAAGTCTGCTGTAGCAAGTAGAGCGGCAAGGTTCAAAAGCAATGCGAACCATCTGAGAATTTTGTTCTTGGCCCAGACTACTGTGCACGCTGGAATTGTGAGCAGCAATAGCTTCGCGTCATAAATACGATGATAGAGCGGCAACATTGAGAGAGAAGAAGAGACGGCCAAGCTGACCAAGAATGTTCCCTGAGTTCTTTCGTTCCGCCAAACCACGAACATCCAGACGAAAAACAGGAGGATGCACGCGGCATAGGTTGCCGTGTTGTAAAAGTGAGGATCGTCGCGCAGCAGGCTGAAAATGGCCTGCAGGTTCGTGAGAATGCCGGGCCCATTAGCGGTGGTACAGGCCGGCCCAGGATCGGCCAGCCCGCCATGCTCGGAGAAGACGGCGATATTGTTTCGTAACCCCTGCGGCCAATCAGGCGACTGATGGTACACCCAGAAAATGCACGGCGCTCCCAATGCCGCGGTAACCATGAGCGTTTGTAGCGCTCGTTTGCGAAGCACGCCTCCGCTCAAGAGAAAGCACATCCAGATCAAGCCCGTGTTATGCGGTTTGACGAGCAGGCCCATGGCCAGACTCAGTACGCCGAGCCACACGAACCGTTCCCGAAGAAAGCACCAGACCGCGATTACGCATAGGCTGTCCACAATGCCGGCCGCATTGCCCGAAATCACGATCGATTCGCAGTTGGCGATTACCAAGGCAGTCATTAAGCCTGCAAGAATCGGCGCCTCCGCTCCTAGGTCCCAGATTGCAAGCGAAGCGAGAACCATCGTGACAATCGTGATTCCCAGCCACAGCAGATGCGCCCCTCTCATGGGAGAAGTGCGAAGGGGATCGTCATAACAAAGGCTGTTGGAGGATAGATGTATCGGGTTACGATCTCTCTGACAGTTTTCGAGTCAGTGTCATAGATTCTTCCGAATCGGCGAGAAACGCGAAAAACATCGACTTGGCTGTAGGGATCGCAATCATGGAGTAAGCACCGGGCTGGATTGTAGAGCACTCGAAAATCCTGCATGGAAGCGGGCGACATTCGCTCGAAGGCAATGCCGCACACGAGGAACAAAAGAATGCCGATAGCCAGGAAATAGAGCCCATCTAAACGAGCCTTGGTCATGTCCCTTCCCCGCAATTCCAACTCCAAGAGCTTTAGCTGTAGGCGAGGATACATTTCCAGACTGGCAAAAGGGGATGACAGATTAGAGGCACGAGGTCCTCCCTCTCACACGTCGCTCACCGATGGGAAGATGTGCTCCGTCTGCGATAGACTCCTGGCATGGCGCATGAGAGCCGGACGCGCAGGAAGCTGCCCTTCGATCCCCTTGAAGCTATCGCGCACCTGAAGAAGAACGACCCCAAGCTCGGCCAGTTGATCGATCGCGTGGGCGAATTCAAAATGAAGCTGGACGCGGCGCCGTCGCCCTTCGAGACGCTGCTGGAAGCGATTCTGTATCAGCAACTGAACGGGAAAGCCGCGGCGACGATTCATGGGCGGGTGAGAGAGTTTTTCGGCGGCGATCCCACGCCGCAGCAACTGCTCAGCGTTCCGGACGAGCGGCTGCGGGGTTGTGGAGTTTCTGGAAACAAGATCAAAGCGATGAAAGATCTGGCGGCGAAGACGCTGGACGGCACAGTGCCGTCGCACGCGGCGATTATGAAGATGCCGGACGCCGATATTGTGGAACGGCTGACGGAGGTGCGCGGCATCGGGTCGTGGACGGTGGAGATGTTGCTGATCTTTCGGCTGGGACGGCCGGACGTGCTGCCGGTGACCGATTATGGCATACGCAAGGGCTACGCGTTGACGTTCTTGAAGCTGCCGAAGACCAGAGCTGTGGAAGCCAAGGATTTGCCGAAGCCGGATGTGCTGTTTCGACGAGCACGCAAGTGGACGCCATTTCGCTCGGTGGCGAGCTGGTACCTTTGGCGGGCATGCGACCTGGCGCGAGAGGCCAAGCCCAAGGCGCAAGCCTAGAATAAACAGAAGTCTGGTTACGCTGACGACGCCGGCAGCAAATCAAGCGAGCATTTCTCTTTGCGCGTAATCCACTGTTGGATCGCGATGGGCGCCGTACAACCCGACCGAAGCTTCGACTAGATTGGATTCATTTGATGGCCGCAAGCAAACGTTATGTCTGCATTCATGGGCACTTCTATCAGCCGCCGCGCGAGAATCCGTGGCTGGAGACGGTAGAGACGCAGGACTCGGCTGCGCCCTATCACGACTGGAACGAGCGGATTTGCGCGGAGTGCTACGCGACCAATGGCGCGGCGCGCATTCAGAACGACAAAAACCAGATTACGCGCATTGTGAACAACTACGCGCGCTTGAACTTCAACTTTGGCCCAACGCTGTTGAGTTGGCTGAGGGACAATGCGCCCCGCACGCACCGAATGATTGTGGACGGAGAGAGGCGCAGCCGGCGCAACTACAAGGGACACAGCTCGGCGATTGCGCAGGTATACAACCACATCATCATGCCGCTGGCGAACCAGCGCGACAGGATCACGCAGATCCGCTGGGGCATTGCCGACTATCAATATCATTACGGCGCGCCGCCTGACGGCATGTGGCTGGCCGAGACGGCAGCGGATGCCGAATCGCTGGAGTTGCTGGCGGAGCATGGCATCGGTTTCACGCTGCTGGCGCCGCATCAATGCAGACGGATTCGAAGCTTGACGCCAAGCGCGCCCGCGACTTTATCCGAAGCGCTGAATGAGGATGCAGCGAGGAGCGGCGCGAAGACGGCGACCGCGGAACCGACCTGGCTTTCGACTCCAGACGCGACGGTAGATACGACGCGCCCCTATCTGCTGCGCTTTAAATCGGGCAAATCGCTTGCAGTGTTTTTTTATGATGGACCAGCTTCACGCGCCATTGCGTTTGAAGGGCTGTTGAACTCGGGCGAGAACTTCGCGGGGCGGCTAAAGGCGGCGTTCAAAGACGATGCGCGGCCACAGCTTGTCCATGTGGCGACGGACGGCGAATCGTACGGGCATCATCACAAGCATGGCGAGATGGCGCTGGCGTATGCGCTGCGGCTGCTGGAGCGCGATAAGACAGTCAAGCTGACGAACTACGGAAATTTTCTGGCGCAGTTTCCGCCTGAGTATGAGTGCGAGATTGTCGACGATACGTCATGGAGTTGCGCACACGGCGTGGAGCGGTGGCGCTCAAACTGCGGCTGCAATGGCGGCAAGCCGGGATGGAATCAGGAATGGCGTACGCCGCTTCGCGAGGCGCTGGATGAACTACGCGATGCGATTGCGCCGCTGACGGAAGAAGAAGGCGGGAAGCTTTTCAAGAACGTGTGGGCCGCGCGCGATGCGTATATCGCAGTGATTCTGTATCGCACCGATGAGTCGGCTGCGCGTTTTTTTCTGGAGCACGAGAAGCGCAAGCTTACGGCGGAAGAGCAAATACGCGCGCTCGCGTTGATGGAGATGCAGCGCCATGCGCAGTTGATGTACACAAGCTGCGGATGGTTTTTCGATGATATCTCTGGCATCGAGACGGTGCAGGTGATTGCCTACGCGGCCCGGGTTCTGCAACTGGCGAAGGAGCTATTTAAGGAGAAGGCGGCGACGCTGGAGGAGAAATTCCTCACGCGGCTTGAGGAAGCAAAATCGAACGTGGCGAGCGCCGGCGATGGCGCCCGCATTTATCGAGAGAAGATCAAGCCGATGGAGCTCGGCCTCGAACAAGTGGCTGCCCACTATGCGATCAGCAGCGTGTTCTCGTCGTTTATCGAAGAGACGGAGCTGTTTTGCTATCGCGTAAAGCGCATCTCGTATGACATTTTTAATTCGGGGCGCGGGCGGCTGGCGGTGGGGCGCGCGCACATCGCCAGCTCGATTACCGGAGAGCAGGACAGCTTCAGCTTTGCAGTGCTTCACTTCGGCGACCAGAACATTACAGCGGCGGTGAAGCCGTGTTCAGACGAGAATGCTGCTGCCTTTGATGAGTTTGTCGCGGCGGCTTCCGAGCACGTGCAGAAGGCGGATTTTCCCGAAGTAATCCGGATGATCGATCGCCACTATGGGCACGTGGACTACTCGCTGACATCGCTGTTCACCGACGAGCAGCGGCGGATTGTGCAGTTGATTCTGAATTCGACCCTGTGGGATATCGAGAACTCGCTAACGAGCATCTATCAGAATCACGCGAGCCTGCTGCATTATTTGTCGCAGGCCGGCCTGCCGAAGCCGCCTGCGCTCACGCTGGCCGCGGGCTTCGCGATTAACGCAGGGGTGCGACGCGCGCTGGACAGCGATCCGATCGATCTGGCGATGCTGCGATCGTTCTTGCAACTGGCGAAGGCGGATCAAGTCTCGCTGGAGACTGCGAACTTGAGCTATATCGCGGACCAGCGCATGAAGCGAGCGATGGTGGAGCTGCAGCTTTCGGCTGGTTCGCTGGAGGCGCTGGATCGCGCGCTGTCGCTTGCGCGCACGCTGAACGAGATGCCGTTCGATCTGAATTTGTGGCAGGCGCAGAACATCTGGTACGAGATTCTGCGCAGCTCGACGTACGCGTTGACTTCGCTGGCCGACGATGAAAGGCCGAAGTGGGAGAAGGATTTCAATGCGCTGGGCGATTGCCTGTCGATCGATTACACGGCGATCAGCGAGCAGGATCAATTGGCGGAAGCGACGGGCGATTGATCCTGCCCAATACAGACGCCAAGGGATCGACGTTAGGGTTGGATGGCGGCACGGTCCGCGGTTTGGCTTCAGGGTTGGGGAATTGCTTCACCTTGAGGGCATGCGAGACGTGCATCTCGTTACAGTAAGCAAAGTTGACGAGACCGACGCGATCTTTGACATGGAGCTTGGCGAAGATAGAGCTCAAGTGATGCGAGACCGTGTTTTCGGAGATCTGAAGCTGGAGAGCAACCTCTTTGCTCTTCATGCCGCGGCAGACGCATTCGACGACTTGTCGTTCCCGCGCGGTGAGGCTGCGAATGCGCGATTCGACCGATGCGTCCGCGCCGCCATCGATGAATGTGGCCTGCAAGAGCGCGTCGGCGAAGTTTTTCTTGATCCAGATGCCGCCGGCGGCGACACGCTGCACCGCTTTGCGCACCTGGTCGGAAGAGCTGCCGCGCGTGAGGATGCCTTTGGCGCCGAGCTCGAAGGCGCGCTTGAAATCGCGCAGACTGCTGCTCATCCCACTTACGAGAACGCGTGTTGTAGCGCTGATCCCGCGCATGAAATGCGGAGTGCGATTGGCGTCGCCGCGGAGCAACGCCCAGTCAACGATGGAAACTTGCGGCGGATCGTACTGCAGCAATTCCTCAAGGAGCTGCAGGTTCGAGACACATCCAACCAGCTCAATTCTCTCCGTGGATTCGAAGATTCGCGCGAATCCTGAAAGAACAACCGGAGACGGATCGGCGACGGCGACGCGGATACGATTCGGAGTAGGCTGCTTCATTCTTCATCTCCCTGGGTCGGGCGCTGGCGATGGTGTATTTCGTCAGGGGGGAGGAGACCGCACGCGTAAAAAGTTCGCCGTGGACAAAAAGAGCCACGCATTAGCGCGTGCGAATTTTTGCTGGTTGATTCAATGGTGCAAAGAGCGAATCAACTTCGGGCATCGTTTCCGCCATCAAAGATCGCGGCGGATTTCCCAAGGCTTTCGAGTCAATTGCGCTGCTTCCAGACGCAATTGCCTACCAACTCCAAGGAAACATGGTCAAGGCTAAAAGTAAATTGAATTCCCGCAGAGCTTACTATTATGAAGGCGGCGAGTTACTTTCGCGGTAGGCGTAAACGCAATTAAAGATGCGCTTTTGCATAAGTTCAAATGCGCATGATATCGCAATAAGATAAACCCCGCCTTCTTGTTAGTTCAGCACCGGCCATAATTAATTTTCCAAGACGAAAGGCTGCGATCGCTCGCAGCCTTTTGTCTTGCGCTTGTTTCAGACCAGTCTCGAACGGCGGCTGGTCATGCGCCTTCGGGCAGGACATGCGGGACGTCGATGCCGAGGGCGGTGGCCAGGTCGTGTTGGTGCTCCTGCTCCTGCGTAACGATGGTGCGTAACTGCTCGGCCAGGGCGTAGTGGCCGAGAGCTTCGGCTTGCTGGATGCGCTGGCGGTAGTTGCGGATGGTTTCCGTCTCGTTGTCGAGGTCAAAGCGGAGCATATCTTCAGGCTTGTCGGAGAGTTTGACGGGTTTGGGCGTTGCGGTGGGCATGCCGCCGAGATAGTCGATCTGGTCGGCCAGGACGAGGGCGTGCTGAAGCTCTTCGGCTGCGTGCAGCTTGAGCTCGGCGGCGATCTGCATCCACTGCGCGCCGCTGAGTACGTTGCTGTAGACGGTGTAGGCGATGATGGCCTGATATTCGCGGGCCAGATCCTCATTGAGCGCTTCGATCAGCTTCTGCACGGCCTGATTCTGTTTCCCATCTTTCTGCTTGGGCATCTTTGTTTTCCTTTCAAATTTGCGCGGCTCGGCAACGCGCTCGACATGGGTTCAGATGCAGTGCGGAGTCTTGCTGTTGGTTTTCGGTAAGACGAAGCTTTGGAGCTGTCGATCGGGCTTGGTCCGGGCCCTCATCCGGCCGAGATTCGGGTCCTGCGGCGAATAGAGGAGTCACCTGCGCGGCTAGTCCTCACGAGTTCGAGCCCAGTGTCGAATTGGGAACGTCGCGAGCGTTCGCCCAATCTGGTTTTTGTGTCTCCTCTTCTCCTTGAAAGCTCCTCATGTTCGCGCCGCTTTCGATGCATTCTGTATCCCGTCGCAGCAATCCGATGGCTCGACGAGATGCATAGGGAGCGGTTGCGGTGTGCGCCGGTTCGTCAAAGCGCGTGCTGATTGCGCCCGTTTCCCATGCGAGGTTAAAGCCGATGGCGATGAAACGCAGGCCGGCAATTGGGCTGCGGCATAGCTCGGTAGTTGATCGTTCGCAGGTTAAAGCTTGCGTGGCTGTCGCCGATGGACTTTGTGAGCTCATTGCAGCAGTCGCATCGCTTCGCAATGGCAAGGCACTACGGAACGGCTGCAATTCAGGCTTGGGCCTGTCGCGCAGATTGCCGCGCTCATTGCGTCCGTCTCCATTTCGCAATCAAGGAGATGAACGATGAAACGAACGCTTACACTTTTGGCCATGGCGCTCGCGGGCGCTCTCCCCGGAGTTTCACAGAGCCTGGACGATCTGAACATTCAGATCCATGGCTATGCCACCCAAGGGTTCTTGTACACCACGAACAACAACATCTTCACCACAGAGTCGAGCAATGGAAGCCCGGCGTGGACAGAAGCGGTGGTGAACGTCGGCGCGCAACCGATTCCGAAGCTGCGCATTGGCGTACAGGCGCGCTACTTCTTGTTGGGCAACTTCGGCAACGCGATCACGCTCGACTGGGCCGCGGCCGACTACAAGGCAAACGATAAGTTCGGCGTGCGATTCGGGAAGGTCAAGATTCCGTCAGGCTTGTTTAATGAGATTCAAGACATCGATCCCTCCTACATGTGGTCGCTTCTGCCGCAGGGTATCTATCCCATCACCAGTCGCAACTCCGTTCTTGCCGAGTTCGGCGGGGTGGCGTACGGCACATTGGCGTTGGGCGCCAAGGCCGGCAAGCTCGAGTACCGCGGCTGGAGCGGAGAAGAAGTGATTGGAGAAGACGACGGCTATTGGGTCACTCAGCGGGAAGAAGGGCTGAATTTGCCCTATGGGCTGGGCGGCATTTCATCCGGCGCGGCTCTGCATTGGAAGACGCCGTTGCGGGGGCTGATGGCCGGCGTGTCGACAAGCCGCTCGAACCAGTGGTCCGCCGTGATTACCGCAGGGGGAGGCGCTCTGAGCGGAACGGAAACCCTTCATGCCACTTATACTCCCAGCTTCTTCGCCAAATATGAAAAGGACAAGGTAATGGTGGCAGGAGAGTATCAGAAAACCAGCGGCAGCGGAGCCATCGTGTTTCCCGGAGTCTCCAACGCTCCCTTCGTCTACGACATTCACCCCTGGTACGGAATGGCCAGCTACAAACTGACGGCCAAGCTGTCCGCAGGCGTCTATCAGGGACAGTACGTGAGCAAAACGGGCGCATTGGGACCGGCGAAGTATTCCAAGGATTGGACGATCTCCGGTCGCTATGACTTTAACCAGTTCCTCTACGCCAAAGCCGAACAGCACTTCATCAAGGGAACGGCGCAGGGGTACGACATTACGCTGAACCCCAACGGGCTCCAACCCAACACCAAACTCACCATCTTGAAGATGGGCGTGAGCTTCTGAGAGCCGCAAGAAAGGAGAACTTATCCATGAAAAAGCTATTTTCAATACTTCTCTTCTTGACGGCTGCCGGCGTCTTTTCCAACTGCGCCAGGGCTCAGGTGGTCATCGCCAACTCCAGCGTCAAATCATCCGATGTCTCGAAGAGCGATCTGCGCGATGTGTTCACTGGCGCTTCGTCGAGCTTCAAGGACGGCTCACACGTGACGCCGGTTCTACTGAAAGGCGGGGCCGCGAACGACGAGTTTTTGGCGGCCTATGTGGGCAAGCCCGACGGCGCATTCAAGGCCAGTTGGCGCAGCCTCGTCTTTTCCGGGCAGGCGTCGATGCCCAAGACCGTCGACTCGGAGGCTGCCATGGTCGAATATGTAGCGCAGACGCCGGGCGCGGTCGGGTATGTCGGCAAGTCAGCCCCGCATGAAGGCGTGAAAGTCCTCGACGTGAAGTGATGTGAAGTGAGAGCAACGGCCATCACGCGGCAAGAAGCAGGAAGTGACGTAAGGCGAAAGCAGGGCGACGCGCTCTGGGCCAGAATGGGCGCGTCGCTAAAAAGGATCGGTGCGGGCCCGGCTGTTGCGAAGCCGACGACAACAATGCGAGTTCGGTGAGGGAGAAAACCATGTTGCAGCAGATGAAGATCAGGACCTGGATCCTGGGGATTGTCGCGGTGCTCGGCGCCGGCTACCTGCTCATATTGGCGGTGGTGAACTTTTCGGCGACCGCGACGCACAGCCGGATGTCACAGATCTCGGCTTCGTTGTTTCCTGCCGCTCTGCGGATGCAGGAAGGCGAAGCCTCGTTCGAGCGGATGAAGAAGCACTATGGCGACGCGGTTGTCTTGCAGGATCAGAAGGCCTTGGCGGACGCGGACAAAGACGCCGAGGCGACCGGGACGGCTCTCAGCGAGGTGAAGCAGGCGTTGAATGGAGTCGGCGATCTGGGTAAACAAGCCGACGGGCTGCTGGCGCAGTTCAGCTCGCTGCGTTCGCGCGATCACGACACCTACTCGGCGATCCTCGGGGCCAAGGACGGGCCGAGTCCGGATCTGATGGCGCAGGTAGGCGCACTGGGCAAGGAGAACAAGGCTCTGTCCGACGCCATGCTCGACTTCGACAAGGTTATCGCGACATCCTTCCAGAAGGAGTTGGAGACGGTTGACGCCTATTCGCTGCGCACGCGGCTGGTGGGCGTGGCCATGCTGGGATTTGTGGTGCTGGTGTGTGCGGCCGGCTGGTGGGTAACCCAGTCCAAGGTGGTGGCGCCGCTGCGCGACTTGGCGGAGCGGCTCAAGGACATCGCCCAGGGCGAAGGCGATTTGACGCGGCGGATCGAAGTGAACGGCGACAACGAGATCGACGAGGTCGGCCGTTGGTTCAACGACTTTATCGG
>DATHNJ010000251.1:0-7794 GCA_035486155.1 Occallatibacter sp. | reverse complement strand
GATATCGATCGCGGGGAACACTCGTTTGTCTACGAGCTTGCGGTCGAGGATGATTTCCATGTTGCCGGTGCCCTTGAACTCTTCGAAGATGACTTCGTCCATGCGCGAGCCAGTGTCGACCAGGGCGGTGGCGATGATGGTGAGCGAGCCGCCTTCTTCGATGTTGCGAGCGGCGCCGAAAAAGCGCTTGGGACGCTGCAGAGCATTGGAGTCGACGCCGCCGGAGAGAACTTTGCCTGACGGCGGAACGATGGTGTTGTAGGCGCGGGCCAGACGAGTGATGGAGTCGAGCAGAATGACGACGTCGCGCTTGTGCTCGACGAGGCGTTTGGCCTTCTCGATGACCATCTCGGCGACTTGCACGTGGCGCGCCGCCGGCTCGTCGAAGGTGGAGCTGATGACTTCGCCTTTGACCGAGCGCTGCATGTCGGTGACTTCTTCGGGACGCTCATCGATGAGCAGGACGATCAGCACAACCTCAGGATGATTCGCTGTGATGGAGTTGGCGATCGACTGCAGCAACATCGTCTTGCCGGTGCGCGGCGGCGCGACGATCAGACCGCGCTGGCCCTTGCCCACGGGCGTCAGCAGATCCATGACGCGGCCGCTGGTGGCTTCTCGCACGCTCTCCATCTTGATGCGCTCCTGCGGGTAGAGCGGGGTCAGGTTGTCAAAGAGAATCTTGTTGCGCGTCTCTTCGGGCGATTCGAAGTTGATGGCTTCGATTTTGACCAGGGCGAAGTATTTCTCGCCTTCGTGGGGCGGGCGGACATTGCCGCTGATCGAGTCGCCGGTCTTGAGGTCGAACTTGCGAATCTGCGAAGGAGAAACGTAGATGTCGTCGGGGCCGGGTAAATAGTTATAGTCGGGCGAGCGCAGGAAACCGTAACCATCGGGAAGGATTTCGAGGACGCCTTCGGCAAAAATGTGTCCTTCTTTTTCGCTCTGGGCCTGGAGAATCTTGAAGATGAGGTCTTGCTTGCGGAGGCCGCTGGCGCCAGGAATCTCGAGAGTGCGCGCGATACGGCTCAATTCAGTGATGTTCTTTTCTTTCAGTTCGGCGATGGTCATGTTCACCTGCGATAGGGCGGGATGGTGTGGCGGGACGTACGAGAGGAAGTTTTGCTCCAGGGAATTTCAGGCGGGACTCTTACGAGGCGGCTTGAATCGGGATCCAACGTTGGTTACCTGCTGTGTGTTTGCACATCGCGAAGGGGGTTAGTTCAAACCGCACCCCCCTACCACCGATGCACGCTTCTTTGGCTAAGATGCGACTACGCCGCGCGGCGTGTCTCAACCGGCTTGTCTTTCTTCGCCACTGCTGCCGGCAGCGGAGTGGCGGGGTTAGTGGTATGGAAGCGAGCGAGCACATCGTTTGTGGTGTCCTGCAGCCGTGTATTCGGCTTGTGCAGCTTCCGGGTAGCCTTGCTGGCCAGCTGACACAGCTGGTAACGGTTGGACAAATGGGACAGTGCCCCAAAAACCAAATCAGAACGCATGATAATGACTCTCCTTCTACAGTCTCCTGACCTTCGGAGCTACCTGGCGCCAGAGGTTCAGATGAGCTGGTTGTCGCCGGCTGTCTTTGCAGTCCGGCTCTCTGCTTTAGACGCGTCAAAAACCCATGACGTTCTAAATCTTTGACGCAAACCGTCAACTTCGGAAACAGATAAGCGCCTACGCAAAAATCAAGATTGCCACATCAGGACAACTCGTCTCATCGTTCCCAAATCCGGAGCGCAGCACAACGTACTACGGACGCATCCATCAGCGAGCATTAGCCCTAAGATTCGATGCCTGGAATTGACAGAAAGACGCGCGATCGCGCTGTGCAATCTATCCGTAAGGATGGCACTCATGAATGTATACCGGGTATTGTGGACGGTCAACAATTTTTTTGGGCTTCTTTCCGAGCAATTCCGGCTCTGCTCCTAACGTAATCACTCAAAGGTAACATTTTTATAATGAGCCGCATACACGATGACATCTGAAAATCCAAAGGTTTCCCAATGGAGGTGATTTTGGTCACGCCTCGAGCATGGACCAAGGCAGTAACCAGCGTCAAAAGAACGTAATTTGTGGAAATCGTTGCTCCAATCCGTCCGAACGCTAAAAGCGAATTTGGTTCTTTTTTGGGCGCCATCAGGACCAGTAGCTCCTGTCCAGCGTCCTATATTGGATAGCCTCGGCCAGATGGGCCACGGTCAGGCCCTCTGCATTTTCAAGATCGGCAATGGTGCGCGCCACTTTAAGGATGCGATCGTGGGCCCGGGCTGTCAGTCCCTGCTGCTGCATGGCCCGCTCCAGGAGCCGCTCGGCATCCGACCCCAGCTCACAGTAGGTCCGGATCTGTCGCGTGGTCATCTGGGCATTGGAGTAGATCTTCTCCCCGTGCTTATGGAATCGATCCCGCTGGCGGTCGCGCGCGGCAAGAACCCGGCCGCGGATGTCGGCTGAGCCTTCGGCGGCGGCCGAGCCGCGCAGCTCCTTATATTGAACGGCCGGCACTTCGATATGGATGTCGATGCGGTCGAGCAGGGGGCCCGAGATTTTGGCGATGTAGCGCTGGATCATGGGCGGCGTGCAGAGGCACTCGCGCGACTTGTCGTTGAAGTAGCCGCAGGGGCAGGGATTCATGGCCGCGGCGAGCATGAACCGCGCCGGGAAACTGAGCGACATCGAAGCGCGGGCGATGGTGACGGTGTGGTCCTCGAGCGGCTGGCGCATCACCTCGAGCACGTTGCGCGGAAATTCCGGCAGCTCGTCGAGGAAGAGCAGGCCATTGTGAGCCAGGGAGACCTCACCGGGACGGGGGACGATACCGCCGCCGATGAGGCCTGCATCGGAGATGGTATGGTGCGGGGCGCGAAACGGACGCTGCGCGACGAGGCCTTGGGTTGCGTCGAGAACGCCCGCGACGGAGTGGATCTTGGTCGTCTCGAGAGCTTCCTCAAAGGTGAGCGGCGCGAGGATCGACGGCATGCGCTTGGCGAGCATGGTCTTGCCGGAGCCGGGCGGACCGATCATCAGGATGTTGTGGCTGCCGGCGGCGGCCACTTCAAGGGCGCGTTTGGCGGTCTGCTGGCCGCGCACATCTTTGTAGTCGACGGAGAAGTGCTGCAGCTCGCCGAGCAGTGTTTCGGTTGAGACGCGGAACGGCTCGCGCTGAATCACGCCGAGCAATTGCGTATTGAGCAGCTCAATCAGATCGAGAAGAGACGAGACGGGGTAGACATTCACTCCTTCGACTACGGCTGCTTCCGCGGCGTTGGCCGCAGGCAAGATCAGATTCGGAATGTTCTTTTCGCGAGCGAGGATCGCGACGGGCAGCATGCCGGGCACAGGGCGCACGCTGCCGTCGAGTCCTAGTTCGCCGACCATCAGGAAGCGCGAGACGTCGGTGACCTGGAGCGCGCCGTAGGCGCCGAGGATGCCGAGCGCAATAGGGAGATCGAAGCCCGAGCCTTCTTTCTTGAGATCGGCGGGCGCGAGATTGATGGTGATGTGGGTAGGAGGAATCAGATAGCCGGAGTTCTTGATTGCCGAGCGCACGCGATCGCGGCTTTCGCGCACGGCCGCGTCGGGTAGACCGACGGTGTGAAAGTTGTCTTTGTCAGTGACAACGCCGCTGTAGTCGACTTCCACGTCGATCAGATTGGCGTCGATGCCATAGACGGCCGCACTAAGAGCCTTGAAGAGCATGGATCAGTGCCAGCGAGTGTAGCACCCACTTTGCACAATCCGTTGTGACAGATGACCGTGAAGAATTTCGACAGGCGGCCGGAGTCAGCCGTTACAGACGAGATAGGCTGCCCTGCGCGGAGAGCAGCCTATCCGGATTGATTGTGACAACCCTCGACTCATGAGTCTGGGGTTCGGTCACTAGTTTCCCATCCAACTATTTCCCGGCGTGAGAGCCGACCTTGTGCACGCTCTCCTCCTTCATGGTCGCCTGCCTTCCAGTCTGCTGGGCGTCCTTCTTCTGAGGAACCTTCTTGGGGTCAACTGTTTTTACCTCAGTGGCTGTGGTTGCTTTGGGACCGTCATCCTGCTTGCCGCGCGCTTCGTATCCAGCCACGCCGTCGATCGCCCCAACCGAGAGCCCTTTGCCGCCAGTCAGCTCGGACTCCACTCGGTGCAATCCGAAAGACGTCTGCCATGGCCCCTTCATGTCGGTTTCGCCTTCGTCGCCTGCTCCTGTGGAGGCGTTGAAGTATTCGTCCACGACGCCAGGGGTAACGGCGAGGCGTCCGATCGAGAATGGAGGTTTTTCCAGACTCTCCAGCGCGGCGGAGAATGCCTTCATGTGGGTGATCTCGCGCGTCATCAGGAATTGGAGCGTGTCGACGGTTCCGGGGTCGTCGGTGTGATTGATCAGCCGCTCATACACGATCTTGGCTCTGGCCTCGGCCGCGATGTTGCTGCGCAGGTCCACATCGAGTTCGCCGGTAATCTTGAGATAGTCTCCTGTCCAGGCATTTCCCATGGAGTTCACCAGGGCCACGCCGCCGCCTCCCGCGATGCAAACCAGCGGATCGGCTTCAGCAGCCTCACGTTTTTCTTTCATGGGCTTCAAGTGCATGCGAATGAGAGCGCCCACGATTTCGAGGTGACTCAACTCCTCCGTGCCGATGTCCAAGAGAAGATCGCGGCGGGCCAGATCGTCCACACAGTTCCAACCCTGAATCGTGTATTGCATCGCAGCGGCCAATTCTCCATTGGCTCCGCCGAACTGCTCCAGCAACATGTTGCCAAACGCCACATTGGGCTGCCCGACATTGACCGTATACATTAGCTTCTTTACGTGGTGATACATTCGTTTCCTCCGTCCGAGAGCGTCCCGGAGCTGAGTTGGATGCAGGGGGCCATTGGACGGAACGTGACCGCAGAACTCCACTTCCATGCTGCACAACTCCGCGCGCGCCCTCTCTTCTCACGCTGGGAGCTACAATCACATCGGTGACGAGTCTCTTCGACCTCTACAAGATCGGTGTGGGCCCATCAAGCTCGCATACCATGGGCCCGATGCACGCCGCATGCCGCTTTGCCCGTGGACTGGAAGCGTGCGGTCTGCTCGGGCGGGTCGAGCGCGTGGAGGCGGAGCTCTACGGTTCGCTGGCGTTGACGGGAATCGGTCACGCGACGGATCGGGCTGTACTGCTGGGGCTGGCGGGTAAGGAGCCGGCGACGATCGATCCAACAGCAATCGCGTCGACCGTGGAGGCGATTCGCGCCGCGCATCAGATCGAAATCGCCGGGGCGCGAACGATCAAGTTCGACGAAGCGCGCGATCTGCTTTTCCGGCGGGATACGATGATTCCGCCAGACGCGAAGATGCAACACCCCAATGGACTCCGGCTGACGGCATTCGATGCGGGCGGCGCCGCGCTCGATCGAAGGATCTACTTCTCCATCGGCGGTGGGTTCATCGTCGAAGATGGAGTCGACCCGCAGACATTAGTCCAAAACGAGAAAAAAATCCCATTCCCTTTTCATACCGCGGCGGAGTTGCTTGCGACGGCGCATGCCAATGAGATATCGATCAGCCAGCTGATGCTCGAAAACGAGTGCGCCCTGGTTGCGGGATCAGACAAAACTTCGGAAAAGGCGCCGGTTGAAGCCGTGCGCACAGGCATCGACCGCATCTGGCGCACGATGCGCGAGTGCATTGAGCGCGGCATTGCCACGGAAGGGATTCTTCCCGGTGGATTGAACGTGCGGCGGCGCGCGCATCGATTGGCGGAACGACTCCGCGAGAAGGAAGCGGACGGATTGCGTGGCGATCCGCTGGCGCCGCTGGATTGGGTGACGGTGTATGCGATGGCGGTGAATGAAGAGAACGCCGCGGGCGGACGCGTGGTCACGGCGCCGACCAACGGAGCAGCGGGGGTGGTTCCCGCTGTGGCGCAGTACTACGAGCGCTTCGCTCCCAACCCGGATCACGAAGGGATCATCCGCTACTTTCTGACGTCGGCGGCGATCGGCATTCTTTACAAAGAGAACGCTTCGATCAGCGGCGCAGAGGTCGGATGTCAGGGCGAGGTGGGAGTCGCGTGTTCGATGGCGGCAGGCGGCCTGACCGCGGCGCTCGGCGGAACCAACGGACAGGTGGAGCACGCCGCGGAGATCGCAATGGAGCACAATCTGGGCATGACCTGCGATCCGATCGGCGGCCTGGTGCAGATTCCCTGCATCGAGCGCAATGCGATGGGCGCCGCGAAGGCAGTGCATGCATCGCGCATCGCCCTCAGCGAATCTGAAGAGCATAAGGTTTCGCTCGATCAGGTGATCCGCACCATGTACCTGACCGGACTCGATATGCAATCGCGCTACAAAGAGACGAGCCTGGCTGGGCTCGCGTTGAACATTATTGAATGTTGAGAGCGTCGCGATCTCCGGTCGCACGCTGAAACGTCTTAACCCTCCCACAAGACTCAGAGGCAAGTTTTGCAGACGCACGAAATTGAAGAGACCGGCTTGCCTGAAACGCCAGTGGCAAGCGAACCTCCGATTGCGCCGGTTTGGCACACGGTTGTGCTCCTTGTCGGCATTCTGTCCATCTCAATCGTCGGCAAGCTGCAGGTTGTGGGTGTGCAGCATCGGCCGAATCGTCTGCTGACCTACGCTACGACGGCAGGCATGGAACTGCTGATGCTCGGTTGGGTGGCGCTTGGATTGCGGCTACGGAAGGTTCCGTTCCGGTCGTTGCTCGGCGACACAGGACGAGGTGTTCGCGGATGGGCAATCGATTTTGGAGTCGCTGCGGCGTTCTGGATCGGCGCATTGATGGTCCTGGGAACGGTTGGCATTCTGTGGACCAGCGTGGACACAGCGATCTCGCTGGCGCACAACCGAGGCGGCGGTCACACGGCGGGCCCAGGTCTAAAGAATCAGGAGACTCTCCGCACGCTCGAGGAGCTTGCTCCCGAGAACGGAACGGAGATCGCTTGCTGGGTTGTGCTCTGCTGTTTCGCGGGAACGATCGAGGAGCTTGTCTTTCGCGGCTACCTGCAACGGCAGTTCACGGCGTGGGCCAGAGGCGGCGCGATCTGGGGCGTGACATTCTCCGCCGCGATGTTTGGCGCGGCGCATGGATACCAGGGCGCGCGCAACATGGTTTTGCTCGCAGTGTTCGGCGTACTCTTCAGCGCTCTGGCAATCGTGCGACGGAGTCTTCGCGCGGGAATCATCGCGCATAGTTGGCACGATCTGATCGCAGGACTCACCCTCGCATTGCTTCGCGCGCATCGTCTTCTTTGAAATGCATGAGCTCATACTCATCGTGAGCGAAAAAATTGTTGCCACTTTTTCCACTCGCAAGTCGTTTTTTCCTTGACACTGACTTTGCATGAATCTATACATTCCTCAACTGCATTTCAAAATGCAGCTTCGATGCAACCCATCGAAAAGGGAGAATAGGCAAATGGCAACCAAGAAAGCAGCCAAGAAGGCGCCCGCGAAGAAGGCAGCAAAAAAGGCCGCCAAGAAGAAGTAACGGGTCAACCAACAAAAGGCAAACTCTGAGGGGGACGCACAAAGCGTCCCCCTCAGAGTTTTTGCGCGCAATACAATAGATTACGGAAAGGTGCATGAATACAGGCGATGACGCGCAGACGCTGGATAGCCGAACGATGGGATGAAGCAACCGCAACACTGACCGGAGCGACTGCGGATCATTTAATCCGGGTGCTGCGCGCGCAGCCGGGCATGAAAGCCGACGTGGTTGCGGGCGGCCGCGTCTTTCACTCGGAGGTCGCGGCGATCGACAGCGGCTCGGACGGAACGAGCAGCGAG
>DATHNJ010000250.1:0-4725 GCA_035486155.1 Occallatibacter sp. | reverse complement strand
CAAAGAAGAGTTAAAAAAAACTCGTGTAATCCACACGTACTCCGAAACCACTCAGGACAGAGGCGGACAAATCATGAAGTACGTCTACATCCTACAAAGCCTCGTCGGCGAGCACTACTACACAGGCCTTACCAACGACCTGGACGCCAGGCTCTCAGAGCACAATTCAGGTGCGGTGAGCCACACGTCAAAGTTCCGCCCATGACGTATCCAGACCTATGTTGCATTTGCGGACGAGGCGCGCCCCATTGCCTTTGAGAAGTATCTGAAATCCGGATCAGGACTAGCTTTTGCAAAACAAGATTGTAGATCTCTCGGCGACTTCTGGCCTCGCCGGTAAAGGACAAGGCCACAAGCTTAGCTATTCGTTCTCGGCGACGGTCGCCTTCCTGCCAAAATAGCCCACAAGGTAGAGCGACACCGCGAGTGCGATCACATCCTTGAAAAGGAACAGACCCACCAGACTTAAAAACCTCATGTACCTGATCCCAGGGAGGGCGACAATTGCGCCAGGGGTGCTCAAAACCATTGTGCTGGTGATAGAGAACATCATCGTGGCGATAAGTCCGCCTAGGATGCCGGCCTTAGGCTTGAAATAGCCCACGAAGATCAGTAGCGCGGCAGTGTACTCAGTCAGCCCGATGATATCGGAGCCGATATAAGGACCGAACAATTTAAAGTGCCACCATATCAGCGGACTGTTCGTGACCAGAGGAGTTATGCTGTCAGCTCCGGGAGCGGTCAACTTAAAAGATCCGGCCCAGAGGAGCATCACTATCATCCCGGCGCTGCCGATCAGGAAAGAGATATTGCGATTACTTATCCATGCAGCCACTTTAGTTAAAGGACTTTTGGCGTCCTCTGAAAAGTCCAGTTTCTCTCCGTCGATTGTTTGTACTGAAGGGGCCAGGGTCATAGTTACCTTTCGTTATTGCGAATGACGGTTTTGCCTATGGTCTACCTGCCGCGAGTCGTTCTATGAAAGAGCTGGCAGTCGACCATCAGCTGGAAGCGGGATGGAGATTGTCCATCCGAAGATGAAGAGGATGACGCGCTCGCGCCTCAGATAGAAGAGGTGAGCACGCGACTCGTTGCAGGCAGATCGCCAAACGCTATTCCACTTCTGTGAGTTGTGAGTCTTCGAGTTAAGTTCTTATGAATGGCCTGAATAAATTTGCATCGCCAAAGTAAATATCGACCTCCGGCTGACGAACTTGCGACGGACGTCCGACAGTGACGGCCATTCGTTGTCAAGGACACGAATCCGGCGCCAACAGAAGCACCGCGAACTGATATAAAGAGGGTGAGCATCTCTGAGCAGCCTGCTCGAGCGGGCCGAAGGATCGTTGTCCGAGCTCTGCGCGTTTCGGAAGAGTTGGAACGCGATTTGAGACACGGATCTGGGAATCGTGAAGTGCAGGCTGCCGATTCGACTTTCGCCGCTTCTAAGTACACTAAGTATTCTGCAAGCGCACGCGGACTAGTCCAGCAAGTCAACTCAGGCAAGCTGATTTCCCCAGGTAACTTGATGTCAAGGATGAACTCGATGCTCGTGCTCTACGATGCAAGTCGTTCATGACGCGCGCTCCATATCGACCAACTTATCCAGCAGTTAAGTGAAAGTTCGCTATTCTCAAGCGCTCTAACCTGCGAAGCGACCTAAGCGCGTCTCTCGGAGGACCCATATGGACAACCGGTTGATTACGATCTGCATTCCTACATTCCGCAGACCCGATCTATTGGTGGAAGCCATTCAGACCTGCTTCCAGCAGAACTATCGCCCTCTCGAAATCTTGATCGGCGACGACTCGATGGACGAGAAGTCCTTCGACCTCACGCGCGGTCTCGCTCTTCCCAGCGGCGTCACGCTGCGCCACGTGGTTCACCCCACCTCGTTGAAGCAGGCGCGCAATGTGAGCTGGCTCTTCTCCAACGCGGCGGGGTCGCGTCTGACGCTTCTCCACGATGACGATGGCTTTCTTCCTCATGGGCTCGATAAGCTGGTCGCCGCGTGGGATGTTGCGCCGAATGTCGTCTGCGCCTACGGAAAATTTGAGATCGTCTCCGCGGAAGGAGCGTTGCTACCTGATGACACCGTGCGTCACAATGCGCTGTACGGGCGCGTGTCCTCGGCCGCCGGCTTGCAGGAGTCAGCGTTGACAGCTGCGCTCACGCAGCAGTTGCCTCACAACGGCTATCTGGTCAGCACAGAACTCGCTCGTTCCGTGCTGTATCGCACCGAACAGGAAGTAGGTAACTCAGGCGACGTCGATTTCGGTATCCGTCTCGCCATCGCTGCGGGCGAGGGAAAGTTTTCCTTTATCGACGAGTTCCTCTCGTTCTACCGGCAAACGGCGAACTCCATCCTGCGCACGCGTCGCGGAAATTACGGCCATCACTTGCTCTACGAAAAGATGATCCAGCTTCCGATTCCCCGACAGGATCGTGCGGCGCATGACTTGCTGCTGCGGCGCATGAGCGCGCTTGCCGTGCTCAGCGCTGCGATGGCCGGCAAGCGCAAACAGGCCATCGCCATCCTATGCTCGAAGCATTACTCGCTGCGCTACACCGATGTGCGAACCGCGTTTCGTCTGGCCTACATCGCCTCGCCGCATCTCGGAGACATGTTGAACAATCTCCTGCCGGCCAGCCGCTGAAAGCTTGATCGAAAAAATGGCGCCATCCATCGCTGCTCAGGAACGCGGCTTCGTAGCTGCCTTTTCGCGCTCCGCGTGGACAACTCGCCTTTCGATCAAGTCGCAGAGCATATGGCCGCACAGCGTATGCCCTTCTTGAATGCGAGGCGTCTCGCTCGACGGAATGCGCAGAGTAAGATTCGCAATCTCCGTCACGGTTCCGCCGTTCTCGCCTGTGAACGCGACAGTATGCGCGCCCACTGCGCGAGCAGCCTCAAGCGCGCGGCGTACATTCTTGCTGTTGCCCGAGGTCGAGATGCCGACGACCACGTCGCCGGCGACGCACAGCGCCTCGATCTGCCGCTGAAAGACGTGCTCGTATCCGTAGTCGTTGCCGACCGAGGTGAGCAGCGACGTGTCAGTCGTAAGAGAAATCGAAGGCAGCGCTCTTCGCTCGCAGAGAAAGCGACCAACCAACTCCGCCGCCATGTGCTGGGCGTCAGCTGCGCTTCCGCCGTTGCCGCACCACAGAATCTTTTTGCCATCCAGAATCGCGGAGCTCATCAGAGATGCAATGCGCTCCAGCATCGGAATCTCGCGCCGCAGCGCCTCAATAACTTTAAGATGTTCGGCAATCGCCTGTTCGAAAGAATCGGCCGCTTGTTGCGCCTTCGCCATTGGATCTCCATTGTCCAGGCTCAACGAGCGGCGCCAACAGCCGCGCAAGTTCTGACCTGCGACTCGATCCAATGATAGGTTCTCGCCAAGCCCTCTTCAAGAGGCTGCGCCGGCGCCCAACCCAGCTTCTGCGAGATCAAACGGTTGTCGGAGTTGCGTCCGCGCACGCCCAACGGACCAGGAATATGCCGAATCCCGAGCTTCTTGCCGGCGATCTTCATCGCCATTTCGGCCAGCTCGTTAATTGTCACCATCTCTTCGGAGCCGATGTTCACAGGCCCTGCAAAATCCGACTCCATGAGGCGCCGAATGCCTTCCAGACACTCGTCCACGTAGAGAAAGGAGCGAGTCTGCTTTCCATCGCCCCATATCTCAATCGTCCCGCCCGTGGGCGTTTCGGCCACTTTGCGGCAAACTGCAGCCGGAGCTTTCTCGCGCCCGCCCTGCCATGTTCCCTCAGGGCCGAAGATGTTATGAAAGCGCGCTACGTGAACCTCGATCCCATAGTTCCTTGCGTAGGCAGCGTACAGCCGCTCGCTGAACAGCTTCTCCCAGCCATATTCGCTGTCCGGCGCGGCAGGATACGCCGAATCCTCTGAACACACAGGATTATCGGGATTCAGTTGATTGCGTTCCGGATAAATGCACGCTGAAGACGAATAGAAAAATCGCTCCACGCCTGCCTTGCGGCCGGCCTCCACCGTGTTCAGGTTGATCGAGGCCGAGTTGTGCATGACATTAGCGTCGTGGTCGCCGGTGAAGATGTAACCAGCGCCGCCCATATCGGCTGCGAGCTGATAAACGTCGTCCACGCCATCGACCGCGCGTTCCGCCACCGCATAGTCGCGCAGATCACCGACGATGAACTCATGCGCTTCTGAAGCAGAAAACTCGGGGCGCTTCAGATCGACGCCGCGCACCCAAAAACCTTCGCTCCGCAGCCGCCTTACCAGGTGGCTCCCGATGAAGCCGCCCGCTCCATTGACAAGGGCCCTCTTCACCGATTCGATCCGTCCTCGAGCTTCTGTTTCTTTTTGGCGCATCCTCGTACCAGAATGAGGATGGCATCAGAAGCTCGATCGAGCGTCGCGCAATTGTCTTTCTATTGTCAGGAAAGTACTGTCGATTTCCCGTTTAGGGAAATCCTGCATTCTTGATGCTTTTCGCCGCCCCCCGGCTTGGAGAAGCGAAAATTCGCTCTCCGCCCCTCGTGGGACCGCGTAGTGGGTCGGGAAGCGCAACTTGCTTTGCGCTAGCCCTGATAGGCGCGCAAACGCCGGCACGCTTCGTCCAGATCCTCATCGCGCTTGGCGAAGCAAAAGCGCAGCAGATCTTCACCGCGTCCGGGCCGGAAAAATGCCGATCCGGCGACCGCAGCGACGCCGGTCTTGGCCAGCAGATGCCGCGCCTT
>DATHNJ010000249.1:0-4410 GCA_035486155.1 Occallatibacter sp. | reverse complement strand
GATGGCGTGGCTGCTGCCGGCGAGCTTGATGAAACGCGCGCTTGGCGCTCATCGCGTCAAGCCAATTGCGAACTATGCGCCAACTTCGGCGAAAGGATCGGCCGCCAGAATGGACCAACTGGCGACGGTGATCTTCTCGAGCGGCAGCACAGGAGACCCGAAGGGCGTGATGCTGACGCACTTCAACGTCATGTCGAATATCGGCCAGGTAGGCCAGGTTTTCATGCTGGGAGGACAAGACAGGGTTCTCGGCATTCTGCCCTTCTTCCATTCGTTCGGATTCACGGCGGGGCTATGGCTGCCGGCGGTCCAGGGCGTGGGCGTCGTCTTCCATCCCAATCCTCTGGATGCGCAGGTGATTGGCGGGCTGGTGCAGAAGCACAAGGTCACGTTCCTGATTGCGACTCCGACGTTTCTTCAGGGATACATGCGCCGTTGCACGCCGGAGAACTTCGGCTCGCTGCAATATGTGCTGGTGGGCGCGGAGAAGCTGCAGGAACGCGTAGCCCTTGCCTTCGAAGATCGCTTCGGCATTCGGCCTCTGGAAGGATACGGCTGCACCGAGTGCTCGCCGGTGGTGACCGTAAACGGCAGAGATTTTCGTGCGCCGGGATTTCATCAGGTAGCGGCGCGCCGCGGAAAAATCGGCCACCCGCTGCCCGGCGTCTGCGTGAAGGTGGTGGACATTGAAACCGGCGTGCCGGTGGCGCCGGGAACGCAAGGAATGCTGCTCGTCAAGGGACCGAATGTGATGCGGGGTTATCTCGGCAAATCCGAGAAGACCGCCGAGGTGCTGCGCGATGGATGGTACACGACGGGCGACATTGCGACGATGGAGGAGGACGGCTTTCTCACCATCACCGACAGGCTCTCGCGCTTCAGCAAGATTGGCGGCGAGATGGTGCCGCACATTCGCATTGAGGAGAAGCTGCAGGAATTCGCCGAAGCGACCGAGCAGGTGTTCGCGGTGACCTCGGTCGCGGATGAAAAGAAAGGCGAGCGCATTCTTGTGGTGCATACGCTCACCGACGAGGCGCTTGAGAAGACGCTGGAGAAGTTTGCGCAGTGCGATCTTCCCGCGCTGTGGAAGCCGAAGGCGAACCAGTTCGCACGCGTTGACGCCATTCCTTTCCTGGGAACGGGAAAGGTGGACCTGCGAGGCGTAAAGAATCTGGCGGCGGCCTTGGCTACGCCCGCGTAGATCTGAATTTTGTCCTGCACTGACGCGGGAGAAATCCTGCACAACGCGCTGTGGGAAATTTCGTTCAACACAGGCGAGCATTCTGCGCCTGCTGAGGAGATGTATGGAATCCGGGGATGATCACACTCGCGTGGGGCGTTGAGGGATTGGCGGTCATCCTTCTCGGCCTTACAGTCAGCCAGAGAAGCTATCGCATCACAGGCCTGCTGCTTCTGCTGCTCTGCATCGGCAAGATCGTGTTTCGCGACGCGTGGCTGCTTGGCGAGCGCGATCGCTACCTCACATTCATCGTGCTCGGCGGCTCGCTGTTCCTGGTCTCAGCGCTGTACGGCAAGTATCGTGAAACTGTGCGAAAGCTTTTGTAACTTCATTACGAGCCATGCAGAATTCTATCTTTACTATCGCGGTTACGTTGATCAGTCGGGCGTTCGTCGTGCGCGATCGACTTTCAGGACGTTTTCGTCTGACTCGTGACGTCGCTGGCGTTCAGGTCTCGCGCCACGCAATTCGACGCGGAGCTCATCTGCTGGACTCCGTCTTCGTCGCGCCTGCCCAGCCGCCTAAGGCCGCGCTCCTCATCTGCCATGGCATTGGAGAAGTCGTCGATCACTGGCTCGGGGCGCAGCAGCTTCTCGCAACTCACGGCGTCGCCTCGCTGGTCTTCGACTATTCGGGATACGGCAAGAGCGGTGGAACGGTGGACTGGCGCGCGTGCGAAGACGATGCCGTGGCTGCGTTCTCGCTGTTGCAGACGCTGACCCCGGGCGTTCCCATTTCCCTGCTTGGATTTTCCATGGGCAGCGGAATCGCGGGCGCAATCCTCCATCGAGTTTCGCCCGTCGGTCTGATCCTCTGCTCGGCCTTCACTTCGTTTCGAGACGCCGCCTGCGTCCTCGGTTTGCCGCGCTCCTTCGCGCGCGTGCTGCCCTCCATTTGGAGCGCACACGATACGCTCTCTACCTGCGCCGTGCCGGTTCTCATTGTCCATTGCGAACGCGATCGAGCATTCCCTGTGCGGATGGCGCGTGAGTTGCGATCGATCTGTGGCGAAGGGGATCTAGCGATCGTTCCGGAACAAGCCCACAACGAACCATTCTCTGATCCCAAGATGTCCTATTGGCGCCATGTGATTGATCGCCTGGTTCCCGATCGGCATATTTAATGCGACGCTTCGGCAGTATGGGTTCGGCGCTCGGGAAGCACCCACGCAAAAAGCACCCCGCCGCTGCCGGTGACGATGTATTGGCGGCCGTCGAGTTCGTAGCTGATGGGCGAACTTTGCATCGCCGCTCCGACGCCTGCATGCCAAAGCGTCTTACCGCTGCTGGTCTCGAGCGCGAGGACGTTCCCGTGGCCGTCGCCGGTGATTGTGAGCCCGGAGGCCGTGGTCATCACGCCGGCGCCCGACCCACCCTCGCCCACTTCATGGCTCCAACGGATTTTGCCGGTCTGGTAATCGATGGCGTCGATGACGCCTTTGCCCCACAACCCGTAGTCGGCGCCGGCCCATCCGTACGCGCCGTCGGCGGGCTTGGCGAAATAGAGACTGTAGCTCGGATGCGCGTCGACGATGAATAAGCCGGTGGCCGGATCGAAGCTCGGCGAGCGATAGTTCGTCATGCCGCCTTCATCCGGCGCGATAAGACGACCGTCCGGCGCCGGCTCCTTGTCTGGATTGGGGATCGGGTGGCCTTCCTTGTCGATGCCGAGCGCCCAGTTGACCGGACCATAAGGCACGGTGAGAAGGCTCTTGCCGTTGGTGCGATCGAGAACGAAGAAGTAACCGTTGCGCGAAGTCTGCATGAGCATCTTGCGCGGTTGGCCGTGGAAGTCGCCATCGACGAGCACGGGCGTCTCCACCGCATCCCAATCGTGCGTATCGTGCGGCGAAACGGAGAAGCCCCAGGCCAGTTTGCCTGTATCGGGATCGATGGCGACGATGCTGCAGGTGTAGAGATTGTCGCCGGGACGCGGCTTGCCGTTCAAGACCGGCGTCGGATTTCCGGTGCCCCAGTAGAGAAGATTCAGGTCGGGGTCATAAGTCCCTGTCATCCAGGTCATGCCGCCGGTTGTTGTGTTCGGCGTACCGGTCGGAGGCGTAGCGTCCCACTGCCACTGAATTGCGCCGGTCTCCGGATCGAAGGAGCGCAGATAGCCGGGGAGGTTGTCGAGGTCGCCGCCTACGCCGGCGATGACGTGATTCTTGACGACGAGAGGCGCCATCGTGCTCCAGTAGCCGCGGTCGACGTCGGCAATGATTTTGTCCCAGCGGACCGTTCCGTCCTTGGCGTTGAGCGAGATCAGATGCGCATCGGGCGTAGTAAAGAAGATCCAGCTTTTGTACATGGCGACGCCGCGATGGCCGATGTGATCGCCCTTGGTCGCCACGCGGTTGTAATGCCAGATCATGTGGCCGGAGCGCGCGTCGACGGCCCAGATATTGTCAGGAACGGTGAAGTAGAGAACGCCATCGACCAGCAGAGGCGATGACTTGATCTGCGCCGGCTGATTTGTCTGGAAGGCCCATGCCAAGGAGAGATCGCCAACATTCTGCGGCGTGATCTGCGTGAAGGCGACATGCCGGCGGCCGGAGTAATCGCCGTGGTACGAAGGCCACGAATCGCGCGCGGGATGGACCAGTTGCGCATTCTCGAGATCCTGCGCGGCCATCGAAGGCGCCAGCGAGAGACCGGCAATGAGCGCGACAAACAATCGTTGGTTCAGCAACTTCATCAATCAACCTCAAGACGCGGCGCGATGGATCAACGCAGCGTCTGTATATATGCCATCAGGTTGTGAACGTCGTCGTCGGTGTACTTGCCGAAGAGGTCGACGTGCGCTTCTACGGGGGCATCAACCGTATAGTGAACTCGGTTTGTAGGCCAGGAGCGGTAGACGTTCCCGGCATCGCGCAGGGCTACAGTGAATTCGTCGCGATAGGCGAGAACGCCGGAGACTTTTTCTCCGCCAGGCGTCGTGACCGTGACCTTGCTCTTGGCTCCGCGCGGATAGAGCATGAGTTCCTCGAGCTCCAGGCCCTCGAAACGAGAGGCGATGCCCGCCAGATCGCCGCTCGGCGAGTGGCACTTGTTGCATCCGCCGGCGCCATCGAAGTAGCGCTTGCCCGCTGCTGCGTTGCCGGTTTGCAGATCAGCGACGGCGACGCCGCGCCGCCCGCCGGGACGCGCTACAGCTTCAGCCTGTCGCGC
>DATHNJ010000248.1:0-10404 GCA_035486155.1 Occallatibacter sp. | reverse complement strand
TGGAGCCCCATCATGGAAGCCTGGTCGGCTGAACCCACGCCCGCCCACTTCCTCAAGGACCGCTCGCCGCTCGAACGCCAAGGCGCCATCGTGCTCCAGAACAAGCAGTGTCGCAACTGCCATTCCCTTGATAGCCGCGGCGGACAGCGTGGCCCAGCGCTAGACGCCATCGCCACGCGCATGACCGAAGACCAGATGATTCGCCAGGTGGTGCAGGGCGGCGGCAACATGCCCGCCTACGGCAACGCGCTTTCGCCCGCGGAAACTCGCGCGCTCGTTGCGTTTCTCCTGACGCTGCGCGGCAAAGACAATCACGCTCCCGCGACCGATGTCTCGCACACGCTTACGCAATCGGCTGCGATGCATGTGCCGGTCGCGCAGCTCGGCAAAACTTCGTCTGCGCCTCTGAACAAAACGCCATAATTGTTCTAAGCAAGAACGCAGTAATTGATAAATGATCGTCGACGCCTTCCAATCCGTGCAGGACGACTGGTCGCCTCCCCTCGGGTTGACCGTCGCGATCATCCTCACAGCGATCGTCTACGTGCGCGGCTGGCTCGCATTACGCAAAACCCGCCCCGCGCAATTTAATCTCGATCGCCTGCTTGCCTTCCTCGGCGGCCTCGCTTGCCTTTGGATCTCCCTCGGATCTCCACTGGAAGAGTTCGCCGATGTCCTCCTCAGCGCGCACATGATCGAGCACCTGATCCTCATGTCGCTGGTTCCGCCGCTGGTTCTGCTCGGCCTTCCCGTGGTGCCGCTCTTACGGGGACTCCCGCGCATCGTGCGCATCCGCATCGCCGGGCCGCTGATCCGCTCGCGCCTCCTGCGCGCCATCGCCCATCAGCTCTTCCGTATGCGCTTCGCGTGGCTGGCGATGAACGTCACCTTCCTCGCCTGGCACATCCCCGCCGCCTACGACTTCGCGCTCGAACACGAGTTCTGGCATGACATCGAGCACCTCTGCTTCCTCTCCACATCGCTGCTCTTCTGGTGGTGCATCATCCTCCCGTGGCCCGCGCGCCGCAGCCAAAACAACTGGGGCATCCTGCTCTATCTCGTCGGCGCCGACTTTGTGAATACCGGGTTGTCAGCTTTTTTAGCCTTCTGCGGCAGCTCCGTCTATTCCTACTACTCAGACCACCCCAATCCGCTCGGCGTGCAGCCGCTGCAGGATCAGGTCCTCGGCGCGGTCATCATGTGGGTCTTCGGCTCCACAGCGTTCCTCATCCCTGCCACGGTCACTGCCTTCTCGTTGCTTCAACCCTCGCGCAACCGTAGGGCCATCCCCGCCTCTGCCGCAAAAGCCGTGTCATCCTGAGAACCCGCAAAACGGGCGAAGGATCTGCTTTTCCACGATGTCTCAATTCGCACCGTCCTGGGAATCGTCTTTCAACTCTGAACGAAAAACTACCTCTCAAAATTTTCGTCACATTAGCAACTAATCCATTAGTTGTGCGTCTATACTGCAGGTACGGACGAGGCTCAAACCACCCCGCCCCAAGAAAATCAGTAATTTACGGATGCCTCCGAAAAAGTCCAACACGCTCACCGAAGCCGAGCTCCGCCTCATGCGCATCCTCTGGCGCCGCGGCGAGTCCGCCGTCACCGACTTGGTCGCCGACCTGTCCGCGAGCGAACCGTTGGCCTACAACTCGGTTCTCACCACCATCCGCATCCTCGAGCAAAAGGGCTACGTCACCCATCGCCAGGAAGGCCGCGCCTTCGTCTACAGCCCGGCCATCGCCGAGCACGAAGCCAGCCGCTCCGAAGTCCGCCACATCCTCAATCGCTTCTTCGGCAACTCGCGCGAGCGCCTGCTGCTCTCGCTCCTCGGCGACGAAGAACTCTCGCCCGACGAGTTGCAGCGGCTCAGAGAAGCCATCGCCGGCGCCGCGCCCGACGAGCAAAACGACGAATCCAAAGACGAGTCCAGGCTCGCATCGACAAAGAGGTTCGTATGAACGTCACTACCCTCTTCGACTCCTTCGCCCACGCCGCCGCGCCCATCGTCGTCGCAGGCCTCTGGCAGGGCCTCGCGGTGGCCCTCGCTCTCGCGCTCTGCCTGAAACTCACGCGCCGTATCTCCGCCGCGCAGCGCTTCGCTCTCTGGTTCGCGGCCTTCATCGCCATCGCCGCGTTGCCCTTCACATCGTTGATCGCGCCTACATCCGGCCATGCGATCGCAGCCTCATACGCCGGCGCCGCCAATACATCGCACGCCCAGCTCGAGCTCGACGCCCGCTGGACCTTTGTTCTTGCGGCGCTCTGGCTTCTTGCATCGCTGGCCCGCGCGACTGATCTCATCATTCACATCGCACGCCTGCGTCGCCTCTGGCGTACAGCCACGCCGGCCGAAATACCGGCACAGCCACAATCTGCACGCGCGTTTGAAGTCTGCACAACACAATCCGTTGACCGTCCCAGCGTCATCGGCTTCTTCGCTCCGCGCATCCTCATTCCTGATTGGCTCCTGCCGCGCCTCACCCCCGGCGAGCTCAACCAGATTGTCCTCCACGAGTCGACTCACCTGGGCCGTTACGACGACTGGAGCAACCTCTTCCAAAAGCTCTGCCTGGTTCTCTTTCCTTTGAACCCCGCGCTATGGGCCATCGACCGTCAGCTCGCCAAAGAACGCGAGCGATCCTGCGACGAAGCCGTCGTGCGCATCACGCAAGCCCCGCGCGCCTACGCCGCATGCCTGGCTAGCCTCGCCGAACGCGGCCTCACGTATCAAAAAGAAGCGCTCTCGCTCGGCGCATGGCGCCGCCGCTCGGAACTCGTCGATCGCGTGCATCGCATCCTGCGCACCCGTCGCGGTCTGTCGCCCGCTGCCGCGCGCGTGCTTTTTGGCGCCCTTGGCTGCAGCTTGCTCATCGTCACGATCGAACTAGCGCGTTGCCCGCAGTTGGTCGCCTTTGTCCCCGCGACGCATGGCGCGCAGGCATTCAATCACCTGACCACACTGCATAACGCCGTATACTCCCCGGATCCGCGCCGCTATGAGGTCGCGCCGTGCGCGCGCATGGTTCAGGCCAGGGCGATCATGCCTTCGGCTTCTCTAGCAAAGCCGTTCGCAGGCCGGGCTCACGTAAGAACGGCCGCAGTTGGAGAGCTGCGCGCCACGTCCTCTGAGCCCGGCATCATTCAGCATCCGGCGCGAGCGATCTCCACTCGTCAACGGGCAACTTCGCCCCTCGATCAAGAAGCACCGCAGCTTATCGTCTTCACCGCGTGGGAGCAGGTCGAAACTACCGCTCCCGCCAATCAAACCGTCGCCGACTACGACACGCATCCTGACGTCGACACGCACGCGCCGCAGACCTCCGCCGGCATCTCCGCCCAGAACAACGCGCAACCCGGCGCCAATGCTTCAAGGCAGAACAACTCTCAGCCGGATGCAAGCACTCCTGCTCAAAGCCCGGTTCAGCGCCGCTCCACCTTCACGCAGCTCATCCTGCGCGTCGCGCCCGCCGGCGACAAATCCTCCCAGCCTACCGCCATCCCCTTTGGCGATGGCTGGCTCGTGATCCAACTTTAACCATGCACTTCACCACTCAACGGAGAACTCACATGCTCGCATCAACTAATTCATTAGTAGCAAAGGCCAAAAGATTTGCCGTCCCTGCAGGCGCCGCAGCCGCGCTCCTGCTCGCCGGCGCATTCTTCATCGGCCATAATCAGGTTCACGCCGCATCCGGCGTCCTCGGCTCCGCTTCGCCGCTCGACGACAACAGCGTCTCCTCTCTTGTTTCTTTGGACAACGCCGTTGAAGCCGTCGCCGCGCGCGTCACGCCCGCTGTCGTCAACGTCTCCGTCACCGGACACGCCTCCGCTGAAGAAACCGGCGACGACGAGGATGGCGGCGCCTCCGGCGGCGGCATGCAAAACTTGCCTCCCGAGTTCCGCCGCTTCTTCGGCTTCGGCCAGCAAGGTCCGCAAGGCCAACCGGGCATGCCCCAACAACGCCCCATTGAGCACGCCATCGGCAGCGGCGTCATCCTCTCGCCCGACGGCTACATCCTCACCAACAACCATGTCGTCGATGGCTCAGTAAAAATCAACGTCACCCTCGACGACCATCGCGTCTTCCCCGCCAAGCTCATCGGCGTCGACAAGCTCAACGACCTCGCCGTCATCAAAATCGACGCGCACAGCCTGCCCAGCATCGCCTGGGGAGAATCTTCCGACCTTCATCCCGGCCAGACCGTGCTCGCCTTCGGCAGCCCCTTCGGCTACTTCCAGTTCTCGGTGACGCGCGGCATCGTCAGCGCGCTGCATCGCCCCAACCCCTATAGCGACGACCCGCGCAAACCCGGCGACTTCATCCAAACCGACGCCGCCATCAACCAGGGCAACTCCGGCGGCCCGCTCGTCAATGCGCATGGCGAACTGGTCGGCATCAACACGTTCATCATCACCGGCAGCGGTTCGTTCGCCGGCGCAGGCTTCGCCATCCCGTCCGAGATCGCGCGCGCCTCAGCCGAGCAGATCATCAAGACCGGCACAGTCCACCACGGCTACCTCGGCATCAGCATGAACAACGTGACGCCCGAGAACGCCACGTTCTTCAACCTGCCTGACGCCTCCGGCGCCATCGTTAGCCAGGTCACTCCTGATTCGCCCGCCGGCCATGCCGGGCTCAAAGGCGGCGACGTGCTGCGCGAAATCAATGGCAAAAAAATCGACAACAGCAGCGCGCTTCAAGTCGCCGTCAGCGAGATGCAGCCCGGCGCCAATATCAACCTCGGCATTCTGCGCGACGGCAAGCCTGAAACCATCAAGGTCACCGTCGGCGAGTTCCACAAGGAAGCCGAGGAAGCCTCCAACAACGCGCCCGGAGACCATCAGCGCGGCAAGCTCGGCCTTGCCGTCGCCAACCTCACGCCCGACATCCGCCAGCAGTTGAACATCCCGTCGCAGGTCAACGGCGCAGCCGTGCAGGAAGTTCGCCCGGCGAGCCCCGCCGATGACGCGGGTCTCGCGCCCGGCGATGTCATCCTCGAAGTGAACCGGCACGCCGTCGAAAGCGCGGATAACTTCGTCAACCAGGTCCACTCCGCGCCAAATGGCAAGGACATCCTGCTGCTCGTCTGGTCGCACGGCGGCGCAACCTACCGCGTCGTGCATCCCGACCAGAGCGGCAACACCGACAACGGCATGTAACCAAACAGAAAGGGAGCGGGACTCTCGTATCCCGCTCCCTTCATCTGTTCCTTAGTTCCTTTGTTCCCTTGTTTCTTCGTTCCCTGCTTACACCACAAACCCCAGCGTCAGCCGATTCCCATCCGCCAACCGCTCATACTTCACCGAGTTCGCAAACCGATACAATAGCCGCAATCCCTGACCGCCCGGCGTCATCGTATTCAGATCCGCAGACACAGCTTCTCCCGGCTGCAACGGCTCGAACGCCGGCGCGCTGTCCTCCACCACAAACAGCGCCTTGCCCTCCGCGCGGATAAAGTCCACCGTCAGCGCATGGCCGGTCTCGCCCGCATATCCATGACGCACGATATTCGAGAGAACCTCTTCCAGGCACAACTCGATCGCGAAACGAACGTCTTCGGAAAAGACATACGCAGCAGCAAGCTCGCCCACCCACGGCGCAACACGCCCAAGATCGGCGAGGGTGCTCGTCAGTTCGAGCCTCGCGCGCATTGTGTGAGGGTCCGGCTGGGTCATGGCTGTGGGCTGCATCGCTGGCTCAATCGCCTACGCAAGCGCGGCAAGCGCTTCCGCCATGTCGTGATGAATCGGAATCACCGCCTGAATATTGCTTGCGCGCAGCACATCCTCCACCATTTTCACCGGCGCAAACAACACCACCTTGCCGCCGCGCCGGCTCACCGCTTGCGCCGGAAGCACCAGCGAGCGCAGCCCCATCGAGCCAAGGAACGATACGTTCTGCATATCCACCAGTAGCTTCTTCGCGGTTCCGCCCACAACATTCATGCGCAGATCGATCGCAGCCGAGCCCTCGATATCCATGCGGCCGTTCAGAATCACCTTGGTGACGCCGCCCTCCAACTCCTCAGATGCAAATGTCATAGCTGCTCCCTTGCGATTGCCCGACTGGCGATAGACCAGGTCAGGCCATCAGCATCGCTGCGCTTCCGTTGCGAAGTCTTTCGCTTATGCTACGCATCGATTGTGAACAAACTGTTACGCCGGACTAGGAGCCTAGAAAAACAGCCGGTCTTGTTTGAGCGTCGCCACCACCTGCGTCGCAGAACCTAACGCCGTCGCCGAACCCGGTTGCGCCGGCCGCAGTTCAACCTTCAGGCTCATGCGCTTCTTCGCCACAAAATCCGCGCTGACAATGTTCGACGTTGCCCCTCCTGCTCCTGAGCCGACAAGGATGCGCAACTCATGCACCCCGGGCGGCGCATAGAGCGTGTCGAAGTCCTGCTTGTTGCCCGCCGTTCCCTTGTAATAGCGCTTGCCGTCCATCTGCACTTCAAACCGCAGCGCCGCCGGAACCTTGCTCATGTCGAACTTCAGCCGCGTGTTCTGCTTCGGATCGAGCGTCTTCGGATTGAAATCGACCGCCGCGAGCCTGCTCACAACCGGCGCCGTCGGAGCCGCAATTGGCGTCGTAGCGCTCGCACTCGTTGGCGTCGCAGCAGGCATCGCCACCCCAGGCGAAGGCTTGCCGCTCGTCGCTGGCGTTGTCGAAACCGCAGCAGGAATCGCAGCAGCAACCGGCGCCGCAACCGAACCCTGCGCTGAAGCCGAAGGCGCAGTTGGCCCCGCCACAGGTGGCTGATTGCGATGCGTAGCCAGCCATCGAATCTCTCCGGCCAAAGCCACAATCACCACGCCAGCCGCAGCCGGAACCAGCCATCCACGCCGCTTCGTCGCCGCAACCGGCTTGACTGGCGCAGTCGCGACCGCAGGCGCCGAAGCAGCAGCAACCTCCGCCTCGCGCTGCGCCCGCAAACTCGGCGCACTCGCGATGGTCGCATCCGAAACTGCTGTCGTCATCGCAGGCGCGTGATCCAGAGCGGTCGCGCCGTGGCGCAGCGCCGACAGCGCATGCGCCAGATCGTCTCCGGTCTGATAGCGCTCCGCAGGATTCTTCGCCAGGCACCTCAGAATCACCGCTTCCAGTCCCGACGAAACTCCAGGATTCAACTTGGTCGGTGGAATCGGATCGGTGTGCACCACCTTGTACGAGACCGACGTCATCGTCTCGCCCGCAAAAGGCTGCTCGCCCGTCGCCATCCAGTAAAGAATTACGCCCACTGAAAAGATGTCTGTCCTGCCGTCAATCGGCGCGCCCGTAAACTGCTCCGGCGGCATGAATGTTGGCGTGCCCACCATTTTTCCCGTCGTCGTCAGCTCGCTCGACGCCAGCTTCGCCACGCCGAAATCGGTGATCTTGGCGCGTTCGATTCCATAGACCTCGCGCGACGTCAGCAGCACATTCGCCGGCTTCATATCGCGGTGCACAACCCCGTTGCGATGCGCGTAGGCCAGCGCCTCGGCCATCTGCTGGCCCAGCTCGCACACGCGATCCAGCGTCGACAAGCCGCCCTGCCGCATCGACTGCGCCAGAGTCTGCCCGCTCACATACTCCATCACCAGGTAGGGCGTGCCCTCATGTTCGCCCACGTCGAACACTGGCACAATCCCCGGATGCGCCAACGCCCCCGCCGCGCGCGCCTCGCGATAAAACCGCTCGCGAAACTCTTTGCCGTCCTCGCCGGCCAGCACTCCGGGCAAAATCGTCTTCAGTGCAACAGTGCGCCCCATCGCCGGATCCTTGGCGCGGAACACGCTGCCCATCGCGCCGCGGCCCAGCTCGTCGATTACCTCGTAGCGTCCAATCTTTTGAGGATTTTCCATGTGTTGAATTCGCAATTAAATCTAGCACGTCAAAACTGTGTTCCAGAAGCCCCGGCAACAGATCAATTTGAACGGGCGGCTTTAGCTGAACAGAAGCGTGCCCCGAATTGAAGGGTATGGGCTTCAGCCCGTACATAAGTCCAGCAGAAGCGCCGGGGCTTTAGCCTCCGAGGGTTGGTTCCTTGATTCCTTGGATTTGTCAGCAACCTGATGTTCGCGACGGCGAACCGCTGACTTGCTAATTAGCTAACTCGCCGACTCCGGCTCTACAGCTCCCTCGCCTGTCACGTCCATATTCTCCGGCGCCGCCAGCCGCATCATCCCCAGATATAAACCACCCGCGGTAAAGAAGCCCACAAACCACGCATAGTCGTAGAGAAAGTGCAGCGGCTTCACGGCCAACCCAATCAGCGCGATAGCCACACCCAAAACCAGCGCCAAAATCGCTCGCGGATTAACGCCCTTCGAATAGTGATACGCGCCTTCGCGATGATAGAGCGAGTTCACGTCGAGCTCTGTCTTCCGAATCAGAAAATAATCGGCGACCATGATGCCCGCCACGGGCCCTAGCAATCCCGAATAGCCGACAAGCCAGCCGAAGATATACGCGTCCGGCGTCGCCAACAGCTTCCACGGGCACATCGCCAGTCCAAGAAATCCTGTAATTAACCCGCCCGTACGAAAGCTGATCAGCCGCGGATACAGATTCGAGAAATCGTTTGACGGCGACACTACATTCGCGCCGATGTTCACGTTTAATGTCGCGATCAAAATCGCAATCAATGCAACAAACGCCACGACAGGCTGATGAAATGCGCCAATCAGAAGAATGGGATTCCAGATCGGATGCCCGAACAAGACCGCCGATGCCGACGTCACCGAAATCCCCACAAATGTGTAGAGCGTCATCGCCACCGGCAACCCAAAGGCCTGTCCCCACGACTGCGCCGACTGCGACTTCGAGTAGCGCGTGAAATCGGGAATGTTCAGCGCCAGCGTCGCCCAATAACCCACCATCGCCGTCAACGACGGAAAGAAAACCGCGAGAAACTCATGCGTTGAGTGGAACTGGCTCGGCGTCGACAACATCGTCCCAAACCCGCCCGCCTTGATGCGCACCCAGATCACTAACAGCGCCGCCATCACAAACATGAACGGCGCTCCGAACGCCTGCAGGTGGCGGATCGACTCCACTCCGCGCCACACCACGACCATATTCAGTAGCCAGAACCCGAGAAAACAAGCCCACAGCACGCCCGGCGCATCCGCAAACGACGGCGAAATCACCTCCAGCATCGAGTGAATGGCCGTTCCGCCGATCCACGACTGAATGCCGAACCATCCGCACGCCACAATCGCGCGCAAAATCGCTGGTACATTCGCGCCGCGCACGCCAAACGGCGCGCGAATAAACACCGGAAACGGAATCCCGTACTTCGCGCCAGCATGCGCATTCAGCAGCATCGGAACCAGCACGATCACGTTGCCCAACAGCACCGTCCCAATCGCTTGCTTCCAGTCCATGCCCTTGGCGATCAGCGACGACGCGAGCTGATACGTCGTAATCTCCATCGACATCGAGAACCACAGCGCGATGTAGTTGTACATCGTCCACGTGCGCTGCTCTCGCGTCGTGGGCCGCAGGTCCTGATTCGAAAGCGATGGATCGACAACCGACAATGCGGCCTCCAGAGAATAAGACTCAGCTACGCCAAGAACATTCCCTTCACTCTAGCGGGGACCACACAAAGAAGAAATGAGGATCACTTCCGAGATTACTTCCAGGCGCCGCCGCGCGCTTCGCGCCGCAAATACTGCCCGCGTCCAGGCTTGCCGACAAATTCGCCCTTCGACACGATCAGCTCGCCGCGCGAATAAACATCGCGCGCATTGCCCTTCACCTTGAACCCCTCGAACATCGAGTAGTCGACGCGCATATGATGCGTCGCTGCTGAGATCGTATGCACAGCAATCGGATCCCACAACACAATGTCCGCATCGCTTCCCGCCGCCAGCACGCCCTTCTTCGGATACATGCCGAAGATGCGCGCCGGCGCCGTCGAAACCAGCTCTACGAAGCGATTCAACGAAAAATTGCCTTTGCCCACGCCGTGATGATGCAACAGCTGCAAGCGGTTCTCGATCCCCGGACCGCCATTGGGAATCTTGGTGAAATCATCCTTGCCCAGCGCCTTCTGATCCTCAAAACAGAACGGACAATGATCCGTTGAGACCACCTGCAGATTGTCTTTGCGCAGGCCATCCCACAGCTTCGGCTGGTTCTTCTTCTCGCGCAGCGGCGGCGTAAATACGTACTTGGCGCCCTCCCAGCCCTTGTCCTGCACGTCTTCCAGCGACAGCAACAGATACTGCGGACAGGTTTCCGCAAACGCAGGCAGCCCGCGGTCGCGCGCTTCGCGCACCTGGTTCAACGCGTCTTCGCTTGAAAGATGCACGATGTACACCGGCACGCCCGCCATCTCCGCCAGCGCAATGGAGCGATGCACAGCCTCAGCCTCCGCGCGCGTCGGCCGCGTCAACGCGTGATAGATCGGC
>DATHNJ010000247.1:0-2516 GCA_035486155.1 Occallatibacter sp. | reverse complement strand
GAGGAGTCGACTCGTCGACCGTCGCCGCCATCCTCGCTCGCGAAGAGGGCGCCAACGTCGTCGGCCTCACCCTCCAGCTCTGGGACCAGACCCGCCTTGCCGGAAAGCACGGCATTCCCGATGCTCCGAAGGCAGGCCGCTGCTGTTCCCTCGATGACGTGTATGACGCCCGCCGCGTCGCCACCCATCTCGGCATCCCCTACTACGTCGTCAATCAGGAAGAACGCTTCGAGCGCGATGTGGTCCGTCCTTTCGTGAGAGAGTATCTCGCAGGCCGCACGCCCATTCCCTGCTCGCTCTGCAATGACCACATCAAGTTCGATCAGCTCCTGAAGACTGCGCGCAGCATCGGCGCAAACCGCATCGCCACCGGCCACTACGCCGTGAATGAATACGACCACGCGCGTCAGCGCTGGATCCTCAAGCGCCCCGCCGATCTAGCCAAGGATCAGACCTATTTCCTCTTCGGGCTCACCCAGGAGCAGCTCGCGCACACGCTTTTCCCTCTCGGCCGCATGATCAAGCCCGACGTGCGCGCCGCCGCCCGCGATCACGGCCTCACGCTGGCCGACAAGCCCGACTCACAGGAGATCTGTTTCATCCCCGGCGGCGACTACAAGCAGTTCCTCACCGCGTACCTCGAAGAGCAGGGCGAGCCCATGCCCGACACAGCCGGCGAACTCGTCGCATCCAACGGCGAAGTGCTCGGCCGCCACGACGGCATCTCCGGCTTCACCGTCGGCCAGCGCAAGGGTCTCAAGATTGCCTCACCCTCGCCGTTCTATGTGCTCAACATCGATCCAGCCAGCCATCGCGTCACCGTCGGCGCCGACGAAGAACTAGCCACGCGCGAACTGCGCGCCAACCGCGTCAACTGGATCAGCATTCCCGCGCTCGCCGCGCCCATGCGCGTCAAGATCAAGATTCGCCACCGCCACGAACCCGCCTGGGCCACGCTAGAGCCGATCGTCCCCGAAAGCTCGACGGCGAACAGCGCATCCTCAGGAGCAGGCAAGCATCCCGCACAAGTTGATGCCCAGGTGCTCGCAATCTTTGACGAACCGCAGCGCGCCGTCACTCCCGGCCAGTCCGCAGTGTTTTACGACGGCGACGAAGTCGTCGGCGGCGGCTGGATTGTCTGAAGGGCCAACGGCGTCTAACGATGCCTTTGCGCCATGCATTCCGCCTCGTTGCTCTTCTCAACCGATTCGTCACAGCGCATCGCAGAAACTCGATGACGGCCAGTTATCCTGATCCTCATTTACCTGCTGGAGAAAAGCGCAGTGACCGCAGAGGAAGCAAAAAATTTCGCCCACGATTGGATCGCCGCTTGGAATGCTCACGACCTGGATCGGATCATGTCCCACTACGACGATGCTGTCGAGCTGATCTCGCCAACTGCCGCGCGCCTGCTCAGCCTTCCCGACGGCAAAGTCGCCGGTAAAGCCGGTCTTCGCGCCTACTTCGAAAAAGGACTGAACGCTTTTCCCGATCTCCGCTTCGAGCTCAAGGATGTTCTCTTCGGAATGAACAGCGTTCTGCTCTACTACACGAATCAAAAAGCCACGCACACCGGCGAATTCATGGAGCTCGCGCCTTCCGGCAAAGTCCTCCGTGTCGTCGCCAACTACAGCGCATAGCGATTGGCGTGCGCGGCCTGCGGCCTGCGATCGGTCCGCGACGACCTCTCTGCCAGTTTTGCCTTGCCGCCCTTCGGCGCCGTACTTTCACACGTCAGTGTGAACTGCCCGATCTGCCGGTGCATCTCGCCGGCTAGTTTGCACAGCTCTTCGCTCGCCGCAGACGACTCATGCGACACCACCGTCGATTGCGTCACCAGATGCGCAATCTTCTGCAGGTTCCGGTTCAGTTCCTCGGTCGCCGCCGACTGCTCGGTCGTAGCCGCCGCAATCTGCTCCATCATCTGATCCACGGTCGAAGCCGACTCCAGAATCTGCGCGAAAAACTCCCGCGTCGAGTCTGTCAGGCGCACGCCGTCTGCAATGTATCCACGCTCGCTCTGCGACCGCTCCAGCGCCTCGTTGGCCTGCGTTCGAATCTTCGCGATCATTCCCTCGATCTCACCCGTCGCTGCTCCCGTCTGCTCGGCCAGTTTGCGTACCTCTGTCGCCACCACCGCGAAGCCCTTGCCATGCTCCCCGGCCCGCGCCGCCTCGATCGCTGCATTCAACGCCAGCAAATTCGTCTGTTGTGAGATCGCTTGGATCAGGCTCGCCGCCCTTCCAATCTGATCCGATTCGCGCACCAGCGCATCAATCGTCTGCGCGACGGCCGCCGACTGATCCGCGATCTGCGCCATCTTCGCTGTCGTTGTGGTCACCGCCTCGTTGCCCTGCCGCACCGACACCGTCACACTGGCCGCCGACTGTGACGCAACCGACGTATGCTGCGCCACCTCGGCCACCGAACTCGACATCTCGGTCAGCGTCGCCGCCACCTGGTCGGTCTGCCGCTGCTGATCGTCCGCCGCAGCAGCAGCATTCTCGGCCGTAGCC
>DATHNJ010000246.1:0-22634 GCA_035486155.1 Occallatibacter sp. | reverse complement strand
CGCGCGAAACTTCCTGCTGCACGCGCGACCAGTTCAGGCTTGTCGCTGCAATGCCCGATTCGAACACAACAGTTAGCCCGTCCACGCCGCGTTCGCGCGCATACAGCCGTCGTCCATCGCCGACGGCAATCCACCGCCCTTCACGCGTGAAGATGCGCCGGTCGCGCAACGAGCCGAGGCGCTGATACAGCACGCCTGCAGATACGAACGCAAATGCGAACAATGCGAATGCGGCAAACAGAACCATGTTTCTCTGGAAAAAGAATAACGGGCGGGTAAGGCTGCTTGCGAATTCGAGCTTCACGCAAGGGCTTGCGAACGATTGAAATTCGCCCGCGGCTATCCCCCGTGACATGCTTGCGCAGTTCACGGGATCGTTCACTTATAGATGATATGGATTTGAATTTCTGCGCCCGTCGGCTGGGCAGGCGACGCAGACAAGAGGAGAGAATACACAGCGGTTCTTCGTGATCCCAACAGCAAAAAGCAACATCAACTTGCAGAAATCCTTCCCTGAGGAAAGAAATCCTTCTCGTGCTCGACGAAGTCAAGTTGATGTTGCTTTCGAGCCGCTTGAAACTTCGCTTCTCTCAGCTTATGCGATCGTTAGTAACGACCACGTCCGCGCGAATTTCCACCGCCGCCACCGCCGCCGCTACCCTTGCGAGCCTGATAGCAATCCCGGCAGAACACCGGTCGATCGCCTCGTGGTTCGAAGGGCACGGTTGTTGGTTGGCCGCAACCCGAACAGATCACAGGCGTACCCTGTGCAGGAGCAGAACGATAGCCACCGCCGCCGGAACCCCCCTGATCGTTTTTCTTTGCCATACGGCATGGTTTGCAGCGTTTTGGAGTTGAATAACCACGTTCCTGGAAGAACGTCTGATCTGCAGCGGTGAAGGTGAAATCTTGCCCGCAGTCGCTGCACGTGAGTTGAATATCTGCTGCCATTGGGGATTCCTCGTGCGCTGATTGTACCTTGATTTGTTGAGATTGACATAGGGATTGTATTTAGAAAGTAAAAGTTAGATGGAATCGTAACCACTGTCTTAGTGTCCTGTGACAATCTCACAAGTAGCCGAGATTTATATTCGGGAAAGTAGACAAAAAGTGGGTAAGACTCTCGCAGTTACTTCGGTAGCAATATGAACGCTCCCAACTCAGAACGCGAATCAGAATGGATTCAGCGCATCCTTGCGGGAGAGAAGTATCTGTTCCACGATCTGATCCGCGGCTGCGAGCGCTCCATCTACATTCTTCTCTTTTCACTTTTGAAAAATGAAGCCGACGCGGAAGATGCGGCGCAAGAGACAGTTATCAAGGTCTATCAGAATCTGCGCCATTTTCGCGGAGATGCGCAGTTTCGCACCTGGGTGCTCTCGATCGCGCGCAACGAAGGATTGGGAAGGTTGCGCAAGCAGGGAAGCCGGCGCGAGGAATCACTCGACGCCAACACCGATGAGCACACCGGCGACTTCACGCCCGCTATTCTCACCAATTGGCGCGAAATTCCCAGCGATGCTCTGGAACAAAAGGAGCTGCGGGATATCCTTCTCTCGGCCATTCAACGTCTGCCGGAGATTTACCGTAACATTGTCGTCTTGCGTGACGTCGAAGAGATGGATATCCGCGAGACGGCAGCCGCTCTGGGAATAAGTGAAGGGGCAGTCAAGGTACGGCTTCACCGCGCTCGGGCTATGTTGCAACGGGAGCTTGCTCCGCAATTGAAAGCGTTTGCACCCAAGCGCAAGCTCTTTTTGTGGGGCCGCGTATGAGAATCGATTGCAAACACGTCTGGCAGCATATCTCCGCTTACATCGATGGAGATGTCGATGCGGTTTTGCGCGCGGAGATCGACCGCCATCTTGAAACCTGCGAGATATGTTCCGCAGTCCTGGACTCTACACGGAACGTAGTGGTGCTGATGGCCGATGGTCGCGTCTTTGAACTCCCCATTGGCTTTAGCCGGCGCCTGCATGACAGGATCGATGGCGAGCTGGAACGCGCTAGTTGATATTTAGTAAATAAGAAGTCGCCCTTGGGCACTGAATTCTATTTGGAAACTATGTTGCATCCGAACGCCTCGCCACGGGAGGCGGACCCGTCCGGTGCACCTTCCCGTGCGTCCAGGTTTCCAATCCGACCAGAACAAGCGTGAGAATCGCCATGGCGACCTGTAATTTCTCCGCACGCCGCTCCTTTGGGCTGAGCTCGCGCCTCCGCCACTGCGCCGACGGCCGGGCGCGTAGACGCCAAATCCAGAACACGACGGCGAGGTTTACGACCGCGCCCACGGTGGCCAGGATCAGCATGGGAATGCGGATCGCGTCCTGATGAAATCCCTTGGCCGGCGCGTAGATTCCACTGGCGGCAGCTAGCGCCGAGAGGCCAATCGCCACGCGAATACCGCTAATCGTCAACACAGCGGTGCAAAGACTCTGCGCCAGGGCGATAATCAGGCTTACGCCGCCCAGCGTGTTTTGGCTCTTGAAGCTCACCTGGAGACTCCCATCGAATACTTCCTCTTCAGGTTAAAGCAGGCGCGCGTAAATCCAGGCGGGTTCCGGGCCCGTTCATTGAGTGAGAGGTCCGGAGCGAAGAATTTCGTTTCCAGTCGTCCCGGTTTCGCTGTAACCTTTCGCCCGTACCGGGACTCCTATTCAGCGGAGTCACGGAAACGCGCAGGATTGCCCTAAAGTTGTCCTGCTCGTCCCCAAAACGGCGGAGCCCTTCCGCCCCAACCCCAAACGAGGTCAATTCCATGAAGAACCAATTGAATGCATTCCTGCTCTCCGCAGCGCTCACCGGTTTGATGGGTGGAACTGTTGCGGCTCACGCAGCCACCGCGGGAACAACGGCGAAGGGCGACTCGGCCAAAGCGGCCAAGGCCGGCCTGCGCTACACCAGCCAGGACACTACCAAGCATTCGTGTAAAGGCAAAAACGATTGCAAGGGTCAGGGCGGATGCAAGTCCAGCGACAACGGCTGCAAGGGCAAGAACAGCTGCAAGGGCAAGGGCGGCTGCGCCACCGACGGCTCCAAGATGCCGAAGTTGGTCTAAGTTCGCCAGGGACCGGCAGCGCGGAAGCAGCCAATTGCTTGGCTTGCGCTCTGTCTTCCGGTCCCATTTCAAACAGATCCAATCAGGGCAGAGAACATCTCTCCGTTTCCCGATTCTCTACCGTTTTCCCGTCACACAGCGACCGCTGTGAACTGAGAACTACGAACTGAGAGCTGTCTTTATGCCCGGTAATCGCTTCAATGCATTTTCCAATCACGGTATCGGCATAGGCCTGCGCATTCCGCACTATCAGCACATCTTTTCGCGCAAGCCCGTCGTCGACTGGTTCGAGATCATCTCGGAGAATTTCATGGTCGACGCCGGCCGTCCGCTGGCTGTCCTCGATCAGATCCTCGAGCAATACCGGGTGGTGCAGCACGGCGTCTCCATGTACTTCGGATCGGCGACTGAGCCCGATCCCGAGCACCTTCGCCGCCTGAAGCAACTGGTCCGGCGCACGAACACGCCGTGGCTGAGCGATCACCTCTGCTGGGGTTCGGTGGATGGAACCTACACGCATGACCTGCTCCCGCTGCCCTATACCTGGGAGGCGGTGGAGCGCACAGTCGAGCGCGTTCGCCAGGTTCAGGACTTTGTCGAGATTCCTGTCGCTGTTGAAAACGTCAGCTCGTATGCGGCGTTCAGCGGCTCTCAGATGACGGAGTGGGAGTTCTTGAATGAGGTTGTCGAGCGCGCCGATTGCGGCATTCTTCTCGACGTGAACAATATCTATGTTTCGTCGGTGAACCACGAGTTTGATCCGATGGAGTATGTCAATGCTGTGCCCGCGCATCGCGTCGCGCAGATTCACATCGCCGGACACTCGCGCTACGAGAAGTACATCCTCGATACGCACGATCACCCCGTGATCGATCCGGTGTGGCAACTCTACGAAAGAGCTATTGCCCGCTGCGGCCCGACGCCGACCTTGCTTGAGTGGGACGACCACATCCCGAGCTTCGACGAGGTGCATAACGAAGCGAAGAAGGCTGAGAAGTTTCTGAACGCGCATGCCGGCGAACTAACGGAGGCGGCGAAATGACCGCTTCTACGATGTCTCTGGCGGAGTTGCAGCGCGAGATGGCCAACGCCGTCATGCAGCCGTTGACTGCCGATGAGGAGATGCGCGCCACCTCGACGGACGGCCGCGATATGCAAGCCGTCGCGGCGTCGTTCATTGCGCCCAACAGCAAGCTCAGCTCATTCGAACGGCTTGAAATCTACAACCGCCAATACTGGTTTCGTGTGCTCGGGGCGCTCGCCGAGGATTTTCCGGCCCTCCGCGCTGTCGTCGGCTCGCGCGCCTTCGAAGAGCTTTCCATCGCCTATCTCATCGCACATCCGAGCCGGTCTTTTACGCTGCGCAACCTTGGTTCAAAGCTGGCCGACTGGCTCGCCGCCAATCCAACCTTCACGGGCCGGCGCCACCGTCTCGCGATCGACGTTACGCGCATCGAGTGGGCCTTCATCGAAGCTTTCGACAATGGGGAGCGTCCGCCGCTCAACCTGGAGCAGATCGCAACACTCGACGCCGGCTCGCGTCTCGCCTTGCAGCCGCATCTCTGCCTGCTGGCGCTCGAATATCCGGCCGACGATCTGGTGCTCAGCCTGCACAAGCGCGACAAACGCCAGACCAGCGAAGCCGGCGTGAGCCACGAGGATGGGGACGAAGCTCCCTTGAAGCTACCCAAATTGCGCCGCCAGCCCACCTGGGTCGCCGCGCATCGCGTCGATAACTCCGTCTATTATCTGCGGCTCAAACGCGAAGAGTTTCTCACACTTTCCGCGATTCGCCAGGGCCTGTCTCTCGTTGACGCTCTCGAAACAGGTTTTGTCGGTTCGCGTATCCCGCAATCCCAGCGCGCGGGCTTTATCCAGAAGTGGTTTGGCTCGTGGGCTGAATTGGGCTGGATCTGCGCTCCCGATCTAGAATCGCTCTTGCACGGATAGGACGACTCCATGCCTCTGGTCAGCAATTTAAAGAACGCATACGTCGCCTGCGCCATGGTCGCATGCCATCTGCGGAGCCCGCTGCTTCTCGCCATCCGGCTCTATTGGGGCTTTCAGTTCGCACAGGACGGCTGGGGCAAGCTTACGCATCTCGACAAGGTGACGGATTTCTTCACCAGTCTGTCGCTGCCTGCGCCCCACCTGACAGCGCTGGCCTGCGGCTCGATCGAGTTTTGCGGCGGCATCTTGTTTGGGCTCGGCGTGCTCTCGCGTCTCACCTCGCTGGTTCTGTTCGTCAACATGACGATGGCGTATTTGAGCGTGCCGGACGACCGCATCAACTTCTCCCACATCCTCTCCAAGCCCGAGGACTTCTACGGCGCAACGCCTTACACCTATTGGTTTGCTGCGTTGCTGATCCTGATCCTCGGCCCCGGCGCCATCGCCATCGATACGTTCCTTGTGCGCAGCGTCGAAGGGCACATCAAAAGCTGATCTCGGCAGCCTGTCATCCATGCGATGCGCATCGCCGGAGTTGCGCGAATCGCCCGGCCCTGCAGAACGCATAGTAGAGCTTTTCAACACGCGCGTTCTCTTTCCTCGCGAGGAGTCGTTCTGTCGTTCATTCGTCGCATGAGCGCGGCGCAGCAGGCGAAGTTACGCGTGGTAACCTTATCAACGGAAATTTTCGCCCTCCGCGCCTTCATCTTTTTTGCGGAAGGCCGGAGAGACGCAATGCATCTATCTCTGCGCAGCAAGCCTGTGCGCCTTGCGCTGGCGGCCGTCGCCCTCAGCCTGATTCCTTCCGCAGTCACGGCCCAATCCACGCGAGCACAAAACGCCGCCCTCGTACTCGATCGCGGCTGGCAGTTCCGCCAAATCACAACCACCTCTCAGGAGGACGAAGCGGGATGGCTTCCCGCAACGGTTCCCGGAGACGTGCATCTCGATCTGCTCGCCAACAAGAAGATTGAGGACCCGTTCTATCGCGATAACGAGTCGAAGCTGCAATGGATCGAAAAGGCGAGCTGGGAGTATCGCGATACATTCGACGTAACCGCGGCGCTGCTGGCGCGCACGAACGTCGATCTGGTCTTCGACGGTCTGGATGGCGCGGCGCAGGTTTATTTGAACGGAACGCAGGTTCTCAACGCCGATGACTCTTTTCGAGTCTGGCGCATTCCTGCGAAAAAGTATCTTCACTCCGGCGCCAATCTGCTGCGCATCGTGTTTCCGTCGCCGATTACGGCGGCGCAGCTTGTTGCTGCTATGGATCCGTGGCAATCGCGCACCAAGACCGACCCAAAAACTTACATTCGCAAACCAGCCTATGAATATGGATGGGACTGGGGGCCGCGCTTCGTCACCAGCGGCGTCTGGAGGCCAGCGCACATCGAAGCCTGGGATAAAGTCCGCATCGATGACTTTGCGATTCGCCAGCGCGACGTGAGTAAAACTGTTGCTCACATCGACGCGGAAGTTGAAGTTGAATCCTCCTTCAATGGTCCTGCACAGATCAGCGTGAATTATTCCGGCGGCGCTACGCCGGCTACGTTGAGTAGGCTTGTCACGCTTCATACTGGCCGCAATCTTGTCGACATTCCGGCTGAGATACGCGAGCCCAAACTTTGGTATCCGGCCGGCTATGGCGAGCAACCGCTCTACGAGTTCACTTCGCACGTTTCCATCGCCGGGCAGCAAGCCGACAAACGCACAACCAAGGCCGGCCTCCGCTCCGTAGTGCTCGATCGCCATCCCGACCAGTGGGGCCGCAGCTTTCAGCTTGTCGTCAACGGGATACCCGTCTTCGCCAAAGGCGCGGACGTCATTCCATTCGACAGCTTCGCGAATCGCGTCACGACGGCGGACTATCGCCGCATCCTTGAGTCGGCTCGCGACGCCAACATGAACATGATTCGCCATTGGGGTGGCGGCTACTACGAGAGCGACGAGTTCTACCAGATCTGCGACGAGCTCGGCATCATGGTTTGGCAAGACTTCATGTACGGCAACGACTGGCAACCGGGGACCTACGGTTTCAAGCTCACGATGGAGGCTGAAGCCGAAGACCAGGTCCGCCGCCTGCGCAACCATCCCAGCATCGTTCTTTGGGCCGGCAACAACGAAACTGAGGCCGCCTTCCACTGGGCCGGACGCGACCAGTTTCCCCCTGACGTGCGCATGCAGATGTGGCAGGACTATCTCACCGAGTTCAGCGGCATCCTCGATCGCGTCGTCGAACGGCTGGACGCCGAAACGCCATACTGGCCCAGTTCCCCAAGCTCCGACTACGAAGAGCTCAGCCCCAAGTACCAAAGCGGCGACGCGCATCTGTGGGACGTGTGGCATGGCCGCGTGCCGTTCTCAACTTACGAGACGCACAACTCGCGCTTCGTAACGGAGTACGGCTTCCAGTCGTTTCCGGAGATGCGCACGATAGAGTCCTTCACTCAGCCAGAAGACCGCACCGGCATCTTCACCCCGGTGATGCTCGCGCACCAGAAGAACAACGAAGGCAACTCGATCATCCACGACTATCTGCTCAAGGACTATCCGGAGCCGAAAGATTTTCCGAGCTTCCTCTACGCGAGCCAGGTATTGCAGGCCGAAGGCATCAAGATCGGCGCCGAGCACTTTCGCCGCTCGCGGCCCGACACGATGGGATCGATCTTCTGGCAGTTAAACGACTGCTGGCCGGTCGCCTCGTGGTCCAGCATCGACTACTACGGCCGCTGGAAGGCGCTGCAATACTATGCGCGCCGCTTCTATGCGCCGATCCTCGTCTCGCCGCATATCGAAAACGGAGCGGTGAAGGTCTACATCGTCTCCGACAAGACGGAAGCGCAGCCGGCAGTTCTGCGCGTGCGGTTGATGGATTTCGACGGCAAGGTGCTGCTGGAAAGCAATGAAGGCGTCAGCGTCGATCCTCTCTCGAGCAAGGTCTATCTGGATTGGCCGTTCGCGAAGCTGGCGCAAGCTGGCGGCTCAGACACCTCGAAGGTCTTTGTCGATGCCGAGCTCATGAATCGAGGCGGGGTGGGTATTTCAAGCAACCTGATTTACCTCGCCCCAACGAAAGAAGTTCATCTCAAGCCAGCGACGCTCAAGGTGGATGTAACGCAGGAAAAATCGAAGGTTTCATCGTCGGGTGAACCGGGGAACTATTTGGTTCGCGTCACGTCCCCCGTCCTTGCGCGAGACGTGTATCTCTCTTTCGGCGGTCTCGATGCAAAGGTTCTGGATAACTACTTCGATGTGCTCCCTGGCGATACCGTCGAAGTAGGCGTCAGCAGCGCCGCATCGCTGGACGAACTGAAGGCGCAACTGCGCGTGATGTCGCTGACCGACGCCTTCGCCAACTCCGCGCCGGCGGCTGTCTCCGCCGCACGCTGACAAACAAGAAAGGCCGAAGCAATCGCCTCGGCCTTTTTTGATCGATCCAACCCGCCAAGATTCAAGCGCACATCGTCAGAATGAGAACTCCGCCTGGAAGAAGATTCTGCGCACCGCGGAGCTGGTGGGCGAAGCGAAGATGCCCTTCGCCAGACTGAGCGACTTGCCGAAGCGAGCGCCGGGGCCCCACACGTCATCGGTAAGCTGCGGCGTAATCGCTCCCGTGGGCGTGCCGTAGTCCACGTTGTTAAAGAGGTTCAGGGCTTGTGCACTGAAGTTCAAGCTGTATTTGCGGCCAGTGCTTGCGCCGCCGCCGAACATGCCGCGTGGGCCGCCGCCCCCGCCACCGAGACCACCTGGACCAAGACCTCCGCCGGGCGCGCCGCCACCGCCGCCTCCTCCGGGTCCGCCACCGCCAGGTCCACCCCCCATGCCGCCGCCGCGATGTTGCGCGTTGGCGGCGCTCTCGAGCTTGGGTCCGATCCCGAAGGCGCGGCTCACGCGCAGGTTCAGCGCTACCGAGGCCGGTCCGTTGAGGCTATTGATGCCGATCGGCGTGTAGTTGTCAGAAGGCGTCGTATCGAAGCAGCCATACCGCGTCTCCACAAACTCGCCTGAACTCGCCGCACACTCGGACGCGTCGGCAACGCTGGGCCGATTGTTGAAGAAGTTGTCGCCCGTCAGATCGTTCGAGGTCGTAATGCTGTAGGGCTTGCCGGACTGCGCAATCAGAAAGGGATTGAACCGTATCGCCCATGGGCCGGTGTAATTGGCCATCATGAAGACCATGTTGCTCGAAGCAAAACTGGCGCGCCCGTAATCCTGCGAGAGGTTATAGGAGTTCGATGCAGTCGATCCGGCGCCTCCGTCGGAGTTGGCGTCCGTCCAGTTATAAAAGCCGAAGATGCTCAGCTTCGGGGTAATGCGCGCATTCACGTTCAGGATGAGCTGGTTCTGTTTGAAGACAGCCTCAGGATAGAACTGGTTGACGATCCCAAGATTTGCATTTGGCCGCAGGCCTGTCAGCGTAGTGCTGCCGTATTGATAAGTGCCGGGCAGAAACGCGTTCGAGTCACGCGTGACAAGCTGGTGGACGCCGAATGAACGCAGATAGGTCGCAGTCAGTGTGATGGTCTTCGTCGCCTGACGCTCGAGGCTGCCGCCGATCTGCTGCGTGTAGGGCGAGTGATAACCGGGCGAAATTTGCACGATGGTGTTCGAGCTGGAGGTTGGCGTTCCGCACGTCGCCAGGTCGATATTGCTCAGGCTGTTGGCGTCGAAGCAGGTGGGATTGGTGATGGAGACCTGGGTCTGACTGTTGGCGGCGCCGCTTTGCCGCACAGCAGTAATCAGATTTGTAAGCGCGAACCGGTCGTAGAAGATGCCGTATCCGCCACGCAGAACGGTCTTCGGCTGCGCGCCTTTCTTGTGACCGTCAAGCGCATAGGCAAAGGCCACGCGCGGCGCCCAGTCATTGTGATCGGAGACGTGATTCTGCGACTCCCAGCGGACGCCAGCCGAGGCAGTCAGGAACCGATTGACCTTCCAGTCATCCTGCAGGAACAATGCGGCGTCGAAGACATTTGCGATCGCCGGCAAAGGCCCGCTGGTGTAGGTGAGCTTGTTGGGCAAGGGGCATGTGGTTGAGCCCGCGGTTGTGCAGGCCGGGCTGGCGGCGATTTGAGCAAGGGTTTCTCCGCCCGCCAGATCGGTAAGTAGAGTCTGATAATCGCTGGCGTTGGTAAAGCTGAATGTACCGTTGAAGTTCGCGTTGGTGGAGTTAGAGTCGCGATTGTCGCGCAGCCGCATGCCGAACTTGAGAGCGTGCGCTCCGGCCGACATCGTAGTAATGTTCCACAGCTCGTAGTGATCCGTATGGTCCTTCGTAAACTGGCTCGATGATCCGCCGATGGTGAAGTTTTGCGGAACCTGGATCTGCGGCGCGCTGCTGACCGAAGTATCACTTTCGGTATCGCGCAGGTATTGAAACCGAGTCTCGTTCACGATGTGGTCATTGATGACTTCCGCATCGCTGAGCTGCAGCGTGTTCTCATAGGACGTTGAGCCGGTGGCCTGCGTCGGCAAAGAGTAGGTGCTTCCCAGTATGCCGCTCTCGTTATCGCGCCACAACTGGTAGCGCACCGTCAGCGTGTTCTTTTGTCCCAATTGAAGGTCGATGCGCGGCGCCACATTGGTGCGGACGCGCGGGCTGTATACGCCGCCTGTCACGGCGCCTGACGGAAGAGCAACGTTATAGACATAGGCGTCCGACGTATTCCTCTGCTGCGCGCTCAGGAAGAATGACGCCCACTTCGAAAATGATCCGCTGATCGATCCGTTGAACTGGTAGCTGTCGTAGGAGGGCAGGTTGTTTGCGAAGGGATTGCCGGTGTTGAACGACTTGTCGTTGCCCATGGCGAAGATCTGGCCATGCAGCTTGTCGGTGCCCGGCTTGGTGAGGATCTCAATGCGCCCGTAGCCCAGCTTGTCGAACTCCGCTGAAAACGGATTCTGATTGATGCGAATCTCGCGGATGGCGGACTTGGGCGGGAGCTGTCCGCCGGTGAAGCCGTCAATATAAATCTGGCCGCCATTGGGGCCGGCTGAAGGGCCGGCGAGCGCCTGCAACTCATTCGACAATTCGTCAGGATCGTCGGACAACGCGTCAAGGTCCTTGCCCTTGATGACCACGGAGTTTGCATTGCCGCTGGCTTCCACGTTGACTGTCGGCGAATCATCGGTCACGACGACATTCTGCTGCTCGGCCTGCACGGCCATCGACACATCGACGCGCTTGATTTGTCCTGCGGCGATCTGAATTGCCTGCGACTGAAAAGGCGCGAAACCCTCAAACGAAACCTGGACGTAGTAAGCGCCCGGCGCAAGGCCATGCACGTCATAAGCGCCGCTCGCGTCGGCCTTCACAGCCTTCACGGGGACGCCGTCTCTGTTGGCGATCGTCACCTGCGCGCCAGGAATCAAAGCGCCGGTCGGGTCCGTCACATGCCCGTGCACGGTCGCCGCGGCCGCGGGCTGCGTCTGCACGGCCGGCGCCTGTTCCGCCGCCTGAGAAGCCGGCGGCGCGTTCTGCCCGCTCGCGACAAGCGCAAAAGCCGCGCCGATCAGCAATGCAAAAGAAGTAGAAAAAAACGACTGAGATCGCAAAAGACACTTCTCCCTTGTTAAGTCCGGCCGAAGTTATGGGTTTTCCCGTTTGGATTTACTGCGCTTCCGCCTCGCCGCCGCCGCCCGAGCCCATGCTCCAGTTCGCCAGCAGATCGCGGCTTGCCTCCGGCGCTTCCAGCAGCGGCTCCACGCCTGTAAGCAGCGTAATGGCCGTGACGTCCGATGCTCCCGCTGTCGCCACCAGCATTACGGCGTCGCCTTTCTTAAGATCGGAGAAGTGAATCGCAGGCGTACGATTCAGCAGCGCCTGCATATCTCCGCTTCGGCCTTGCCCGCCGCCCCCGCCTTGGCCTCCGGCCCCACTCCTTTGTTGTCCAGCCCCCGCTCCGGCTGCAGGCGCCGAGCCCTTCAAACGGGCCGCCATCACGCGCGCCATGTTCTCCGGCAATGAATGCATCTGTGAATCCGGAGTGATGTGCACTGTGATTTGCTTCTTGGTCAACAGATCTTTCACCGAAAAGCTCGATCCTGATTCGTCCAGAGACGCGACAGTTCCGGAGATATTGCGAAAACTACCCGAAACCACCTCGGCCGCATCGATTTCGGTCCCATCTGCATTCTTTGTTCCACGCGCCCTTACCTGATCGCCGGGCTGAATCGCGTCGATCGGCGCCGGCTGAGCGAGATCGAACCGCACCGACGCAGGAGCGTAGCGTTTCAACACCGTCGATTTATTTACGTGCACGGTCACAATCTTTAACGTCGGCCCAGCGCCGCTGGTTAACACAAGGACGCCGCTCGCCGGATCAACGCTCTTCACCAGTCCGCCCACGCTGCTGCGCGCCCACTCTTCGCGATCCTGCTGTTGTTTCTGGGCGACGTCAGCCGCCTTGATCGTAACGATCTGCGTTGCTTGCGAAGTATCGCCCGATGCGTTGGGATCGAGCCTTACCAACACGCGATCGCCTGTCGCCAGATCCGTGAGCTGGATCGTCGCTGCGCCGCTGAGGTCCTTTTGCCCTGGCTCTACACGCTTCAAGGCAGCCGTCGCTGGAACCTGCACCTGCCGCACGTCGCCGTTGTCCGGCTTCACGGTCAGCGTGTCGCCGTTGATCGCCGTGATAGTGCCGACGAAGCGCGAGGGCGGCGCGGGCGCCTGAGCCAGGCAAAGAATCCCGGAAAACGCCAATGCCAGAGATGCGGTCCATCCAGAAACTCGGTTTGTCTTGCTTTGCATGCTCAATCTCCAGGGAACGCGACCCAATTCAAACCGACCGTAGCCTGAAATGTCCCCTGTCGTCCGTTGGCTTGATCGTCGTTTTGGTAGACGAGGCAGCTAGGCAAAAGGTTGAGCGTCCTCGAATAAGCCCTGTAACGTCAAGGGGTCGCATCGTTCCTGCGTCTCATTTCAAATCGGCGGTTTCAAGAAACGTATAGCTCCCCGAACCGGTGGGATGCACGTTGCTCAGCCTGCGGTTATGCACGACGATCGTGTCTACATACCAGAGGTTGAAGGCCGGCAGGTCGTGCGCCAGGATCTGTTGCGCCGCAACGTAGTCGTCACGGCGCCTGGCCTGGTCAGGAATGATGGCGGCATCGTCCAACAGGGCATCGAGCTTAGGATTCGAGTAATGCCCACGGTTGGCCCCCTTGGGCGAAAAGCGCGCTGTGGAGAATGCGTAGCCGAAGATATCAGGCTGTTCGTTGCCGCCCACCCAGCGCAGTGAGTACATCTGAAATGCGCCTCGCGTTACATCCGAGTAGAACGTCGCAAATTCGTTGCTGCGCAGGTCGAGCGCGACGCCGACCTTGGCCAGCTGCTGCTGCAGAACGGCGGCCAGCAACCGTGTGTCCTCGGAGGTGCTGGTCTTCATCGTCATGTGAAATCGCACGCCGTTGCCCAGGCGCGGATAACCCGCTTCATCCAGCAGCTTCTCCGCGCGAGCAGGATCGTAATCGTATCGGTCCACGGCATCGGTCCATGCCCAGTGCGTCGTCGGCAAGAGGCTGTCTGCGGGACGAGCATGACCGCCGAGCAAGCTTGCGATGATGACCTTGCGGTCAATCGAAGATGCAATCGCCTGCCGCACACGCGCATCCTTTAATAGAGGTTCACGCTCGTTGAAGGCCAGGTATTGAACTTCCGTGCCGGGCGCGTCTTCCATTTGCAGATTGGGCCGTTTTTCCAGTACCGGCAGAGAATCCATCGGCAGGGAATTGATGGCTACGTCCGCAGACCCCTTTTCCAGTTCAAGAGCCTGCGTAATCGCATCGGGCGTCACGGCGAAGCGCACGCGCTCTATCTTCGGCGGGCCATTCCAATAACCTGCGTTGCGATCGAGCACGACATCCTGATCGATCTGCTGACTCATGAAGCGAAAGGGCCCTGTGCCGATCGGATGTCGCCAGAACTCACGCCCGCTGCCTTCAGGCACTATGCCCATCGCGCCCGTCGCCAGGTTCACGAGCAGAAAATTGTCCGGTTTCTTGAGGTGAAAAACGACCGTGCGCGGGTCCTTCACCTCGATCTTGTCGACCGTTGCATACGTCGCGGCGCGCGCGGAGATCACGACGCCTGTTCGCATCGAATCGATCGTCCACGCCACATCGCGCGCCGTCAGCGGCCGTCCATCGTGAAAATGCACATCGCCGCGCAGATGAAAGATCAAGGTCAGCGGGTCGGGCTGTTCCCAGCTTTCCGCCAATCCCGGCCCGAACTTAAACTGTGCATCCCGCGTCACCAGGCCATCGAAGATGAGCCCGTTAATACGCTGCGATTGTGCGTCGATTCCTACGCGCGGATCGAGATTTGCAGGGCTGCTCTCAATGAGGAAGACGACAGTATTGGGATCGCGTGGCGCCGAGCGGCAGCCTGCGAGCAGAAGGAGCAACAATAACCCCGAAAGCTGCGCGCTCCAGGTCTTGAAGAGACGTGGGGAAGTTTGAAAGCTGACGCTATGAGGCAAACGTCACCTGCCCCAATACAACCGGTCTCTTTGCCCCGGTTGCCGACGGAACATTGCCCGGAAGTCGATGCCACGTCATCCAGGCCAACAGTGCGAATGCCACGGCCTCTTTTGCGGCGGCGGGCATTCCGAACTGCTCGATTGTCGTGACGGTGCAGCCCATAGGTTCAAGACGCCGGGCCAACATCGCCATCAGGGTCGCGTTGCGCGCCCCGCCGCCGGAGACAATGTAATCAACAGGCGCGCCCTTCATTCTGCGCCGCACAAACCGCGCATAGCTGGCGGAGATGCTTTCGGCCGTTAGCGCCGTCGCCGTCGCCAGAGCATCGGAGGGATTTTGCGTATGCTTCTGGCACTCCTCTAAAAAGCGCGTGGCATACTCGCGTCCATACTGTTCGCGGCCCGCGGTCCGGGGCGGTTTCTGTTCGAAGTAGGTATCCCTGAGCGCCCACTCCAACACCTGCGTCAGCACGGCGCCGCGCGCGGCGATCGCGCCATTTCGGTCGTACTTTTTGCCGAGCAGCTCATGCGCCAATGCGTCAATCACCATGTTGCCCGGCCCTGTGTCGAAGGCGATAAATTTTGCGGCTTTGGCGCCTGCAGGTATTGCGGTCAGGTTCGCGATGCCGCCGATGTTTTGCAGTACGCGTCCGCGCTTGGCATCGGCGAACAACACGTAGTCCAGGAGCGGAACCAGCGGCGCTCCCTGGCCACCCGCGCACATGTCTGCGGGACGAAAATTCGACGCTACGGGCGCACCCACTGCCGCCGCGATCGCCGCAGCCTCGCCAAGTTGCCACGTGCACGCAAACGATTGGCCGGCGTATTGGGCAGGCTTCGCTTGGTGGTAGAGCGTCTGCCCGTGGCATCCAACCAGATCGAGCTTCACACGATGTCTTTTGGCGGCCTCAGCGACAGCATCGGCATAGGCGAGTCCCAGACGCCAGTTCAAGCGAGCCAACTCCGCAGTCGAAACCGACTGCGCATTCATCGCTGCCAGCACCTTGCGCCGTAAGGCCGCCGAGTAGGGAAATGCCTCGTGCGCCAGTAGCGTCAGCTTTGGCTTGCGCTTCACAGGCTCGATTTGAACGACGGCAACATCGATGCCGTCAGCCGAGGTGCCACTCATCACGCCTGCAACAATCATGCTCCGTAGCTTCATGAGGTCTCCGCCGGGGAGATCGCGCGGGGCGCAATCACATCGTCTTTTGCGTGCGCCGCGATGCGTTCGCCGAATTTGAGAATGCGATCTTTCAGCGCGAGCAGTTGTTTGGCAGTCAGCGCCTTCGATACGCCGCTCTTATAAAGACGCGCCTGCTTCTTTCCCACTTCGCGCGCACGGGCCAGCAGCAGCGTCCTGAACGCGGCTGACTTTTCCGCTTCGGTGATCAGCGCTTCATAGCTGCGCAGAATCAGCTCCGCGCTATGGCAGATCTCCAGCAGATCCGAACCGGCGCGCACCGCTTCGACTGCTGCTTCATCCACCGGCATGAACTTCAAGATGCCGCCCATCTCGAGATCATCGGAGAGAATGATGCCGCGATAGCCGATCTTTTTGCGAAGCACGCTTGTGATCCAGAACGCCGATGCGCTCGCCGGATGGTTTTTGCTCTGCGTCTGAGGGTATGCTGCATGATTCATCATGATCATCGGCATCTCCCCGTGCAGCTCGCGATAGGGAACCAGATCCTCGTTCCAGATCTGCTCGCTCGTGCGTGGAATCTCCGGGGTCACGAAATGCGTATCGCCGCCAGCGCCGCCAAGTCCCGGAAAATGCTTGCCGCAACCAGCGACGCCATTGGCCGCAAGTCCTTCCAGAAACGAGCGCGCGTAGTCGATGACGTCCGATGCTGTTGATCCCGGCGGCCGTGATCCCAGCACCTCCGTCGATTCCGGGAGGGCCAGGTCCACGACGGGCGCCAGAGTCGTATTAAACCCGAACGCCCTGATCGCACGTGCAATGAGTTCTCCATGCTCGCGGGCGAACGCCGTTTTGCCTGACGCTTTCACGACCGCGCCGACGGCCTGCGCCGAGGGCAGCGGCGCCAGCGCATCGCGCAGCCGGTTCACTGTGCCGCCTTCGACATCTACGCAGCGAACCGCGTGCGACGCAGAAAATCCTGTTGCCTGGTCCAGCAGAGCCCGTGTTTGCGGGGCGTCAATAATGTTGCGCTTGAAGAGAATCACGCCGCCCGGACGCACCAGCCGCAGCCATGCGCTCTCAAGTCCCGTTAGCTCGGTCCCGCTCAGCCCGACCACAAGCAGACTTCCCGCAGCTTGTCTCAGCCCAATCGCCATCGCTCTCCAGTCTCTACGTTCCTAGTCCTTTTTCCTTCAGTTCCTGCTGCAGCTCCTCGAGCAGGTTGAGAGCCTGCAGAGGCGTCAACGCGTTGACGTCCACGGCTTCGATCCGGTCCACAATTTTTTGTGACAGCGGCGTGAAGATCGTCAACTGCATCGGCTCTGGCGCAGTTCCCGTCTGTACCTCCGCTGCGGCGGAGCGCTCCTGTTTTTCATGTTGCTTCAATACGTGGCGCGCCCGATCGATCACCGCCGGCGGCAGGCCGGCCAGCTTCGCCACATCGATGCCATAGCTCTTGTTCGCCGGTCCCGGCTCAATCGTGTGCAGGAAGACGATTCCAGACGCCGCCTCTTTCACACCGACACGAAGGTTCCGCACACGTTTCAGCTTCTCGGGCAGCATTGTCAGCTCGTGATAGTGCGTCGCAAAGAGCGTCCGCGCGCCTGTTTCCGCATGGAGAAACTCCACAGTCGCCCACGCCAGCGAGAGTCCGTCAAAGGTCGCCGTGCCACGCCCCATCTCATCCAGCAAAATGAGGGACTGCTTGGTTGCGGTGTTCAGGATGGTGGCCGTCTCCGTCATCTCCACCATGAACGTCGATCGGCCGCGCGCTACGTTGTCGCTGGCGCCGATGCGCGTGTAGATACGATCGACCAGGCCCAGGCGCAGTCTCTCCGCTGGAACAAAGCATCCCATCTGCGCCATCAGCGCCAGCATCGCCGCCTGCCGCAGGTAGGTGCTCTTGCCGCCCATGTTCGGACCTGTGATCAGCAGCAAGCTCGGTCCTTCGTCGCTTGCGTTCAGATACAGATCGTTCGCAATGAAGCGTCCTTCGCGCGTCTCTTCCATCCAGCACTCGATCACCGGATGCCGGGCCTGCAGGGCTTCCAGTAGCAGCTCATCGGTCAATGTGGGCCGCACGTAGCGACGCTGCACCGCCAGATGCGCAAAGTTGGCCATCATGTCCGCTTCGGCCACCGTCGCCGACGAGCGACGGATTCTGCTCGCAGCCTCCAACACACTCTTCCGAAGGTCCGAAAAAATTCGCTTCTCGATCTCGATCGACCGATCGTGCGCCGTCAAAATCTTCCGTTCGTACTCCTTTAGCTCCGGCGTGGTGAACCGTTCCGCATTGACCAGGGTTTGCTTGCGCTCGTAGTCTGCCGGCGCCAGCGAGAGATTGGCTTTTGTGATCTCGATGTAATAACCGAAGACCGAGTTGTAGCGCACCTTCAGCGAGCCGATTCCCGTGCGCTGCCGCTCGCGCTCTTCAATCGCCGCGATCTGTTGCCGCCCCGTCGTCGAGATTGTGCGGAGCTCATCGAGTTCGGCGTCCACGCCCGCCGCAATGACGCCGCCGTCGGCCAGCGTCAAGGGAGGATCGGGGGCGAGCGTCGCCTCAATCCGCGCCGTCACATCTTCGAGTGCGTCGATGCGTTCGGTCAATGCGCGCCACAGGGGCGCGGTCATCGCTTGCAGCGCCGACTTCAATCCTGGCAGGCGGGCGAGGCTCACGCCCATGGCCCGCACATCGCGCGGACCCGCCGAGTCCAGGCTCAGCCGCGCGAGCAGCCTCTCCAGATCGAGAATTCCCGCAAACGCGCGCCGCACTTCTTCGCGTTTCAGCAAATCGCCGCGCGCCTCGGCGACAGCCTCGTAGCGAGCTTCGATCTCGGCCCGATCAACCAACGGACGCAGAATCGTGGCGCGCAGCAGACGCTTGCCCATCGGCGTCTGGCATTCATCGAGCGTATGAAAAAGCGTTGTCCGCGTGTCCTGCCCGGCGAAGAGCGGTTCGACCAACTCGAGGTTGCGGACAGTGACCTGGTCCAGCTCTAATGCGTTCGACCTTTCCTGAAAACGCAACGAGTCGATGTGCAGCGCTTCGTTTTTCTGCGTCGTCCGCACATAGTGCAGCACCGCGCCGGCAGCGATCGCCGCGCAGTCGTGCCCCACAAGGCCATAGCCTTCCAGGCTGCGAACCTTCAGTTGCCGCTCGACTAGAGGAACCGCGAAATCGCGTGTCCACACCCAATCTTCAATACGCGTGCGCGCGGCCACGCGCTCCAGGGCCGATGGCGATTCCGCGCTTGCCGCCAGGAGCACCTCATTCGCAGCCGCCATCAAAATAGCGTCGGTGGCCTGTTGCCGCGCTGCGGGCCCGCGGAACTCCGCGGTGCGGAACTCGCCGGTCGAGACATCCAGCAGCGCGATCGCACACACCAGCCCGCCGTCTCGTTTGTCTTTCGAGCCCCCCTCGAGGTAAGCCGCAAGAAAGTTGTTCTGCTCCTGCCCCAGACCCGAGTCGAGCGCGGTTCCGGGCGATAGCACTCGCGTGACTTCCCGCCGTACGATCTTCTTGGTGAGCTTCGGATCCTCCATCTGATCGCAGATGGCGATGCGGAACCCGCGGCGCAATAGTCGCGTCAAATAGCCTTCGACCGAGTGATACGGCACGCCGCACATCGGCACCAGCCGTTCGCGATCGCGCGCGGTAAGGGTCAACTGCAGCTCGCGGCTAGCGACGACCGCATCGTCGTAGAACAGCTCGTAGAAATCCCCCATGCGGAAGAACAGCAGCGCGTCAGGGTTTTCCTTTTTCGCAGTCGTCCACTGGCGCATGAATGGGGTAAGTTCGGCGACTTTGTTGGACCCGTGATCGGAAGGCGTCAATTCAGAAGGCGCCGTTCCGAGAGGCGCAGCGGCGGGGGCCGAGTCTGTGGCCAACTCCGCTGGAGGGAGGGAAGGCGTTCCAGACGCCACGGGTTGGGGCTCAGCCGGGGGCACGATTGACTACAAGATTATCGTGCCGGATGCCACCGCGCTGATGTGCGAAACCAGCCCCAAATGCGCTGCATCCGACGTTAGATGACCTATGTTTTGCCTCTAGATTCGCTTTCCAATCGCAAAGGCTGAAGAGTGTAACAATGTCGTTGTGTTTCCCATGAACCGGATCGAAGAGAATGCAGGCGTGACCAAAGTGCGCAGGGATGGATTCTATCTCTTGCTGCTGGGCGCCGCCGGTTTTCTCTGCGTGAGCCTGCTTCTGGTTCTTACCGATCAAGCTAGTTCGTACGACTTTCAAACGGCCTATTACGGCAGTGTGTGCCTGCTGCAGCATTGCGATCCCTATAGCGAAGCCAATATTGAGAGACTCTACTCCCGGGAGTCGCCTCCTCCGGCGACTCCTGACGCCAACCGTATCGTCGTCACGAAGGACGAGTATCCACCCTCCGCTTTTCTGTTCACTGCGGTTCTTGCGACTCTTCCAGAGAAGGTCGCCTACTGTCTGTGGATTGTGGCAATCGCCGGCAGCTTTATGGTTGCTTGCTATGTATTGTGGAGAATCTGCGCAAAAGCTGCTCCGTTTGTCGTGGGCCTTTTGCTCGCCTTCAGTCTTTTGAATAGCGGTTCATTGATCCATTTTGCGAATCCAGCCGGCTTCGTTGCGCCACTGTGCATTTTGGCTGCGCTTGCTTTCGTGTGCGATCAGTTCGTTCTGCTTGGCATCGCCTGTTTCGTTGTCAGTCTGGCCGTCAAGCCGCACGATGTCGGTTTCGTCTGGCTCTACTTTCTTCTCGCCGGCGGAGCCTATCGCAAGCGTGCGTTGCAGACCTTAGCCGGAGTCGCCGTTGTCAGCTTGCCCACAGTGTTGTGGGTGACGCGCCTGTCGCCTCATTGGGCGTCGGAGCTTGCTGCGAACATCGCCGCTTTTTCCGGCCCAGGCAAGATGAACGATCCGCGGGGACTGCACGGCGCTTGCATGATGACCAACCTTCAGACCTTCACGAGCCTCATCTGGACGGCGCCCAGCATCTACAATTTGGTCTCTGGCGTCATCTGCTGTTCATTTCTGGTATTGTGGGCCGCGGTTGCATTGCATTCGCGCCCTTCGCGCGAGAATGCGTGGTTTGCGCTCGCGGCCATCGCTCCTTTTTCGCTTCTGCCCGTTTATCACCGTCAATACGATGGCAAGCTGATCCTGCTTGCGCTTCCGGCTTTGGCTATTCTTTGGGCCCGCCGCGGGCGCGAAGGCTGGATAGCGCTCGCAGTCACCGCGACGGCCATCTTTCTGAATGGCGATTTTCCCTGGATACTCTTCCTTCAGATCGCTAAAGGTCTGCATATCTACGGGGAGAATTTCGCCAGCCCAGCGGCGGTTGTGCTCGCCAACGCGCCGGTTCCGCTGAGCCTCCTCGCGATGGGGTCGTTCTATCTTTGGATCTTCGCGCGACAACTGCGGCTTTCGCCCGAATGCGCCGAGCGCGAGAAATTTGCGGCGCGCTCCGAAGCGGCTCTGGAACAATCGGCAGGCGCGGATTCGCTATGAAATCGCTGGGACGAAGGCAGATCGACGGGCTCTGTCTGGTGTTTCTTGGCGCCACGATTCCCTTGATGCTGATGGGCTATCTGTTCGCTGCCGATTCCTCCGCCGCAATTCAGGATTTCATCTCCGACTACTACTCTGCGCGATGTCTCATGCGCGGATGCGATCCCTATCAAGAGACGCAAGTCCTGCAGACTTACCGTGCAGAAGGAGGCGTGCGTTCCCTCGCGGGTGCGCGTGAGCGCGAGATAGTGACGCGGAATGTCTATCCTCCTTCAGCTTTAGCGATCTTTGTGCCTCTCGCGCTTCTGCCATGGGGCCCGGCGCACATCCTCTGGATGGTGATCAGTACATTGAGTCTCATTGTCGCGTCGGGTCTGGTCTGGTCTCTCGGAGCGCGGGACGCGCCTATCTTGAGTGGTCTGTTCGTGGGTTTCCTGCTTGCCAATAGCGAAGTGCTCGTAGTCCTCTCCAATCCATCGGAACTCGTCATCAGCCTTTGCATCGTCGGCGTTTGGTGTTTCGTACAGCGCCGGTTTTTACCCCTCGGCGTCTTTTGCTTTGCTGTGAGCCTGGCCCTCAAGCCACAAATTACCGGTCTGATCTGGCTCTACTTTCTGTTGGCGGGCGGCGTTTATCGCAAGCAGGCTCTCTGGGCGTCGATTGCGTCCGCTGCATTGATATTGCCCATTGTCATTTGGGTCACGATTCAATGCCCATCCTGGCCGCATGAGCTTGGCTCGAATCTAGCCGCATTCGCCGCGCACGGAGAACTGAACGATCCAGGCCCGTCGTCGATGACGGCAAGTAACCTGATCGATCTCCAGGTTATATTCAGTCGTCTAAGAGACGACCCAGCGTTTTATAACCTCGCAAGTTATGTTCTCTACGCGCCGTTTTTGTTGGCGTGGGGCGTCCTTTCGCTTCGGGGCGACGCTTCGCGCCAGAAAACTCTATTGGCCTTGGCTGCAATCGCGCCATTGTCGCTGCTGCCGCTTCATCATCATCTTTACGATTCGAAGTTGCTGCTTCTCACGGTTCCTGCTCTGGCTTATTTATGGTCGCAAGGAGGGCTGATGGCGCGTTCCGCATTGGCGTTCAACCTAGGCGCGTTTTTGCTGACTGGCGACCTTACAATTACCCTGTTCAGGCGTCTCATTACAGCTTCAATTGGGGCTCTCGGAAGCTCTGCCCAATCACTTTCGTCCCTCGCTCAGGTCGCTCCCACTCCTTTGATGCTTCTGCTGACCGCTTCCTTTTATCTGGCGGTTCTGGCGAATCAGATCTTCAGGGTCGACGACGCGATCATCGAGCCGCACAGAGAGCAAGTGAAATAACGGGGGATTCTATTCGCGCGCATCGTGATTTGGATCACAGTATACTGAGGGATAAGGCCTTAAGGTTGTCTACGGCATGCATTTGCTCTGGCTCCGAGTTGCGGCGATTCTCTATGCGGGGGCCAGTGTCGCCGTCTTCCCAGCAGTGTTTTTTTCGATAGAACGCTGGCGC
>DATHNJ010000245.1:0-8168 GCA_035486155.1 Occallatibacter sp. | reverse complement strand
GGCCGACTTCGCTGTTCCCCATCTGGCCGTCGGGCAGGCCGACAAAATGATCGGAAGCCTGGATCAGCGTATTGGGAAATTCGCGCAGCAATTTGTCATAGGCCGGCTTGCGCGCCAGCGCAATAGCATTGTTGGCCGTTTCGGCGCGGTAGCCCCATCCGTCAAGGATGGTGAGAACGAGAGGATGTCTGGTGGAGGGCACGTTGCAGGGTTCCTTGATGGCGAGTTAGCAAGTTAGCGGAGTTAGCCGCGCTTCGCGCGTGTTAGCGGAGCTAGATTTGTGCTATCCGACCCGCGTGCGCGGCGATGGGGCGAAGCCGTCCGCCCCATCGCAGGCGGCTACTCTTCGTCGTTATAGTTGAGGCTCTCCAGGCCGAGGAAAACCGCGCCGGCGCCGAGTTCTTCTTCGATGCGCAGGAGCTGGTTGTATTTGGCGATGCGGTCGGTGCGGCTGACGGAGCCGGTCTTGATCTGGCCGACGCCGGTGGCCACGGCAAGATCGGCGATGAAGGTGTCTTCCGACTCGCCGGAGCGGTGCGACATGATCGCGGTATAGCCGTAGCGGCGACCGAGCTCGATGGCGTCGAGGGTTTCGGTGATGGTGCCGATCTGGTTGACCTTGATCAGAATCGAATTGCCGACGCCCTCTTCAATGCCGCGCTGCAGGCGCTTGGTGTTGGTGACGAACAGATCGTCGCCGACGAGCTGAATCTTGCTGCCCAGCTTGTCAGTCAAAAGCTTCCAGCCATCCCAGTCGTCTTCGGCGAGGCCGTCTTCGATGGAGACGATGGGGTATTGACGCACCCAGTTGTCCCAGAAGTGGACCATCTCTTCGCTCGACAGCTCGCGCTTGTCGCTCTTCTTGAAGACGTACTTGCTCTTATCCTTGTCGTAGAGCTCGCTGGTGGCGGGATCAAGAGCGATAGCGACCTGCTCGCCGGGCTTGTAGCCGGCCTGATCGATGGCCTCGAGGATCAGCTCGATGGCTTCGTCATTGGACTTGAGCGAGGGAGCGAAACCGCCTTCGTCGCCGACGGCGGTGTTGTAGCCCTTCTTCTTGAGCACGCTCTTGAGCGTGTGGAAGATCTCCGCCGACCAGCGCAGCGCGTCTGAGAAACGCTCGGCGCCGACGGGCATGATCATGAACTCCTGGAAGTCGACGTTGGAGTCGGCATGGGCGCCGCCGTTGAGCACGTTGAGCATCGGCGTGGGCAGGATGCTGGCGTTGATGCCGCCGAGATAGCGATAGAGCGGAACCTCGAGGGTCTGCGCAACGGCGCGCGTGGCGGCCATGGAGACAGCGAGAATCGCGTTGGCGCCGAGCTTGCTCTTGTTGGGCGTGCCGTCGAGAGCGATCATGGTCTGGTCGATGAGGCGCTGATTGCCGGCGTCCATACCTTCCAGCTCGGGCGCGATAACGGTTTCGACATTGGCGACGGCCTGCAGAACGCCTTTGCCGAGGAAGTGGCTCTTATCGCCGTCGCGCAGCTCGACGGCCTCATGCTCGCCGGTCGAAGCGCCGGAGGGAACAATAGCGCGGCCCAGCTGGCCGCTTTCCAGGATCACGTCTGCTTCCACGGTAGGATTGCCGCGCGAGTCAAGAACCTCACGCGCACGAATCGCAACAATCTCAGTCATATCAGTCCTCACGATGCGGTGCAGCAGCCGGTCATTCAGTTTGGGACGGCGATCCACGGCAAGGCCTTCACCGGCGGCGCTCTGAATCGTTGTCAGAAGCCCTTGCTTGGTCAAGATTCTTCTCCGGTCCTTGGGTTCAGCACGTTTCCATGATCGATCCGTAGGAAGTCACAAGAGAGCGGGCGCTCGCCGGAATTCAAGAAGAAAGAACGATCGCAAAAGCGCGAGATGCAATGTGTTTCCTTAGAATTTTAACAAACGGGCTTGCTGGGGATTGTGTGGCGTCGATCACAGGATGAGGACTAAGCGGACTTCTCTTCTCATCGGATTGCGCGGATCGGGTCAGTTATGGGTCGCTGATGGGGACGCACGAACTGCTGAGGGCTCTCCGATCGGATCAATTTTGAATGCGTTGAGGCATGTGGAGCGGCTATGCGCTCTGCCCTGATCAACGAAGAATCGGCGAGCTACTCGCGAGCCACACGGGCGCAATGCGCGATGGAGATGAACCCAGGCGAGTGTGCAAGAATTCCTGCAGCATAGCATCTGCTCACGCAGGGAGGATTTGTTTGTCGGAAAACGACGCTTCGAACCAGTGGTTGCACACGATCCTTGAACGGTTCTATGCCTCTTTGCAACACGTGGAGCAGGAGAACTACGATTTCACCCGCTACGGACGGGGAAGAGAGAACGTATTTGACGCAAGCTTCCATGCCGGCCAGATGATGCTGTTATCGCAGGCGAGAGATGCGTTCTTTCGCGCGCGCATGCTGCTGTCCGACGAAGCCTCGCGCCAGCTCTATGACTTGCTGATCCTGTTCCGCCTGGCGGGCCACCTGCATATTCGTCTCCCTCGCTCGGACAGCGGCTATTGGAAAGCGGTTGCGGCGATTGAGCGCCAACGCAAAGGCGATGCACCGGAAACGGGGGCGTTCGGACCACTGCATTTTTTCGAGCTGACAATTCCCCAGGATCGTATTCGCGTGAAGTGCTGGGATGTGAATGTGCTGACTAGTTTTGCGTTCCGGCAATACTTCTACGAGCGCGATGGCGTTCGTATCCAGCCGGAGCCTGGAGACACGGCGCTGGATCTGGGCGCTTGTTTTGGCGATACGGCATTGGCGTTTGCATCGGCGGTAGGCGAGGGCGGCCATGTGCACACGTTCGACTTCATGCCCCTGCATGCAAAGATTGTGCAGCAAAACCTGCAGATGAACCCGCACCTGTTGAACCGCGTAAGTTTTCACGAGTTCGGCGTTGGCGCGGCGGATTCAAAACCGAAGAACCCGTCCGCCCGTACGGCGATCGATCCCGGAGCGCAGATCAACCTGGATTCCGTGACTATTCGTTCGATCGATTCGCTCGTCGCAGCGGGCGAGATTCAGCGGGTTGATTTCATCAAGATGGATATCGAAGGTGCGGAGCTGGATGCGCTGAAGGGCAGCGTTGAAACGCTCCGGCGGTTCAAGCCCAAGTTGGCGATTTCTCTCTATCACCGCCCTGAGGACTTCGTCGTGATTCCCCAATTTCTGGCGTCGCTTGGGTTGGGGTACGAGTTTCATCTCGATCACTACACGATTCATGCCGAGGAGACGGTTCTCTACGCAGCGGTCAAGACTCGGGGAGATTGATCTCCTGATTCACGTGTGCAGCGCATGCGCGGTCAACTTGCTGGAAGACGCAATTCAGCCGTCGCGCTGGAATTTGCCTGTCCATAGGCGGCATGGGCGGTTATCTGAGTTGATTCGTAGCGGGGAAGACACCCGTTGAAAGCCGGCCGTGGCCGGTAATTCACACAGCCTGTAGCATGAATTTGAGGCGTTTTCGGGCATTTTTCGAGATGTTCGAGCTCGCTCAAGAACTTTTTGTCGTTGGCGGGGTCTATCAAAGAAAGGGCATTCCCTGTTCACGAGAAGGAGATTGGGATGAATCGACCGATTCTCGTTTTCGCATTCGTTGCTATGGCCGGCGCGTCGCTGATGGCGCAGCAGGCCAGCCAGAACAGCCAGTATCAGGGAACTGCCACTCCGCCGCCTGATGAGACGATCATCACGGACGCGGATCAGGCGCCTACGCAGGCCAAGCCTCCGGCAGGTCATCCGATGACTACGCCTGCTGACGCGGTAAGTCAGCCAGCGCAGCCTGTTCCACCGCCGGCATCGGTGACGACGGGAAGCAGCAATGGCGCGGCTATGCCAGCAGCAACCAATTCCCTCCCTCAGGATTTAACGACCGGGCCAGCCATGGCATCGGATCCAGATGGCGACATCGTGCATCCTGCGCCGCTGGGTCCGGGCATGATCGGCGAAGGCACGATGATTCGGGTGCGGTTGATGAACGATCTGTCGAGCAACTTTACCGAGCAGGGTGAGCCGTTCCGCAGCCGCGTGGCGTCAGACGTGTTATCGGGCGGCAACGTGGTGATTCCTGCGGGCGCGGAGATCTCGGGGCGCGTAACTGAGGTTTCGACTGGCCATTTCGCCGGACACGGCACTCTGATGCTCAAGCCGGAGACGGTGACGCTGCCCAACGGGCAGAGCTTCCATCTGCATGCCGCGGTGACGGGCGCCCCGGGTACGCGAGAGCGCGTGGACAACGAGGGCATGATCTCGGCGCAGTCGAACAAGCTGAAGGCAGGCATCGAGTACGGCAGCGTGATGGGCGTCGGCGCAATCACGGGCGCATATCTGGGCGGACCGGTGGGCGCGCTGGCTGGAACCATCGTAGGCGCGGGCGTGGTCACGACGCACCTGCTGGTGAGCCATCCGCAGGCGCATCTGGATAACGGCGACGTACTGATGCTGACGGTGACCGAGCAAATTCACATGGATCCGGTAACGAACAGCACGGGCAACTAACTTATTTTTTAGAGAGCAGCTCAAACGGGCGTGGCGATCTTCGATTGCCGCGCCCGAAGTATTTTGCCGTGTTCGAAACCGGTGCGCTCTCCTCTGTTCCCTGATTCCCTGCCCTTCGGCCTGCTACACTCTTGCATCGATGGCTCAGATCAACACAGTTGGAGTGGTTGGCGCCGGGACCATGGGTTCCGGCATTGCGCATGTGTTTGCGCGCTCGGGATTTCGCGTGCTGCTGTGCGATGTGGAGCAGCGGTTTCTGGCTCGGGCGCAGGGGTTGATCCGAACCAACCTAGAGCGCGAAGCGGCGAAGGGCAAACTCGCGGCCGGCGATGTGGACGCGGCGCTCGGACGGATTCAGGTTACGACCGAACGCGAGGCTTTGGCTGAGGCGGAGATTGTGGTCGAGGCTGCGCCGGAACGTCTCGAGTTGAAGACGGAAATCTTTCGCGCGCTCGATCGGATCATGCCGGCGCATTCGATTCTGGCGAGCAATACGTCATCGATCTCGATCACCAAGCTGGCTGCGACGACCGAGAGACCGGACCGGATCATCGGCATGCACTTCTTCAACCCTGTGCCTGTGATGGCGCTGGTGGAAGTCGTGCGCGGGATGGCGACGAGCGATGCGACATTTGCGACGGTGCGCGATCTGGCCGTGCGGCTGGGCAAGACGCCGGTAGAGGTGAACGATGCGCCGGGGTTTGTGTCCAACCGCGTGCTGATGCCGCTGATCAATGAGGCGGCGTTTGCAGTGATGGAAGGCGTGGCGACTCCCGAAGCGATCGATCAGGTCTTCAAGCTGGGAATGGCGCATCCGATGGGGCCGCTAACGCTAGCGGATTTTATCGGAATCGATGTGTGCGTAGATATTCTGCGCGTGCTGCAGGAAGGGTTCGGCGATCCCAAGTACCGGCCGTGTCCGCTGCTGGTGCGCATGGCGGATGCGGGATGGCTGGGGCGGAAGTCGGGGCGAGGTTTTTTCAGGTATGAGAAATGAAATGCCGATAACCCTGTCATGTATTCCTACACCGCAAAGATTGGCCAAAGAGGCTTACTCACTATTCCCGCTGCGCTTCGCAGAGAACTGCGACTCAAGCCTGGCGATCGAATCGACTTTATCGACGCTGGAAACCGAAGCTTCATTTTGAGACCGATCCGGAAATCGGCTAAAAAATCGCCGCATAGCCGGAAACGATCTTGAAGTAGACGACGAAGAGTCATAATTGCGACCATGGCGTCTACATCCTACCGGTTCAAAGCGTGCAGCAACGCGTTCGTCACTGACTCTGGCGCGCCGGGCTCATTTTCCGTGAAGATAGTAAGCACGGGAACCGGACCACTTCGTGGCGCGTACCTTTAAACAGATTCTTTTCGTTCGAAGGGCAGTCGAACTGATATGCAAACCTTTTCCGACACGCTGGGGCAGGTCTTCCGCGCGATTGCGGCCAACAAGCTGCGCAGTTTCCTGACCATGTTCGGGATTGCGTGGGGCGTGGGTTCGCTGCTGGTGCTGGTCGGACTGGGAGAAGGGTTCCGCTCCGGACAGCGGCGGCAACTGTCAACCTTTGGCGACGACGTCGTGATGATGTGGAACGGGACCATTCCCGCGGTCGCGAACCAGCACACCGGAATGCGCCCCTATCAGTTCACGCCGGGCGACGAAGCCGCATTGCGCGCTCTTCCTGAACTTCGCGGCGTTACCGGCTTTCTCCAGCGCAACGATCTGTACGAAGTCAGCGCCTACGCCAACTCCTCAGGCGAGGTGGAGGGGGTAGAGCCGAACTACGCGGCCATCCGCTTCGTGCCCATCGCCGAGGGCCGCTTTATCGATCAGGGCGACCTCACCGATCGTCGCCGCGTGGTCGTCCTCGGATCGAAAAGCTCGACTCTTCTGTTTCCCGGCCGGCCCATGCTGGGCGAGACCATCACCATCAATGACATCTCCTTCACCGTGGTGGGCCGCGTCGCGACCATCAGCCGTGGAAACAACGACGGCGACAACCAGAAGGTCTACATCCCGGTCACGGTCATGCAGGAACTGTTCGCCATGAAGGGCGAAAATATCGCGCAGAATGCGTTGAGCTCCATCCAATATCAACCAGCGGTCAAAGGCGACACGACCGCGGCAGTCCCCGCTGTGCATCGCGTCATCGCCGAGAGGCACGGCTTCGACCCCTCACTCAAAGACGCTTTCGAGGAGTGGGACACGATCCAGGAAGAACATATGATTGGCGCGATCTTCAACGCCATGGATATTTTTCTCGGCGGCGTCGGGATCGTGACGCTGGCGCTGGGCGCGGTGGGAATCGTCAACATCATGCTGGTGTCGGTAACTGAGCGCACGCGTGAGATCGGACTGCTCAAGGCTATCGGCGCCACAAAACGCAGCATCCTGGCCCAGTTCTTCTGGGAGGGTCTCTTGCTCACCAGCGTGAGCGGGCTCATCGGCATCGGGGTTTCGGCCGGCGGCATGTGGGTTCTGCAGGAGCTACTCACCGGCAAGATGCCGGGATTCGACCCGCCGCGCCTTGTGCCCTGGTCGGCGGCGATGGCCCTGGGCTGCCTGGTGCTTTGCGGCGTGGTCGCGGGCCTCTATCCTGCCAGCAAGGCCGCAGAACTCGATCCGATTGAGGCGTTGCGGCGAGAGTGAGAAAACAGTGGTCAGTAGTCAATTTTCAGATGTTGGCGGTCGGGTTTTAACTGACAACTGATGACTGACGATTTTGGTTTGGAGACTAGATCATGCTGAAAGACATCCTCGGCCAGGCCTGGGAAGCGATGGTGTACAACCGGCGGCGCACGGCCATCACCATGATCGGCATGGCGTGGGGGATCGCCACAGTTGTGCTGCTGGTGGCGTATGGGGCCGGCTTCAGCAACGCGATCGAAGCCATCTTCGCCAAGTTTGGAACCAACACCATCATCTTCTGGGGCGGCCGCACCAGCGAGCAGGCGGGTGGCGATAAAGCAGGCGCAAAGGTGCGCTTTACTCTGGACGATGTCGATCGCATCTCCAATAGCGTTCCCGGCATTATTCACATCTCGCCGTACGCGACCAAGACCGTTCCCGTGCAGAACGACCTGCACACCTACACCTGGAGCGTGGATGGGGTTCGCACTTCTTATCAGGAGATCTGGAAGCTCAATCTGGAGCAGGGCCGCTTCTTCAGCGGCGCCGAGGACCAGGAGCGGGCGCACGTTTGCATCCTAGGATCGGAGAACAAGACCAAACTTTTCTCCGGAGGATGGGCGCTGGGCGAAACCATTCGCCTGAATGGCGAGGCTTTTACGGTAATCGGCGTGATGAAGCCGAAGATGCAGGAGGGCGACAACGACGACAGCAACCGCAACATCTACGTCCCCTTCAACACCATGAGCGACCTGGTGGATACGCACTACCTGGATAGCATCTGGATCGACTATCACGGCGATCACGAGCTGGTGGAGAAGGCGCTCCGCGAAACCATGGCGGCGGCGCACCACTTTCGCCCCTCGGACCACAACGCCATGGGCGTAGCCAACCTCATGTCGCAGGTCATCGTGTTTCGGCTTTTGTCGATCGCGCTGTCCGTTCTGCTCACTCTCGTCGGCGCGCTTACGCTGGGCATCGCCGGCATCGGCCTGATGAACATCATGCTGGTCGCCGTGCAGCAGCGCACCCGCGAGATCGGC
>DATHNJ010000244.1:0-10378 GCA_035486155.1 Occallatibacter sp. | reverse complement strand
GCCACTTCCGCTGCGTCATCGGAATCCAGAAATTCCGGCCCCGCCGCCGGGATCACTCCCGGCTCAGCCCTCAACTTGTCTTCAGGATTTGTATCCGGATGTGCTTCGGGCTCGCTTGCCGGCGCAGCCTCCGCGGGCTCCGCCTCGCCCCGGCCACGCCATCGATACCGGCTCGACGCCAGTGCCTCTTCATAGGAGAGCTCGCGCACCCCTTCCATCTGTGTCTTCGCGGTTCGCGAACCGGTCCAGGACTGAAAGCGGCCCAGCACCTTCTCAATGTCTTCCGTAGGCGCCTGCGCCCGCGCACTCTGCATGGGATAAGTCCTCCATGCGCCGAGCATAAGCGGAGCCGGCAGCGCTCAAGAGTGCCGATTACGCGGACGCGTCCCTGGAAATTCCAAACCGGAATACCGTGGGTTTGGCGTCCTGTTACGGGAAACCGGCTAAAAAATATCAGCCGGTATTACGCAGGCCGGCCGAAATCCCGTTGATCGTCCCCGCAATCGCACGATTCACCTCGGGAGTATCCTCACCCGCGCGCTTGCGCCGAAGCAGGTCCACCTGGATCAGGCTCATCGGGTCCACATAAGGATTGCGCAGCCGGATCGATCGCGCCAGCACCTGGTTTTTCTCCAGCAGATCCTTCTGCTGCGTAATCGCCAGCACCGCGTACACCGAGCGATGCAGCTCTTCCTCGAGCATCGTAAACACGCGATCGCGCATCTTCGCGTCCTTCACCAGGAACGAATACTGCCGCGCCGTCGCCATATCCACCTTGCCCAGCGCCATCTCCACATTGCGAATCAGATCGATGAACAAGGGAAACTCGCGCGCCATCGTCTGCAGCATCTCCAGAGAGCCAGCGCGTTCCATATACTTGCTTAGCGCATAGCCCACGCCGAACCACGCCGGCACAAGCAGCCGCGACTGTGTCCACCCAAACACCCAAGGAATCGCGCGCAGATCGGAGATATTCGTCGAAGCCTTGCGCCGCGAAGGCCGCGATCCAATCATCGCGTGCTCCAGTTCGCCCACCGGCGTCGACTGCTCGAAGTACGTGATCACGTCTGCATTGTCGAGAATGTTCGCGCGATAAAATCCGAACGAAACATCAGACAACTCATCGAGCGCCGCTTCCCACTCCGGCTTCAGAATTCCCGTGAAGTGCCCTTGGGGGTCGCGCGCATTCGGCCGAGCTAATGCGTCCAACGACGCCGCAATCATTAGCTCCAGATTACGTTCGGCAAGCACCTCATCGGCGTACTTGAAGTTCAGCACCTCGCCCTGTTCGGTGATGCGCAACTGCCCTTCGAACGAATTCATGGGCTGCGCAAAGATCGCGCGATGCGTTGGCCCGCCGCCCCGTCCTACCGTCCCGCCGCGCCCATGGAACAGCCGCAGCTTCACGCCGCACTCGCGCGCCACTTCATGCAGCGCACGATGCGCGCGAAATATCTCCCACGTGCTGGTCAACATGCCGCCGTCTTTATTCGAATCCGAATAGCCCAGCATCACTTCCTGCCAGTTATCCCAACTCGCCAGCAGCTTGCGATAGTCCTTCCTGCTCCACAACTCGCGGCATACCGCCGGCGCGTTGCGCAGATCTTCGATCGACTCGAACAATGGGACTGGCATGAGACCCGGATCTTGATCCTTGCCTTCCAATCGCACTCCGCCCAGCCGCGCCAACCGCACCACGGTGAGCACATCCTCCACCGTCGCGGCCCCACTGATCACGTACTGCCGGACCATCTCGGGCGAACAGCTGCTCTTCATCTCCGCAATCACGCGGAACGTCTCCAGCACTCCAGCCGTCTCTGGAGAAAGCTCGCCGGGCAGCGACTCACCGGCAGAATCCTGAATCGCTTCCTTCAACGCCGCCGCGTGCACCCGCGCATGCTGCCGAATATCCAGCGTGTGCAGATGCAGCCCAAATGTCCGTACCTGCACAAGTAGCGGATCGATCAACGTCCGCGCAATGCGCACGCCCTCATGCGCCGCCAGAGATATGCGAATCGCTTCCAGATCGTCGAGAAACTCTCCCACCGAGCAATACGCCGGCAGCGCCTGCGCCAGCTTATCCTGTCCCTGCGTCAAACCTAGCGGCGCTGTAGACGACTGCACGCTCGCCGTCTCATCCCCCGTCTCCTCCAGCGTCCGCTGCACCCGCGCCTTGATGCACATCACAAAGCGTCGATACGACTCAAACTCAAACTGCGCGCCGAACAGCGGCGCATCCGGCGTGTGAACCTGCGCCACATACGCCTTGAGCTTCTTCAGCAGCGCATCGCTCACCTTGCTCTGCTGCGCGCTCGTGGTCAACAGATCGACCAAGTCATCGAGCCGCCGCTGGTAGTAGCGCAGCAAATGCGTGCGCGCTAGCCGGATCGCATCGCGCGTCACCTCCGGCGTCACATACGGATTACCATCGCGATCCCCGCCAATCCACGACCCGAAGCGCAGCACCAACGGCAACTCGTGCGCCTCGATCTCCAGCCCATACGACGCGCGCAGCGCCTCGGCGATCTCCCGATACAAACCTGGCAGCGTGGCGAAGATCGCGACGTCGTAGTAATCGAGCCCCATCTTCACTTCGTCGTACACCGTGGGCCGCCGCGAGCGAACCTCATCGGTTTGCCACAGGCTCGTGATCTCGGCGCGGATCAAATCTTCCAGCCGCGCCAGCTCCTGCTCCGGGACCGGAATGCGATCGAGCGTCGCCAGATACTCACCGATGCGCCGCCGCTTCATCATCACCGAGCGCCGCGCCGCCTCGGTTGGGTGCGCCGTAAATACGGGCACAATCAGCACGCGCTTCAACCAGTCCAACGCTTCTTCCGATGTGATGCCCACGCGCCGCATCTCGCATAGCGTCCCGGCCAGCGACCCGCGCTGCTTGCCCGCTTCGCCGCTCAACTGCAGCGCGATGCGCCGCCGCTTGCGATGATTCGTCTCCGCGAGATTGATCAACTCGAAGTAAAACGCGAACGCGCGCGTGAGCAAAATCGCGCGCTCCACAGGCAGCGAGTGCACCAGCTCCAGCGCTTTCTTCCCGTGCAGTTCGGCCTCTTCGTCTTTCGCGCGCGCCTCGGCGTCGCGCCGGCGGATCGTGCCCTGCCGCAGCGCTTCTACGTGTTCGAAAAGATCGTCACCGGCCTGCTCGCGCAGCACCTCGCCCAACAGCGTGCCGAGCGAACGCACATCGCGCCGCAGCGGCGCCTCTTTCAATTCGCCGGTGCGCGCTTCAAGTTCCGCCAGCCGTTGCGACCAGCTCTCGGGATTCCACAATAAGGGCATCGTCTTCTTGATTATGCCTGAGCGATTTCGCGCTCCCTGTTTCGCGCCAGGCCGCGTGTCTCGCTCTGTGCCGACGCATAAACCAAGCCGTCAACCCGGCCCCGTGGTCCACAATGTCTGCATGCGCCTCAACCGTCTCCTGCACGCAGTAATTTTCGCGACCCTCTGCGCTCCCGTCATTCCCGCGCCAGCCCAAACCCCGTCTGCACCCGCTCCCCATCACGAACGCCCGCTCCCGCCCGCCCGTGATCCGCACACGCCAGGCTATGTGCAGGCGCGGGAGCTTCCCGATGGCGCCCTTCCGGCTCCGGACAAAGACGGCGACTTTCTCTTGGGCCCGGCACACAAGCGCGCGCCCGAGCTGCCCGACGCCGACACCACGCCCAACGGCAGAGTCATTGAATTCACCATGAGTTCGGCCGACAGTAAGTACTATCCGGGCATCGCGCGCGATCCCGACACCTTTGGGACGCCCGATCCAACAAATCCCGCCAAACTCGACGTCACCACCAGTCACCCGGCGCCCTACACGCGCAAGGTCGCTGTCTATATTCCCTCCAGCTACAAGCGGGGCGACGCGGCGCCTTTCATCGTCGGCGCCGACGGCCCGGACCATCTGCTTTTCGCCGCGCTGGACACGCTCATCGCCGCGCGCAAGCTGCCCGCTATCATCGGCGTCTCCATCGGCAACGGCAGCGGCGATGCACAGGGCAGCGAGCGCGGCCTCGAATACGACACCATGTCCGGCCGCTACGCTGAGTTCGTCGAGCACGAAGTGTTGCCGCGCGTCGAGAGCGAGGCGCACGTGAAACTCACGCACGATCCTGAGGGCCGCGCCGCGACCGGCGGGAGCTCGGGCGCGGCCTGCGCGTTCATCATGGCCTGGTATCACCCCGAGCTTTACCATCGCGTGCTCAGCTACTCCGGCACCTTCATCAACCAGCAATGGCCATGGAATCCGCAGACGCCGCAGGGCGCCTGGGGTTTTCACGCGACCCTCATCCCTGACAGCCCCGTCCAACCCATTCGCATTTGGATGGAAGTCGGCGATCGCGATCTGCTCAACCCCAACTCGATGCGCGACGGCATGCATGACTGGGTGCTGGCCAACGAACGCATGGCTCAGGCCCTGAAGGCCAAGGGCTATCACTATCAGTTTCTCTTCGCCCCCAACGCCGTGCATGTCGACCGCGGCGTCCGCGAGCAAACCATCCTCGAAGCCCTCGAATACGTCTGGCAGGGTTATCCCGGCGTAGCCCGTTAGGGTCGCATCGATCCAGGCGCTCCGGCATCGAATAGAGAAGGCCCGCGATTGCGTATCTAGTGAGGCGCAGTCGCGAGCTTCCTGCAAAGGAGCCGTTCCTAACCGCTGTGTCAACTCAGCTCTCTCCTGCAGAAGCGTACGCTGCCGAAGAAAAAATTCCTCGTGGCGTGGTTCCTTTGCTGGCCATCGCCTGCGGCGTCATTGTGGCCAATATCTATTACGCGCAGCCGCTTGCCGGTCCCATCGCCCACGCGCTTGGCCTCAATCTCGGCGCGGCTGGTCTCCTCGTTACGCTCACACAGATCGGCTACGGCCTCGGCCTGCTTCTCGTTGTTCCTCTCGGCGACCTCATCGAAACCCGCCGCCTCGTCCTCTGCATCGTCGCCGTCAGCTTTGTCGGACTTCTGGTTGCTGCGCTCTCTACCAACGTCGCACCGTTCCTCGTTGCCTCGCTGATCATCGGCGTCAGCTCTACGGCTGTGCAGATTTTGGTTCCTTACGCCGCCCACATTGCGCCGGCCTGGCGGCGCGGCCACGTCATAGGCCAGGTGATGAGCGGCCTGCTCATCGGCATCATGCTGTCGCGGCCCACCGCCAGTTTGATCGACGACCTGTGGGGCTGGCAGGCGGTCTTTTACTTCGCCGCCGGACTCATGGCATTGATCGGCGTCCTTCTGATGATGTTGCCGCCGCACCGCCCCACAGCGAACGAGCACTATCTCGCGCTGCTCGCCTCGATGGTTCATCTTTATCGCAATACGCCACTGCTGCGACGGCGCGGCTTCTACCAGGCGCTCCTGTTCGGCGCCTTTTCGTTGTTCTGGACCACCTCGCCGCTGTTTCTCGCCGGACCGCAGTTCCGCCTCTCGCAACGCGGCATTGCGCTCTTCGCGTTGGCTGGCGTCGCCGGCGCTCTTGCTGCTCCGCTCGCCGGGCGTCTTGCCGATAAAGGCAAGAGCCGCATCGCAACCGGGATCGCGATGCTCTCCGTCATGGCCGGCTTCCTGCTCACGCGTATTCTGCACACCGGCTCGTGGCCATCTCTGGCGTTGTTGACGGCCGGCGCAATCCTTATCGACTTCGGCGTCTCCTCGAGCCTGGTCATCGGGCAGCGCGCTATCTACTCGCTCGGCGCCGAGCATCGCAGCCGCCTCAACGGCTTATTCATGGCGACGTTCTTCGCCGGCGGCGCAATCTGCTCTGCGGCGGGCGGCTGGGCTTACGCGCGCGGAAGCTGGAACCTGACGTCCTGGATCGGCATTGGCCTTCCCATCGCTGCGCTGATTTACTTCGCTACCGAACCCCGCGAAGCGGTCCGCCCGGCCGGCTAGGCCCTAGGACTCGAGCTGCAACGTCAGATCTTCCCACTCGGCCGTCAGCCCCAAGAGTTGCTCGCGCAAGGTCGCCGCAAGATCGGTCAGGCGTTGCGTTTCGCCGGCGGAGATAAACACGCCAAGTTGCTGCTCGGTGTGGGCAATGGCCGACTCAACCCGCGGGATCTCCTCTTCGAGAAACGCGCAGCGGTCTTCCATCTGCTTCTGCTTGATCGGGTTCAGTCGCCGAGCCCGCGCGCCATTCGACGAAGCCGGCGCCGGATGTCCGTCAGATTCGTCGGCCCCTTCCTCAAGGCCGCCTTCGATGACGATCGTTGTTCCGATCCTCTCCGGCTCTGCTTTCGCCGCCTGCTGCAGTTTCGCAACGGGCTGAGACTTGATCGCCGGTTCGGGATTGAGAGCCGCAACGGCTAGTTGCTCTTTCTTGCGCGTGTAGTCTTCGTACGTGCCCTCATACATCATGATCGCGCCGTTCTCGACTTCAAGCACGCGCGTCGCGAGGCGATCGATAAAGTAGCGATCGTGCGAGACGAAGATCACCGTGCCGCTGAACGTGGCGATCGCGTCGAGCAGCACATCCTTGGCGCGCATGTCGAGGTGATTGGTTGGCTCGTCGAGCAACAAGAAGTTCGACGGCGACACCAGAATCCGCGCCAGCGCGAAGCGATTGCGCTCCCCGCCCGACAACACGCCGAGCTTCTTGAAGACGTCATCGCCACGAAATAGAAAGCAGCCAAGCAGCGAACGCAGCTCCGACTCGGGAACCTTCAACGCGGCGCGGCTGATGTCGTCCAGCATGCGCGCCTCGGGATCGAGCACCTTGTACTGATCCTGCGCAAAATACTCGCTGACCACATTGTGTCCGAGCTTTACCGTGCCTTCACTCGGCGCTTCCACGCCAGTGAGCAACCTGATCAACGTCGATTTTCCCGCGCCGTTCACGCCGACCAGCGCCACGCGATCGCCGCGATCGATCGAAAACCGCGCATTGCCGAAGATGTGCTTCGCGCCGTAGCTCTTGCCCAAACCTTCGGCTTCGACGACGAGACGGCCTGAAGGCGGAGGCTGCGGAAACTTGAAGTGAATCACCGGCTCCTCTTCGGGGATCTCGATGCGCTCGATCTTTTCCAGTTCCTTGATGCGCGACTGCACCTGCTTGGCCTTGGTGGCCTGCGCGCGAAACCGGCTGATGAACGCCTCAAGATGCTCGATCTGGTCGCGCTGGTTCTTGTAGGCAGACAGCAACTGCGCACGCCGGTCCTCTTTCTGCGTCAGGTACTTCGTGTAGTTTCCCTGATAGATCGTGAGCCGCTTGTTCCAGATCTCAACGGTGCGATCGACCGTGACATCGAGAAAGTAGCGGTCGTGCGAAATGAGGATGTAGCCGAAGGGATAGCTCTTGAGATAGTTCTCGAGCCAGTTGCGCGTTTCCAGATCGAGATGGTTGGTTGGCTCATCCAGCAGCAGCAGGTTCGGCCGCGCCAGCAGCAGCTTGGCTAGAGCAATACGCATCTGCCAGCCGCCGGAAAATTCATCGGTCTGGCGGCCCCAATCTTCTTTGCCGAAGCCCAGCCCAGTGAGCACCGCGCCCACCTGCGCATCGAGCGCATAGCCGTCCATCACATGAAAGCGTTCCTGCAGCGTGGAGTAGCGCTCCGCAGCGGCTTCGTACTCGGCGCTGGCATGATCGAGCTCGGCCAGTTGCGCAGCCGTCCTTTCGATCTCACCTTCCATCGCGCGCAGATCGTCGAAGACGGTCAGGCATTCGTCAAAGATAGTGCGGCCGGTGAGGCGTAGACCCTCCTGCGGCAGGTAGCCGATGCTCATGCCGCGCGTCAACTGCATCGCGCCGTAGTCGAGGCTCTCGACGCCGGCGAGCACCTTCATCAACGTAGATTTTCCAGTCCCATTGGCGCCAACAAGCGCCGTCTTCTCCGTGCTGCGGATAAGCCAGTCAGCTTCGAGAAAAAGTATGCGCGCGCCGAACCGCTTGCCGGCATTTTGCAGAGAGAGCATGCATCTCTATTTTCTCAGACCATTGCATGGGAGCCATTGCATGGAGCAGCCATGATCAAACGTGGGTAGAGCACCGGCTTTATTCATGCGCTTTTCTACTGAACCGGCGTTGAGAATTTTGCGGCGATCTCGGCGTTGGCTGCAAGCAACGGCGGCATGGGTCCGATCTTCGGAACGACGGCGCCGCAGTTCCGCAGCACTTCCAGCAGCGTCTCCGTCGGAATGTTGCCGACCAGCGCATCCTGCGCGAAGGGGCAGCCGCCCAGGCCTCCGATGGCGCCATCGAAGCGCCTGCATCCGGCATCGAATGCGGCGCGAATGCATTCGGCGGCCTGATCGGGCCGTGCGTGGAGATGAACGCCGATCTCGACGCCATCGTGGGCCGCATACACCGCACGCAACGTCTCGGCAATCTGCGCCGGCGACGCCAGGCCTACCGTGTCAGCCAGCGAAATCTCCGTAGCCCCAGCGTCGATGAGCAACTCGCACGCGGTCACGACCTCGTCGACGCTCCACGGTTCGCCGTAGGGATTGCCGAAGGCCATCGAGACGTAAGCCGCAACATCCAGGCCCGCGTTTTGCCCCAGCGAGACGATGCTCTCAAAGGCTTCCAGCGACTCTTCCAGCGTCTGATGCTGGTTGCGCTGGAGGAATTCGGCGGAGATCGAGTAAGGAAATCCCATCGTCTGCACGGCGCTGGCGCGGATGGCGCGCTCGGCGCCCTTCTTGTTCACGACGATGCCGATGATCTCAACGTGCTCGGGCGGCATTAACAGTTCGAGAACCTGCTCGGAGTCGGCCATCTGTGGAATCGCCGCCGGCGAGACGAAGCTCACCGCGTCGATGTGCGCGAATTCCGCGGCGATCAGTTTGCGCAGATAGTCGGCCTTCTGCTCCGGCGGAATCTGCCGGTGCAGCCCCTGCCAAGCGTCGCGCGGGCACTCGATGATTTTGACTGGGTCCGCCATCCGGTTCACAGATGAGCATAATCGTTCGCGACCGGGAGGGAGAAAAAGCCGCCTTTTCGCGACTTTTTGCGGGGCTGAGCCTGAAGGAGGGCGAGTGAGGCTGCCCGTTGCAGCAGCCTTATGAAAATGCCCGGACCACGGCCTCAAGCGCTGCGCCGTCGGGTTGCGCCAACGTCTCCAAGATCGTGAAGTGGTTATGGCAGGGCGCTGAAATCCCCTCAACCGACTCGCCGCGCGTCTGCAGGCAAGAAGAGTAGTCTGCGGTCTGGCGCCGCAGCTCAGGCAGTTCAGCCCCGCCCACGGTCAGCAGGGTCGGGGCGCCTGGGCCGATGTGAATTTGCGGGCTGTAGGCCGCGACTTCGGCGGGAGTGAGATCGAGTTTTTCGTTCAAATAGCAGAGCCGGATCGGCTCAAGATCGTATAGCCCGCTGAAGCAGAGCACGAGCGAGACAGCCGGATGGGTCCGATGCCAGGCTGCCAGATGGCCGCCCGCAGAATGGCCCGCAAGACAGAAGTGCGCGGGATCGGCCCCCCATTCTTCGAAATGGGCCGCCAGGAAATCGATCGCCTTGCCAATCATGTTGACGATAGCGCCCATGCGCGCGTCGGGCGCGAGCGTATATTCGATAAGCGCCACGTTGAAGCCGCGAGCGAGCGGCCCAGCGGCGATACAAGCGAACTTCTCTTTGGACAGGCTCTGCCAGTAGCCTCCATGAAGAAAGGCAAGCGTCGGCGCCCCAACGTGAGGGCTGGGGATCCAGTCGATTCGCTGGCTCGCTGCGGCGCCATAGACCAGGTCTCGCTTGATGCCAGCGCCCTCGTAGATCGCAGCGCTGCGACGACCGAAATCAGCCATCGTTTCCGCCACATCCGGGACCGCGGCGACGTTATTGTAGGCGCGGTCGAGCGCCTCCCGATTCATGCCCCGATAGCTGTCCACGCTGTCTCCTGGTCTGTTGATCAATACCCAGGTCCGCGAAATCACGCGCCACGGAGCGGATACAGAGTGTTGACTGCAACCGCAATGCCAAATGTTCACGCGCCTATTCACAGCCCGCGCGAAAGCTAAATCCTTTCTGGCTTTACGCGAGCGCGCCGCAGATCCGCGCGGATCTCAGTGGCCCGCTGACGGACGCGCGACGGATATCCAACACTGACGGAATTTGATTTTGGTCGAGAACCTCGGGAGTTCCCAACATACTTCGCCCCGAAGGCGCGCAGTGCCCCTAGCGGCCAGCTAGCCGCGCGAGGGGTAGACCTTCAGAATCTCGCGGGCGATGACCATGCGCTGAATCTCGCTGGTGCCTTCGCCGATGGTGCACAGCTTCACGTCGCGATAATACTTTTCAGCCGGATAGTCCTTGATGAAGCCGTAGCCGCCGAACAGTTGCACGGCCTCGTCGCAGATCCGCACAGCCACTTCGCTGGCGAAGAGTTTGGCCATGGAGGATTCTCGCGTGGTTTTGCGGCCTGCGTCTTTGAGCACGGCGGCGCGCTGC
>DATHNJ010000243.1:0-19694 GCA_035486155.1 Occallatibacter sp. | reverse complement strand
CCGCAGACGAGTTATGTGTTCGGCGTGGGCGCGTTTTTGATGGCGGGTTCGGAGCTGCGGGAGTTGGCGGGGCGTTAAGGCGAGCGAGGGACTTCAGGAATTGAAGCCCTGCACGCCCGTTGAGACGCAGTAATCCTGGAGTGGACGCGATGCACAAGGCAGCGCTTCCACTCTCAGAGCGGACCTGGTTAGCGAACGGCTGTCGTTGTCGCGAACTTCTTGACCATTGCGAGCAAGAGCTTGCGATCGCTGTCATTCAGATTCGTTGAGTAGCGGCGAATCTGGGTGAGAAAACGAAGCTCTTCGTCGGTGAGGCGCTGGGTGTTGAGTTGGCGGCCGACTGAGTCGTCGGCGAAGAACTGCGCGATAGGCAGATCGAGCGCCACGGCGATTTTGGAGAGGGTATCGAGCGACGGAACGGTGTGGCCGTTCTCGACGCGAGAGAGATAGCAACGCAAAAGGCCCGTTTTCTTTTCGATGTCGCCCTGTGAGAGCCCTTTTTGCAGCCGGTGCGCACGAATCGTAGTGCCGATCTTCATCATGAGGAGGCCCGCCTTTACATTCCGAAGGAGTTAACTCCCTCGGCAGCTACCAGGAAGGTATTGGCTCAATGGTTAACATGCCCCCTGGCGGATTGCAAGAATAATTCGCGGGCTTGCAACTTAAGTGTCACCGGGAAATACGCGAGGAACAAGGCAGATGCGGTTCAAACGGGAGGTAGTTCTTGGATAGGAATTAATTGCTAAAAACTGCACATATCTCACAGGAATCTGACGAGATATTCGAGTTCTTCGACCGGATTGTCGTTATATGGAGCACAAGAGACGAATCCCATTTCCCGGTACAAACGATAGGCATTTTGCATTGCGGTAGGCGCAGTGTCGAGATAAAGGGTGTTTTGCTTATAAGCAACAGCCCGGTCGATTACGTTTTGCGTAAGCGCACGGCCGAGGCCGAGACCGCGCGCTTCCGGGCGAACCCAGAGGCGCTTCATCTCCCAGGCGCCGGGAGCAATCTGAGGGGATGGAGTAAGAGTGCGCCAAGCGACGAAACCCGCCGGCGCGTCGTTCACGAGGGCGAGAAGGCAGCCGCCGCCTTGCTCGTGATAACTGAGAGGGAGATGCGCGGCTTCTTTCTCGAGCGCGCCGAAGCAGAAGCGCGCGGCGCCCGGTTGGGCGATGACGAAGCGTCCGTACTCCAACAGCAGTTCACGCGCTGCGGCGAGCCATGCATCGGGAGACGTTGGGAAGAGTTCTTCGAGTTGGACCATTTTGGGCTCTGTTGGAGCCGTTGGGGTTGAGTTTACGATGGACGCAAGCCCATCGAATCAGTAAACCTTCGCGACGGGCGGACGTCTGTCTCAGTACCGGCGATTGAGGAGATTTCATGCGGCGATCAGCCCTACGATTCAGTATTGCAGCGTGGGGACTTGCAGTCGCAGAAGCTGTATTCGCGCAGGCGCCGCCGGCGACCATTCCGCTGAATGCCGCGCCCGTCGCCGCGACGCAGGCCGCGGCCTCGGCGTCGGAACAAAACGTGACGGGCGGCAAACTGCACGGCGTAGCGAAGAGCGGCGTCGTTCCGCTGCCGGGCGTGACGGTAACGGCGCAGAATACGCTGACCGGAAAACGCTACTCGACGACGACCGACATCATGGGCGCCTGGTCTCTGACGATTCCGCAGAATGGGCGGTACGTGATTCGCACCCAGTTCGCGGCGTTCGCGCAGATTGCGCAGGAAGCGGTGCTGAATGCTTCAAGCCACGACCAGACGGTGAACTTTTCGTTAATTCTGGCCTCGCGCGCAGCGCAGCAGGAGCAGCAACAAGAAGGACAGCAGGCGCAGGCCGCGCAGGCGATTCAGCGCCTGGCGACGAGCGGCGCTCAGAGCCTGAGCCTGATGAATGCGCTGAGTTCGGATACGGAGACGCAGGCTGGCAGTGCGGGTGCGAGTGGCGCGGCGCTGCCCTCGGTTGCGGGCAATTCGGATTTTGGCTCTGATGCGGTGGCGATCAGCGGGCAGGCGGGCGCGGTGAGTCCGCTGGCTGGGGTGGATATGGATCGACTGCGCGACGCCTTTGAAACATTTCGTGCGCAGAACCCCGGACAGGAAGGGAACTTTGCCGGCGGCGGTAATGTGGGGTTGTTTGGCGGCGGCCCTGGAGGCGGAGGATTCATCGGGCCCGGCGGATTCGGCGGAGGCGGTGGTGGTTTTGGCGGCGGAGGCGGAGGGTTTGGCGGTGGTGGCCGCGGTGGTTTCGGCGGAGGCGGGCGAGGAAACTTTCGCGGGTTCAATCCAGGGCAGCCGCATGGCGCAATCTTCTGGACAGGCAACAACTCGGGGCTGAATGCCCAGCAGTTCAGCTTGCGCGGACAGCAGCAAGATCAGCCGGCGTATGGATCGAATCAATTCGGGCTGACGTTCATGAGCGCGCCCTATATTCCGGGACTCACCAAGCCGAGCGGCAAGGACAACGTATTTCTATCGCTGTCGGGCACGCGCACTTCGACTCCGCTGGATGAATACGCGACTGTTCCCACGGATGCGGAGAAGAGCGGCGATTTTTCTGCGCTGGGCCAACCGGCGATCTACGATCCGACGACGCTGCAACAGTTCATTTCAAACGGCGCTGCGAATGTGATTCCGGCGGATCGCATCTCACCCCAGGCTGCGGCGCTGCTGCAGTACTTTCCCGAACCGAATCTTCCCGGCACGACGCAAAACTATCACCTGCTGTCGACTCAGCAGTCGAACAGCACCAGGGCTGGCGTGCGCTACATGCGCAGCATCGGATCGAACGCCTCGCCATTTGGACTTGGCGGACGAGGGGGCGGAGGCGGGCGCAGAGCGCAGCAGAACCAGGGGCTCCGGCAGAGCGTCAACTTCAACTACAACTGGGCGCATTCGGCCCAAGACAACGTAAACATCTTCCCGCAACTGGGCGGCAAGACCTCGTCGGACCAGAACTCGGTGCAAGCCGGCTACACGGTGGGGTATCACCGGCTGACCAGCATCTTCAATGCGAACTGGAACCGCAGCAACAACCAGACGACAAACTTCTTCACCAACCAGGCGGACATTGGCAGCCAGCTCGGAATCACTGTGCCGAGCGGCCAGTCGGCCGGAGCCACGCCGGTCAACTACGGTTTGCCGACCGTGCAGCTGAGCACGATTCAAGGGCTCAGCGAACAGCAGCCCAGCTTCTCCATTGCCCAGACGATCTCGGTGTCGGAGACATTGAGCTGGATTCACGGCAAACACAACCTACGGTTTGGCGGCGACTATCGGCGTGTTCATCGCGATTTCCTCGCCGGATCGAATGCGACGGGCAGCTTCGTCTTCACAGGGCTGTTCACACAAGACGCTGCAGGCGATCAGACGACGGGCAATCCGTTTGCGGATTTTCTGCTGGGATACCCGCAGGAGTCTACGCTTGATTCAGTGACCAGTAAGAGCTATCTGCGCGACAACGCATTCGATGTTTTCGCGTTGGATGATTGGCGCGCGCTGCCGTCTCTGACATTGAACTATGGCGTGCGGTACGAGTATTTCGCGCCTTACACAGAGAAGTACGGACATCTGGGCGAGGTGTTGACGAATCCCGGGGAGCTGTTCACGAACCAGGCGGCGGTGACCTCGGGCGCCGGTGGATTGCCGTCGTCGCTGGTGTATCCGTATCGGACAGCATTTGCGCCGCGGCTTGGACTGGCCTACAGGGTTCCGAAGATCAAGCAGACAGTGGTGCGCGCCGGATACGGGATCAACTACACGGTCGGTTCTTACGCAACCTTTGCGACGACGATGGCCTTGCAGCCGCCGTTCGCCAACGAGCAGACCAACCTGGAAGCGGATGCCGGCGCCGCCGGTTCGGAGAGCGCGAGTTCCGCGTGTGCGCGCACGGTTCCGATGTCTTGCTTCACGCTGGCGAACGGATTTCCCGCGCCGGCAACGATAGGGAACTATGCGCTCGATCCGCATTTCAGGTTGCCCTATATTCAGGCGTGGAATCTCGATGTGCAGAAGACGCTGCCGTGGGGCATGGTGCTGAACGTGGGATACAACGGATCGAAGGGCAATCACCTCGATATCGTGACGGCGCCACGAGCGCTGGCGAGCAGCCCGTTGACCGATCCAACCAACCTGCTTTTTCGGTATGAGCAGGCAGCGGCGTTTTCAAAGTTCAGCGCCGGCACGGTGCGTCTAAACAAGCGGCTGACGAAGGGCATCTCAATGGGCGCGAACTATCAGTACTCGCACTCGATTGACGACGCGGGCGTGCTGGGCGGCGTGGGCGGCGTCGGCGCGCAGAACTGGACGGACATCGCCGCCGAGGAGGCGAGCTCGAGTCTGGATCAGCGGCATAAGGTGAGCGGGACGTATCTATATGAGCTGCCGTTTGGGCAGGACAAGGCATGGGTGACGAGCGGCGCGGGCGCGAAGATTCTTGAAGGGCTATCGGTTTCGGGCAGCTTTACGTTTGCGTCGGGAACGCCTCTGAGCCCCGGTTTTTCCGCCGAATCGACGAGCGTGAACTGCGGCACCGCCGGGACCTTTCGGCCGGATCTGACGGGGGCATCGATCACGCAAGGCGGCGGCACGCTGAAACAGTGGTTTAATCCCGGCGCATTTACGACGCCCGCTGGCGCGACTAGTAACGGCGTCTCCAGCAACCCATTTCCGTGCGGCGTGTTCGGCAGCTCGCCGCGCAACGTGATTACGGGGCCGGGAACGGTGACAAACAACGCGGCGTTGTCGAAGACCATGCAGCTTGGCGATACCCGCAGCATGGAGATTCGCGCCACGATGAGCAATGCGTTCAACACGGTGCAGTATTCGAGCGTGGATACGAATGTACAATCGCCGACGTTTGGGCAGGTACTCTCGGCGGGATCGATGCGATCGTTTCAGTTCCTGGCGAGATTCAGGTTTTGAAGAGAAGCGGAGTTGCGGTTAGCGGAGTTAGTTAGGTGGCGAGTTAGAGATGTTGGGTCGGATGCAAAAGTCGGTGGCTTTGGCGATGATGCTGGCGTTGATGGCGCCGAGTATGCCGCTGAGCTTTGCGCAGTCCGCGCCGCAAGTGACGAACGGGAGCGGGCAGGTTTCGACTACGGCGGAGGGCCAGTTTGTCCTGAAGACCAACTCCGAGCTGGTGCTGACCAATGTCGTTGCGCGGGATAAGAAGACGGGCGAGTTTGTGCGCGGGCTGAAACAGAGCGATTTCACGATCTATGAGAACGGAAAAGCGCAGCAGATCTCGACGTTCGATTATCAGAGCGTGGAGATGGCCAAGCCGCTGCACGAGGCGACGATCAACGGGCTTGCCGCTGGTCCAACGAACGGGAACAAGGCCGTGGTGGTGGCAAAGCCGGAGGACCTGCGCAATCACCGGCTGATCGTGATGTTCTTCGACCTGACGTCGATGCAGCCGGAGGATCTGGATCGTTGCGTCGAGGCGGCGAAGGCGTTTTTGAAAACGAAGATGCAGCCGGCCGACCTGGTGGCGCTGGTTTCACTGGGGGACACGCTGAACGTCGATCAGGACTTCACGGCGGATAAAGATGCGCTGATGCGGGAAGTGAGCGTCTACAACGGCACCGAGGGGCAGGGATTCGCGCAGGGCGCCACGGCGAACTCGAATCAGGTGGAGGATACGACCGGGTACACGCCGGATGAAAGCGAGTACAACGACATCAATACGGACCGCGAGCTGTTTGCGCTGCGGGCGGTGTCGAAATCGCTGGAGCGTATCTCGGAGAAGAAGTCGCTGCTGTATTTTTCCGGCGGCATCTCGCGCGATGGGATTGAGAACCAGGCCTCGCTGCGCTCGGCGATCAATTCGGCGGTGCGGGCGAACCTGGCGATCTACAGCGTGGACACGCGGGGGCTGCAGGCGGTCACCCCGTTAGGGGATGCGTCGACCGGCAGCCTGCGCGGGTCGAGCGGGTTCAATGGCGCGTCGCTTACGAACAATATGAATGCGAACTTCGCCTCGCAGGAGGTAATGGCGACGCTGAGCTCGGACACAGGCGGCAAGGCGTTCTTCGACTCGAATGATTTTGCGCCGGCGTTTGCGCAAGTACAGAAGGATTCGTCGGAGTACTATGCGATCGGTTTTCACTCGTCAAATCCGGCGCGCGACGGGAAGTATCGCAAGCTGACAGTGAAGATCAACCGGCCGGATATCAAGCTCGAGTTTCGGCAGGGATACTATGCGCCGGCGGACTTCAAGCACTCGGGGCGGGAAGATCGCGAGCGCGAACTCGAAGAACAATTGACAAGCGATCTGCCCGCGACGGACGTGGCCGTGTATCTGGACGCGATGTACTTCCGGCTGGATGAGAATCGCTTCTATGTGCCCGTATCGCTGATTGTGCCAGGCTCGCAGATTCCGTTTGTGAAGGGCGGCGATAAGGATAAAGCGACGCTGGACATCATCGGCGAAGTGGTCGACGAGGTGAAACGGCAGATCGGCAGTGCGCGGCAAACAGTGAAGCTGAATCTCGATCCAACGCTGGAGGCCCGACAGCGAAATATCGAGTACACGACGAGCTTCAACCTGCCGCCAGGCAAATATCATCTGAAGTTTGTGGTGCGCGAGAATCAGACGGGACGGATGGGGTCGTTTGAGGCGGACATCACATTGCCGGAGATGAAGAAGCTGCCGCTGAAGATGAGCTCGATTGTGCTGGCTTCGGCGCGGCAGCCGAGCAAGCAGAACACGCCGCTGGTTCACGATGGGCAGGAGTATGTGCCGAATATCAGCCACGTCTTCCGGCAGGACCAGCACCTCTATTTGTTGTATGAGGTCTACGATCCGGTGCGGGAAAAGGTGGAGAACCAGCCCAAAGGAACGAAGCCAGGCATCAGCCTATTGAGCAGCCTGGAGCTGATTCAGGGAGCGGTGAAGGTGTATGAGACGCCGCTGGTGCAGGCCAAAGCGACCAATGTGGATGGGCGCGATGCGGTGGCGGTGCAGTTGGATGTGCCGCTGAGTGGATTGAAACCCGGGCCGTACGTGTGCCAGCTCAATGTGATCGACGATGCGGGCGGGAGCTTCGCGTTTCCGCGGTTTGCGGTGCTGGTGCGAGAGCCGGCGGCGCCTTTAGCGCCTGTGGCGACTCCTGCTTCGGCTACTACCGCGCCCTCGTCGCGCTAGTTTTGCCATTCCTTTGCTGGCGCATCTCAGGATGGGCAATGCCAGTTATCAAGAAGTAGACACCCTCGTTTGCAGCGCGTTTTCTCGTGTTGATTCCCACGTATGATTCTGGGATAGCGAGGTCGCGATGAAGCCAAAAAATGTTGAGAAAGTCGCTGTCATTACCGGCGCTACAGGCGGAGTGGGCGCAGCAATCGCCAAGACTTTGTCGAGCGCGGGTTATCTGCTGGTGTTGAACGCAGCGTCGAGCGAGGGTCTCAGCACATTGGCATCGCAACTGGACGGCCTCAGTGTGGTGGCGCCGGGGAGCCTGCGGGCCGAGTCGCTGCCGGAGACGCTGCTGGCCGCGGCGATGAATAACTTTGGGCGCTGCGACGTTTGCTTCAACAACAGCGGACTGGTGGAAGCGGCGACGATTGAAGCGATCGACATTGAGCGCGTGTGCACCATGGCGCGCGTGAATGTGGAAGGCGCATTCCGCATGGCGTATACGTTTCTGAAGCACTTTACGCAGCAGGGACGTGGGCATCTGTTCAACACGTCGAGCATTCTGGGCAACAAGGTGCGGCCCACGCTGGGCGCGTATGCGGCGACGAAGTTTGCGGTCGAGGCGTTTTCCGATGCGCTGCGGCTGGAGTTGGGCAATAAGCCCGACGTGCGCATCTCGTGCATCGAGCCGGGGATGGTGCGCACCGGTTCGCAGGAGCGCTGGGAGGTTCCGCCGGCGGCGCTGATGGGCATGGAAGAGCCGCTGGAGCCGGAAGAGATTGCGCGAATGGTGCTCTTTACTTTGGAAGAGCCGGCGCACATGCGCATTCCGCAGCACATGATGATGCCGAGAGAGCGCGAACTGGCGTTGACCTAAGTTTTTGGTTGCGGCGTTTCGGCGTCGCGATCGCGATAAGGGCAATGGCGGCAGCCCGAGCCGCAACAGTAACCGCGCTTGAGATGATAGGCCGCGGTGAAGACCATGTACGGCCCATCCATGTAGTAGTCTTCGGGGTCGAGCGCGGGCTGCGCGGACGGCGAGTCTTCGTCCATGCTTCTATTGTCGCCTGGGCGAACGATAAAATCGACTCATGACACTGAGCGCTCAGGATCGGGCCCACCGCATCAAAATCATTCTCTTCGACGTCGACGGAGTTCTGACGGACGGAACCATCTGGCTTGTTCCCGCGCCCAGTCCTGGGTCGAGCAGCGCAGAGACGCAGGCACATCTTTCCAAGCACGACGGCAAGGTCGGCTTTGGCGTGCATTCCACCACCATGATGGAAGCCAAGGGCTACAGCGCGCACGACGGCACGGCGATTTCGCTGGCGCGGATGGGTGGGATGAAGTGCGGCGTGATCACCAAGCGGGTGAGTGAGACGGTGGCGACGCGCTCGCGTGACCTGAAGCTTGAATATGTCTACATGGGGCAGGCGTTCAAGATGCAGGCGGTGCGCGAGATTATGCAGAAGGAAGGCGTGACGCTGGAGGAGGTCGCGTACGTCGGCGATGACGTGATCGATCTGCCGGTGATGCGCGAGTGCGGGTTTGCCGTGGCGGTGGCCAATGCGCGGCCGCAGGTTAAGGCTGCGGCGCATTACATCACTCCCAATGCCGGCGGCTACGGCGCGGGGCGTGACGCAGTCGAGTTCATCCTTGAGGCAAAGGGGATTCTCGACAAGGTGATCGCCGAATATATCGATGAGCGCAATCCGATTTCGCCGTCGATGGATATTGGCAAGGGCGGCGCCGGCGGCGATTTCCAGTAGTTATCAGATCGCGTGCATCAGGCTGAAGGCGAGAATCGCCAGCACGATGAGGCTGACGATGGCGTAGAGCCGATCTTTTTCCAGGGCAAAGCCGACGACCGCTAAAGCGACCCGGGCCACCGGCGTGGCAATGAGCAACAGCAGACCGAGCTGGATGAGGCCCTGGCTGTTGAGATGCGTTGTAGACGCGATGACTCCATGAAAGGAGTGCGTGGCGGCGCTGCCCGCGGAGAATTGATGGAAATCGACGCGGTCGGCATGATGGCGGGCCAAATAGAGAGCGCCGCCGGAGAAGACTACGGCAGCGGCGAGAAGAACGCCCACGCGGAGCAGGTTGCCGATGATGGTTTCGAGGCGCCTGTCGTCCATCGTTAGACCTTCCCCGTGATGCCGTTCACGATGATCTCAATGGCCAATGCAAGAACCACTACGCCGAAGACGATGCGCAGCGTGCGCACGCGCGCCTGCACTAGAACCTTGGTTCCGAAGAAGGCGCCGGCGAGAACGCCGAGCATGACTGGCATGGCGACGCGCGGGTCGATGTAGCCGCGGGTCAGATAAACGCCCGCGCTCGCGGCTGCGGTGACGCCGATCATGAAGTTGCTGGTGGTGGTGGACACCTTGAAGGGGATCTTCATGATTCGATCCATGGCGATGACCTTGAGCGCGCCGGAGCCGATGCCAAGCAGGCCGGAGAGCGCGCCGGCCCCGAACATCAGGCTGAATCCTCCGGGAACATTGCGCACGCCGTAGGCCTGGCGTTTTCCGTCGACCGGATAGTCGCCGCCCAGGCGAAGCTTTGTTGCGAGCGCATCGGATGCGACGAGCGCTCCGACTTCGGGCTCGGTGGTGAAGAGCGATTGATAGGCCGCCTGGAGGAGGGCGAGCCCGAAGACGATGGCGATGGCGTGCGTGCTGACGTGCGCTGCGAGGATGGCGCCGGCGATAGCCCCGAGAGTGGTGGCGATCTCAAGCAGCATGCCGATGCGGATGTTGGAGAAGCCTTCGCGTACATAGGCGGCTGCGGCGCCGGAGGACGTTGCGATGACGGAGACCAGCGAGGCGCCGATGGCGTATTTGATGTTGACGCCGAGAGCAAGGGCAAGCGCGGGGACGATGATCACGCCGCCGCCCAGGCCGGTGAGCGAGCCGATAAATCCAGCCACTGCGGAGAGAGATAAAACAAGGGCCGTGAAGAGGAGGGCGGACATAAATGGGGTAGAGCCAGTTTACGTTGAAGGCTTCAGAGGCTACGCCCACCGAGGATAGCTGGCCCTTAAGTTCGAAGTACGAAGATTTTCGTTGACACCTACGAAATGTTTCGTATAAAGTCCATCCATCATGACGAAGGGCCCGAAAACACTGCCGAAACCCACCGAAGCAGAACTTGAGCTGTTGCGTATTTTGTGGGAGAAAGAGTCGGCCACTGTACGCGAGATCTACGATGCGTTGAACGCCACGCGGCCGTCGGGATACACGACCGTGCTCAAGCTCTTGCAGATTATGACGACGAAGGGATTAGTGGTGCGCGATGAGGCGAACCGCGCGCACCTGTATCGGGCGGCGATGAGCCAAGACACGACGCAGAACGAGTTGCTGAAGGATCTGAGCGTGCGGCTGTTTTCCGGTTCAGCGGCGCAGTTGGCGTTGCATGCGTTGGCGATGGAGCCGGCGAGCGCTGATGAGCTGGATGCGATACGCGCGCTGATAGATAGCAAGCGCAATGACAAGGACGCACGTTCTGTCCAGAAAGGACAAGGTCAACGATGAGCTACACGCTGGATGCACTTGCCTGGACGTTGATTCATTTCTGCTGGCAGGCCGCAGCTGTTGCGGTTGTGTATCGGATTGCGAGTCTCGTGCTGGCGCGTGGAAGGAGTGAGATGCGCTATGCGCTGTCGCTGGCGGCGCTGCTGCTGATGGTCGGCGGCGCGCTCGGGACCTTTGCGTGGGAGATGCGGTCGGCAACGAGCTCGCCCGCGCTGCCCAATATTGCGGCCGAGATGAAGAGCGTCGCGCTGCGCGCGGCGTTGCAGCAGAAAGCGACGCCGGGAAAGCAGGTTGTTGGCCTTGTTTCTGATGTTTCTTCGTCGATGAATCTGCTGCGGTGGATCGACGGCCTGTGGGTGCTGGGGGTCGGGGTGTTGTCCATGCGGAGCATCGGCGGATGGTGGTTGATCCAGCGGCTGCGCGCGACGGCGGTCGATGAGGCGCCCGAGGCATTGCAGGCCAGCTTTGCGCGGATCGCAGTTGCATTGGGCATACGGCGCGAGACGCTGTTGCGGATATCGAGCGCGGTCGCGGGGCCGATCACTATCGGCGCTTTGCGCACGATGGTGTTGCTGCCGCTCTCATCGCTCACCCTGCTTGGGCCGGAAGAACTGGAGATGGTGCTGGCTCATGAACTGGCGCATGTGCGGCGGGCTGATTTTCTCTGCAACATCGCGCAGACGCTCGTGGAGACGCTGTTTTTCTTTCATCCCGCGGTCTGGTGGATCGGCAAACAGATTCGCCATGAACGCGAGTTGTGTTGCGACGATCTGGCGTTAAAGATTTGCCCCAACCCGGTAACTTATGCGACGGCGTTGTTCCGGCTGGAGGAACAACGCGCGCGGCAATGGAGGCTAGCCATGGCTTTGAATGGCAATCAATCGCATCAGACTTTGCGTCTGCGCATTGCGCGCATTCTCGGCGAACCGGTTTCGCACGGTGGCGGGCGAGCGGTGCAGCCGTTTTCCCTGGTTGTCGCGTGCGTAGCATTGGCGGCGTCGCTTGTCGCTGCGCCTCCGGTGGTCGCGAGTTTTCGTCCAGCGATGCATGGGCCTATACGCCACGCGGCGGCGCAGAGCGCTGCTGCGACGGCATCGACTGCCGTGAGGCCGGTGACGGCTTCCGTGATGCATATGGCGCTGCACAACGCGCTGGGGCAGGCTTCTGCGACCGCGTCGCAGAAGCCGTCGGACGAATTGGTACAGCCGCACTCAAGCTATATCGAGCGCATGAAGGCTGCGGGGTACGATGTCGATCTCGACAAGTACATCGCAATGAAGATTCAGGATGTGACGCCGGAGTTTGCGCAGGCGATGGGGCAGGCAGGGTTCGGAAAGCTCTCGGCGGATCAACTGATCGCATGCAAGATTCATGGGGTGACGCCGGAGTATATTGCGCAACTGAAGCAGCAGGGATTTGAGATCAAGGGCGTTCAGGATGCGATTTCATTTCGCATCTTCGAGGTCACGCCGGAGTTTGTTGCCGGCATGAAGAGCGCCGGTTTCGCAAACCTGACCGATCAACAACTACTCTCGCTGCGCGTGCAGGGCGTAACGCCGGAGTACGCACAAGGGATTGCGCGGGAGTTTCCAGGCGTCACAGTAGAAGACGTGATCAAGACGCGCATCTTCCATATCGACTCGGCGTTTATTGAGTCGGCCAAGAAACTCGGCTTCGGGGATCTTTCTCTGGACAAGCTGGTCAAGTTGAGGATCTCGGGCATTCTCGACGACGAGCCGGTCAAGCAGTAACCCAATTCAACCGTAACTGCGGGCTTTCGGCGGGCGTTTCGCGCGCCGGCGGGAGAGCCCTGCTTTTCGATGAGAGGAGATGCGATGAATTCGCAGCGACTTCAGATTCCCATGGTGATTCTGGCTTCAGCGATCAGCGCATTGCAGGCTGTGGCGTTTGAGCCGGTGCAAGCGGTCTGCACAATCAGCACGAGCGAGCATCATACGGGCATGTTTCGCGTGCGCGTGGAGAGCGGCGCGTGTGGCGAACGCGAGCATTGTGACTCCAATTTCGACGAGGAGTCGATCGATAGGCTGACTGGGATTTCTCTTGCCGACTTGACGCGCGAAGGCGAGCAGTTGACGGCGACGATGGCCGCGGAGGCGGGGACGTTCCGATGCTCAGGCACAGTGCGCGATGGCGCGCTGAGGGGTGAGTCAGTGTTTACGCCCGATGCGGCCTTTGCCGCGCGGATGGAGCAGATGGGCTTCTCGGGACTCGATTCGGAGAAGTTGCAGACGTATGCTTTCGTGAACGTCGAGAGCGAGTGGGCGCACTCGATGCAGCAGATCGGCATTCAGGGGCTTACCGCGGACAATTTGATTCCGCTGCGGATCTTCCATGTGGATCGAGAGTATGTACAGAGCTTAACGGGGCTTGGCTATCCCTTGCCCTCGGCGGATCAGTTGGTCGCTATGAAGGTGCAGGGTGTGAACGCCGAGGAAGTACGCCAGATTCGCGCGCTCGGCTACCAGCCGACGTTCGACGAACTGATCCAGATTCGAATTTTTCGTATCACGCCGGATTTTATTCGTGGCATGGAAGCGCGCGGACTAAAGAACCTGACGATCGCCAAGCTGGTGCAGATCCGGATCTTCAAGCTTGACGAGTAAAGAAGCTATCTTCGCTGCGCTGCGTGGAGAGCCTCTTCCGCGGCGACCCGCAGATAACGTGCGCGCTGTTCATCGCAAAGACTCTCGGGGCTGAAGAGAGAATTCAGCGCCAGGCCGTCCATAATCGCGCCGACCTCCATCGTGAGCCTTTTCCTTTTTTCAACCGAGGCTCCGACCATCTCCGGAAAAAGTGTATTGATCTTGGTCATGGAGCAGCGCTGGCACATCTCCGCATAGAGTTCGCTCAGGCGCTTTCTCTTCTGAGGATGCCGGATCACGTACATTTTGAATTCGAGAATGAGCAGGATTAGCTGCTGGTCTTGCAGGAGCTCGCCCAGATGTCGCGCGAGAACGTCGATGCGCGCGGCAAGATTCGGCGCGGCTGACATCTCATCGATGACCTTTCCCTGGTCACGGCTGATGTCTTCTTCAAAAATTGCGAAGAAAACATCCTCTTTGTCGCGAAAATTGTCGTAGAAAGCGCCGCGCGTCTTGCCGGCCTGCGCAGCAATGTCCTCAATGCGCGCAGATTCGAAGCCGTCGCGGGCAAAGACCGTGCGGGCGGCTTCAATGAGTTGGCCCCGCGTGACGAGCGCTCGCTCCTGCCTGTGCAGCGGCGTTTTCAACATTTGCAATTTATTCCCGATGCGCGAAACTTTATTTGAATCGGGGGTTAGTCCTCGCGCGTCTGACAGAAATATACAAGAATGTATGTTTTGTGCGCAAAAAGGATCGAGATAGCGAACGGAGGTTTCATGAGGCAGCTCGCCGTCCCCGCAGCAAAGAAGAATCTGAGACGCAATCGTTGGAGTTTTGCAGCCTGTAGCGTACTTCTCTCTCTGGCCCCAGTAGGTTTGACAGGGTGCGCCTCGACGCACGCCAGCACCGATGCTCCCAAGAATATGGCCGTCCCCGTTTCGTTTGTGAAGGTACGCGAGGCGGATGTGCCGGTGAAGGGCGAGTGGGTGGGCACGCTGGATGGATTTGTGAACGCACAGATTCAGCCCCAGGTGAGCGGATACCTGGTCCGCCAAAACTATCGCGAGGGCTCGCCGGTCGCCAAGGATGCGGTGCTCTTTGAGATCGATCATCGTCCGTTCCAGGCGGTGGTTGACCAGGCGCAGGCCCAGGTGGGACAAGCTAAAGGACAGCTTGCGCAGGCCGAAGCGCAGCGCGGTTTGGCGCAGATCAATCTGAAGCGCGATACGCCGCTGGCGGAGGCGCATGCGATTGCGCAGAGCCAGCTCGACACCGACAAGCAGACAGCCGCACAGGCGGATGCGTCGGTAGCGGCTGCGCAGGCCGCGGTTGGCGCGGCCGAGGCGGCCTTGACTACCGCGAATTTGAATCTTGGATTCACCGAGGTGCGCTCATTGATTAGCGGTGTGGCCGGTCAGGCGACGACGCAGGTGGGCAATCTGGTCAGCCCGCAGTCGGTTCTTACCTCGGTGTCGCAACTTGATCCCATCAAAGTCTATTTTTCGATCAGCGACGCCGAGTATCTTGCGCTGGTTGCGCGCGCACGCCAGGCGGGCGGCGATCTTTTAAGCGGCAAGGCCGAGCTGCCGTTGTCTCTCGCGCTTGCAGACGGGACGAAGTTTCCCTATACCGGGCATGTGGTGTTCGTCGATCGGCAGATGAACCAGCAGACCGGCGCGATTCGCATCGCCGCGTCGTTTCCGAATCCTGGCAATGTGCTGCGGCCCGGACAGTTCGGGCGCGTTTCGGCCCCGACCGAGACTCAGCACGGCGCACTGCTCGTTCCGCAGGGCGCTGTGACGGAGCTGCAGGGTATTCAGCAGATCTATCTCGCGACTTCCGATAATCACGTGCATGTTGTCAACGTGACGCTCGGTCCTCAGTTTGGGAGCGATTGGATTATCACAAGCGGTCTTCATGCCGGCGATCACGTCATTACCGACAACCTGCAAAAGCTGAGAGACGGCGCGCCCATTAGCCCACACGAGGTTGCCCCGCAGGCCGCTATCGCCACCTCGAGCCCGACAGGCGGGAGATAATTCGTGTCAAAGTTCTTTATTCGTCGCCCGATTGTGGCGATCGTCATCGCTATTCTTACGGTCATTGTTGGCACGGTTTCGTTGCTGACGTTGCCGACGTCGCAGTATCCCGACATCGTTCCTCCCGAGATCATGGTGCAGTCGACCTATCCGGGCGCCGACGCCAGGACGCTCACGCAAGCTGTGGCCACGCCGATTGAGCAGCAGATGAACGGCGTGGACAACATGCTGTACATGTACTCGGTCAACGCCAACAACGGTCAGTCGACCGTTTACGTTGACTTCGACGTGAAGACCAACCCTGATACGGACCAGATTCTGTCACAGCTTCGCGTTTCGCAGGCGCAGTCGCAGTTACCGGCGCAGGTGAACACAGCGGGCGTCATCGTGCAGAAGTCGCTGACCTCGCCGCTGATGCTGATTGGGCTCTCTTCACCGGACGGTAAGTTTGACGTCAACTTCCTGACGAACTACGCGATTATCAACTTGCAGGACGAGCTCACGCGTGTTCCGGGCGTGGCGCGCATTCAGGTATTCGGCGGGCAGTACGCGCTGCGCGTCTGGGTGCGGCCCGATCAACTCGCCAAGCTGGGCGTCACGGCGACTGATGTGATCAATGCGGTGCAGGTGCAGAACAATGTCAATCCGGCAGGGCAGATTGGCGGCGAGCCTGTGCCGAACGGCCAGCAGTTCACATTTACTGTACGCACGCAGAGTCGTTTGGTTACGCCGGAAGAGTTCGGCAACATTGTCATTCGCGCGAATCCGGATGGGTCAGTTCTTCACCTGCATGATGTGGCGCGCGTCGAGCTCGGTACGCAGACCTACAATTTGACCGCGCGTTATAACAACGCACCTGCCGGCGTGATGGCCGTTTATCAGCTTCCAGGCTCCAACGCCGTGCAGACCGCTGCGGCCGTGACCAAACGGATCAAAGAGCTTTCTGCGAACTTTCCTCCGGGAATACGCTACGACATTCCACTCGATACAACTAAGGCGGTCACCGCGGGAATTCATGAAATCCTGATCACTCTCGGTATCGCGTTGGCGCTGGTGATCCTTGTGGTCTTCCTGTTCCTTCAGGGATGGCGCGCAACACTGATTCCGTTGATGGCTGTGCCGGTGTCGCTGATCGGCACGTTCATCATCTTTCCGCTTCTCGGCTTTTCCATCAACACGCTTTCTCTTTTCGGCCTGGTGCTTGCGATCGGCCTGGTTGTCGACGACGCCATCATTGTGGTTGAGGCTGTCGAGCGTTTGATCGACGACGGCATGACGCCCAGCGATGCCGCGGTTAAAGCGATGGAGGAAGTCGGAGGGCCAGTTGTCGCGATTGCGTTGATCCTCGCGGCGGTGTTCATTCCAACCGCGGCGATTCCAGGCATCACCGGGCGCCTTTACCAGCAATTCGCGATTACGATTGCGATCTCGGTGTTGATCTCGGCATTCAATGCGTTGACGCTGAGCCCCGCGCTTGCGGCGCTTCTGTTGAAGCCGAGAGATGAGAATCGGCGGAAAGGGCCGCTGGCGCACTTTTTTGACTGGTTCAACAAGTTCTTCGGGAAGACGACCGACAAATACGTGTCGACCTCCGGCGTGTTAATTCACAAGTCTGGATTGACGATGATCGCGCTGGGCGTGGTCGCTGTGCTCGCGGTGTTTGTCGGCAATCGTCTTCCGTCGGGCTTCCTGCCGGAAGAAGATCAGGGCTATCTCTTCGTCGCGATGCAATTGCCGGATGCGGCTTCTCTGCAGCGCACCGATTCTGCAGTACAAAAGGTGACCAAGGCGTTCCTCGAGACGCCGGGCATTGAAGGCGTGATTGGCGTGGATGGGTTCAGCCTTTTGACGCAGACGCAGAGCACCAACTCCGCGTTCTTTTTTGTCTCGCTGAAGCCGTGGGATCAGCGTAAATCGCGAGAGCAACAGATTCAGGCGATTCAAGCCAGCGTGCAGCGGAAGCTGATGGGCGTGAGCGAAGGCCTGGCATTCTCGTTTCCGCCGCCTGCGATTCCCGGCATCGGCACATCGGGCGGCGTCACAATGATTCTGCAAGACCGATCGGGTAATGACGATCCGACGTTCCTGACGAAGAACGTGTTCGCGTTTCTTGGTGCGGTATCGAAACGGCCGGAGATTGCAGCGGCTATACCGTCCTACCTGCCGGCGGTCCCGCAGCTATATGCCGACGTTGATAAGGACAAGGCTTCGCAACAACAAGTTGATCTCGCCAATATCTACACCACGATGCAGACATTCATGGGTGGCTATCTGGTGAACTACTTCAACCGCTTTGGACGGCAGTGGCAGACATTCGTTGAGGCCGAGGGCGACACGCGCACGAATATTCAGAACATTAATCAGTTCTATGTGCGCAGCGCGAATGGGAGCCAGGTGCCGCTGGGCTCGCTGGTGCATGTGCGACAGATTACGGGCCCTGAGTTTGTTCTCCGCTTCAACGAGTACAACGCAGCGCAGCTCAACATTGCAGGCGCGCCGGGTTATAGCTCAGGGCAGGTGCGCGCGGCGCTTGAACAAGCGTTTCGCGAGTCGATGCCTCCTGGCATGGGCTTTTCGTATCAGGGTATGAGCTACCAGGAGCAGCGTGCGGCCGAAGGCGTGCCGGCGTGGATGGTCTTCGGACTATCGTTGCTCTTCGTATTCCTGATTCTGGCGGCGCTCTACGAAAGCTGGTCGTTGCCATTCAGCGTGTTGCTGAGCACGCCTGTCGCGATTCTGGGCGCGTATTTGGCGCTGACTATGCGGTCGCTCGAAAACGACATCTTTGCGACGATCGGTCTGGTCATGTTGATCGGCTTGTCGGCGAAGAATGCGATTCTGATCGTCGAGTTTGCGGTGGTGAACTATCGCAAGGGGCAGAGTATCTGTGAATCGGCGCTTCATGCAGCACGGCTACGCTTCCGGCCGATCATCATGACGGCGCTGGCGTTCATCTTCGGCTGCTTACCCTTGTGGACGGCGAGCGGTTCGGGTGCGGCGTCGCGGCGCATTCTCGGCACCGTTGTCATCGGCGGCATGGTGCTGGCTTCGCTGATCGGCATTCTGATGGTGCCTGTGACATTTTCAGTGGTTGAGTATCTCTCGCATCGCTTTCGCAAGGGCGGCGCGGGCACGAGCATGGATTGCACGCACGCGCCCGAACCGCGCAAGCGCGACGCCTCTGTGTTGGCGCATGACGCGCAAGGAGAGGAAGCATGAAGCTTCTCGAATCGATCCATTCTGGGAGTTTTGTTGCGGCTTTGATGGGCGCGGTTTTGTTGGTTGCCGGCTGCAAGGTCGGGCCGAACTATGCGCGCCCGCAGGTGACGGCGCCGGAGGCTTATCGCGGTCCGGACAATGCAGTCAAATCGAGCGCCGACCCGGCTTCACTGGGCGATCAGGATTGGGCGCAGGTTTTTCACGAACCTGAGTTACAGGAACTGATTCGCACGGCGCTGACAAATAACTACGACGTCCGCATCGCGGCGCAGCGCGTGCTCGAGCAGCAGGCGCAACTGCGCATTACGCGCTCGCAGCTCTTTCCTACTCTGAGCGTTGGCGGAACAGGCATCGGCGCGGATTTGCCGAGTAACCTGGGCAGCGGGTTGCCGAGTGGCACGATCGCGGAAGGTAGCTTCAGTCTCTCGGCGGCGTGGAATCCGGACTTCTGGGGTCTGTATCGGCGGCAGACTGAGGCTGCGCGGGCGCAGCTCCTGGCGCAGACGTGGGCGCAGCGCGCGGTGCGATTGAGTCTGGTGCAGCAGGTGGCCACGGGATATTTTCAACTGCGCGCTCTCGATGCACAACTGGAGATTGCCAAGCAGACGCTCGAGACACGCAAGCAGTCGGTGGAGTTGACGAGGACGCTGGAGAGCGGCGGGTCTGTTCCGTTGTCTGATCTGCGTGAAGCCGAAGAGCTTGAGTTCACGGCGTCCACGCAGATTCCGCAGCTTGAGCAGCAGATTCAGCAGCAGGAAAACGGCCTGCGACTTTTGCTCGGTCAGAATCCGGGGACAGTGGCGCATGCTGACCAGAGCGCGCTGAATCCTCCGCCGCAGAATCTGCCAGTCGGACTCCCGTCGCGGCTGTTGGAGCGGCGTCCGGACATTTTGGAGGCGGAGCAGCAACTGGTCGCGGCCAATGCGCAGATCGGCGTGGCGCGCGCACAGTTCTTTCCGCAGCTTTCCATCAGCGGATCGGGCGGCGTGGGCGGCAGCGCTTGGTCCGGGATCTTTGATCCGGACAGCAAACTGATCTACGGGCTTGGCTCATTGGCGCAGCCGCTCTTCGAAGGCGGAAAACTGCGCGGGCAGCTCCAGCTCTCACAACACCAGAAAGACGAGTTAGTGCTGAACTATCAGAAGACGAT
>DATHNJ010000242.1:0-4391 GCA_035486155.1 Occallatibacter sp. | reverse complement strand
GCAGGCTCGCGATCTCTTAACCCAACTTCTGAACGATGCCCCCTATAACGGCGAGTACCTTGCGGCCATGGCCGACACGTACGCACGAGCGTCCGACGATCAAGGGCTGAAGCAGTTTTACGTTGAAAAGATCAAGCTGTTCCGCAACGCGCCTCTTCCGGCCGATGCGCGGAAGACCCAGATCGCGACGCTGCGCCGTGGCCTCATCCCTGCATTAACGCGCATGAAGGACTACGCCGGCGCAGTCGACCAGTACATCGAATTGATCAACAATTTTCCGGAAGACGATACGCTCGTGACCGAAGCGTCACTATACGCGTTGCGCCATCAGCGCCAGCAACAGCTGACTGATTTCTACGCCAAGACTGTCGAGCAGTCCCCGCGCGACTATCGCTGGTCGATGGTACTGGCCCGTATCCAGACGAACCTCGAGAACTATCCTTCTGCTATCGACGTCTACGCCAAGGCGATCGCGATCCGTCCCGACCGGAGCGACCTCTATACGGCCCGTGCAGGACTTGAGGAACGCCTCATGCGCTTCGACGAAGCCGCCTCCGACTACGAGCGCATCTATCAGCTCGCCTACAAAGATCCGCAGTGGATCGCAAAGGTCGCCGAGGTCCGCGCTCGCCAGGGCAAGACGAAAGAACTCGTGGCTGCCCTGAAGACTGCCTACATCGACGGCCGGCCACAAAATCCGTCGAACTACTTCGAAGTTGCCCAACGGCTGGAAAGCTGGGGCATGCTCGAAGAGGCCCGCGGATTTGCTGAGCAGGGCATTCAAGCCGCTGGCCCCGACTTGCTCGCGGTTGCGGAACACCACGGAGGAGCGAAGACCTACATCCGCATCATGACTCGCCTTCGTCGGCATGAACAGGCGTACACCACCATGCGGACGGCGCTCGAGGACGCATCTGCGAACTTGCCTTTGCTGAAAGAGCAGGTCGCGAAGCTGGGAATCTCTGGCTTGACGGACGATCAATGGCGCAATCGAACGCGCGAGTTCCGCCTCGAAACCGTTCGCAACGGCATGGCTGGTGTCCTTCAGGAGATGGGCACGACGGTCGACTCCTGCTTCACCCCTGAAGAGCGCCTGGCCTTCTCCCACTTTGCCGAATCTCTCCGCGCCGGCATGAATATGAGTGACATAGAGAGTTACGCCATTCCACTGGCGCACTCGGCGAATCTAGCAGAGCAGGAAGCGCACTGGCGCTTCGATGTAATGATGCAGGATCCGCGGTCGGTGCGAAACTACTCGCGACAGCAGCAGTTGGTCGAATTGCAACGCCAGCGCACCCGCTTCGCCGAACTAGCGGAACAGATGGAGCGCTTCTCGAAGGTGGTTGTGCCCGTGGAGCGCAACTCGCCGCTCGATGCGGCTGCCGACGCCTACCGTTCCGCCGGAGACGCGCAGAACGAGTTGGGCGTGCTGGCAACGATCTCTGCTTTCTCACTGGATGACATTCACCAGCAGCGGCTCTTCGAGCTGCAGTTAACCCGCGCTCCCCAGGACCTCGTGCAGACCTCCAGCGTGTGGAATCGCCGCGAAGGAGAGAAGGCCGCCGACTACATCATTGCCCACGCGGAGCCAGGCTTGGCGCATTCCGCGGTGCGGGCCCGTGGCCAATCCCGCCCGCCCGTCTGGAACAATGCTTACAACGCGCTCGTTGGCCTGTACTTCGGCGAGCCGACTCCCGAGGTGAACAACGCCTTTGTTGGCGCTCTCGGAGATCAGACCATCGCCCAGCGTCTTGCCGGACCCGTGGATCGCTCGCGGCAACTCGCCGGGAGTAACTGGTTCTACTACGGCTCGCGCTATGGGGAGTATCTCGGCATCTCGAAGGTCGACAAGCCCGATGATTTTCTCCCAGCGATCCTGGAAGAGAGCCCGGCGTCTTCCCCTGGTTATCTCACTCTGGCCGATTACTATGCCGGCACCGGTCAAACGAAAGCAGCAATCGCCGACTACGATCACACACTCGAGCTCTCACCCAACCGACCCGACGTATACGACAGTCTCGCTCTCGCGTACTACAAGAAGGGCGACCGCGCTGGAGCGCTGAAACAATGGAAGCAAGCCTTCGCTGTGCTCACCGCTCAGCTCAACGGCGCTCGTCTCCCCGAAACGTTCTGGGCCGACTTTGGACGCGCCTGTGACCAACTTCGTACGCGCCACCTGTTCGCTGAACTTAAGCCCGATGCCGACGCACTTCTCCGCACCTACCTGCGTCGTAATGGCAATTACCGATCCAATGCACTGCTACATCCTGCTTACCTCGCCTTTGGTGACCCGGCTGCAGCGACCGCGTGGCTCCTCGATGTGACCTCCGCTGCGCACGATCCCACTGTGATCCTTGCCGACCTTGTGAACGCGTCCTGGATCCCGCTCGACCAGCGCGCGCCCATTTTCCACCGCATTCTGCAAAATAAACAGGATACCGTCGCCAGGCTGAATGGACTCGAGCATGATTATGCGCAGCAGGATCTTGACGCTTGGCAGGTCAATTGGATTCGATACCTGGTCCGCACAAAACAGTATTCCCAGGCGGCCGACGCCATGGCCGCGCTCTCCAAGGAAAGCCGAGACGCGCAGGCAGCTGCTTTGGTCCCGCTTGAACTGCACGTTGCCGCGCAACTCGGAACTCTCGATGCAACGATTGCTCAGTATCGTGCCGATCCGCAGACCGCCCCAGCTTCCGCGTTGCTCCGCAGTGCGGCGCGGCAGCTTTTCGAGGCGGGCGATAGGCAGTTGGCGCGCAAGATCCTCGAATTCGTCTTCGCCCAGGAAATCGACGCATACCAGTTGGCGGCCACAAACTTTTTGGGGCTCGCCGAGATTCGTCTGGCTTCCGGCGATACTCCGGGGGCGCTTGACCTGTTGCGCCGCCTCGTCGTGGTGGTCGGAAATCCATTCGAAAATCTCGACGGTGCCGCGTCGCTTCTCGAGAAGACCGGACACAACACCGAGGCCATAGAGTTCCTTGATCAGCTTGTAAAGTCTGCGCCTTGGGATCCGGTCTATCGCCTGCGCTTGGCCAAAGCCAGGATCGCGGCCACCCAGGATGCTTCTTCCGCTCAAGACTCTCTTACCGCGATCGCGTCGGACACGTCAGTTGCGTATGGCATTCGCCTGCAAGCCGCCTTGGCAGTCGCCGGTCGATCGCACGCCGATCTCGGCAGCGGCGAGTTGAACTTGCTGGCGAATCCATCGTCGCTCACGCCGGCAGCTGCCGATAAGTTCTACTTCTACGAAGCACGCCTCAAGGCCGCTCAGAGCGCGAACGACGCGACAACAAAAATCCAGTTGCTCAGTCATTGCGTGATCGATTTTCCGCAACGGCCGGATGCGCGTTATCCGCAATTTGAAGCAGAAGTCAGCACGCGGGCATATGAACAAGCTCTCGGTATCCTCGAACCCGCCTTCCATACGGGATTTCAGCCTCCTGAGCCGGAGGTCAACGCGGAAGAAGAAATCGTCTCCTCAGATGAGCAGGAAGATGAAAGCTCGGATCGTACAAACTCGCCGATATCCGGCTCCGTTCTTTCCCGCGCACAGACCGCTCACATCGCCCAAATGGTCGGCGACACGATGGTTCGTCTCGGCCGATTTGAAGAGGCGCTCCCCTACTACAACACGGCACGCCGTGCCGAGTCCTCAGCCACGACCCGCAAGCAGCTTGCTCGCAAGATCGCCGATGTGCGGGAAACTCTCCGAATTCAGCGGTTGAACACCACTCGCCGGCCGGTTCTGCATGAAGCGCTCGAGCAGGATCGCGTGGTTCGCCCCCGGCTGATCGCTCGAGCATCTCCGGAACCCAAACCTGCCGTGAAAGGAGGCCGAAAGCCGTGAAGCGTTGTTTGATCATCCTCGCGATTGCCACTGCCACGGTCGCGCTCGGCTGGGCTGCGTTTCAAGCCGCCGCTCCCCCACAGCCCGCGCTATCTACGTACGTGCCAGCCGGTGCCCTGCTGTACCTCGAAGCCAAAGATTTTTCGGGTCTCGTTTCCGACTGGAACTCCTCCCCGCAAAAGCGCGACTGGGTCGAGAGCGCGAACTACGAGGTGTTTTCGCGCTCACGACTCTTTCTCCGCCTGAAGGGGGCAGGCGATCAGTTCGCCGCCGCGGCCGGCCTTCCGTCCGACATGAACTTCCTGTCACAAGTTGCCGGAACGCGTAGCGCGCTTGCGCTTTATGACATCGGCAACCTCCAGTTCCTCTACATCACCTACCTGCCTTCGGCAAAATCAATGCAGGGCACGCTCTGGCAGACACGCGCAAAGTTCGAGCCGCGCAATGCAGGCGGCGTCGCATTCTATGTTCGCCGCGATCCGGAATCGCAGAAGGAAGTTGCCTTCGCGGTCGCAGGCGATTACCTGCTCCTCGCCACGCG
>DATHNJ010000241.1:0-17035 GCA_035486155.1 Occallatibacter sp. | reverse complement strand
CGCCTCGCCGCTGCGCCGCAAGGTCATCGAGGCATTCCAGAGGCATCGCACCCCGCTCAATATGGTCATCGAGCTTCCCACCATCGAAGCGATCAAGCGGTTCGTGGCCATGGGCAATGGCGTCGCCCTTGTGCCCCACCTGACGGTTGCGCACGAATTGGAGATCGGAGATCTGGTGCGCATCCCCATCGATGAACTGGATGTCAAGCGGGTATTGCGGCTCGTCCACCGCCGCCAGGCCACGCTCAGCTACGCTGCGCGCGCCTTCCTGAAGACCGTCCGGTCGATTGCGCAAGAGAGCGGGCCGCCCTTCTACTATCATGTAGAGAAGTCCGCTTAGCAATGTTCCTCCGCCTGCGTGAAAGGGGCGAATTGCGGCGAAGTTTTTTGCCGAAGCGGCGCGAGCGCCCTAATGCCAGCGCCTGCGTCTAAGCGGTAGATCGTTCCGGCGTAACCCATTCTGTCCTGACCCGTTCTCGGCATTTACAATGCTACAGAGCGGGGCCCGGCACGAACCGGCGCACCGGAATCAATACAGATTGGTTGCCGGCCGTACGGTTGGGCAGTCGCGAGGTTCTACAGGGAATGAAGAAGATCGCCTTTTTTGCGTTCCTGCTGACAGTGTGTGCGTCAGTGGGTCGTGCCCAGGAGAGCAGGCAAGACATCAGCGTCAGCGGCACGGGAATCTACGAACCGTTCAGGGCCTCAACCACCGATGTGCAGGTGGCTACGAATGTGGGCGAAGGCGCGATGGTCAGCTACCGTTTTATGCTGACGCCATCCAGCGCTCTGGAGGCCAACTATGGCATCACGTACCACAATACGATGCACTACCTGATCAGCAACACCAACACCTATCTGATCAACACGCGCACCCAGGAGATCTCCTTCGCCTATGTGCGTAGCTTCAACTTCCGCAGGTGGAACCCATTTGTGGAGGCTGGACCGGGCGTCTTGATCTTCCTGCCTATTCGGGATTCTACGACCCAGACTCTCGACGCCAAGCAGCAGACAGGCGTGGGCGGTCTGTACGGCGCCGGCATTGCGTATGAGATCAGCCCCAGCTTCGACATTCGCGCTGAATATCGCGGCTTCGTGACCAAGGTGCCTACGTTCGGCATCAGCAACTTCGACACCAAGCGCTGGTACAACATCTACTACCCCGCCGTCGGCGTCGCGTACCACTTCTAGAGTTTAGGAGCGCATCAAGCAAAGGGGATGAGCGCACAGCTCATCCCCTTTGCATTTTGGTCGGGCGAATTCAGGCGTGCTGTTCGGCCTGGTTTTTTTATCGATGCGCTTCCTGATAACGTCCCAACTCCTTCACCATTGCGCAGTGAGGTCCAAGCGCCTCGAGGGCGCGGCTGCCCTCTGCGGCTGAATGAATCTGGCAATCGACATAAAACACATACTCCCAGGGTTTGCCGTGAACCGGGCGCGATTCGATCTTGGTCAGATTGGTCCCCAACGTTGAGAGCTCCGCTAACGCCTCCACCAGCGATCCGGGTCGGTTCTCCAGCGAGAAGGCGATGCTGATCTTGTTGGACGCTGGGTCCACGGCAGCATCGCTCCTGCGCCGCACCAGGAAGAAGCGGGTGAAGTTCTCAGGGTTGTCTTCGATGTCGGCTTCGAGGATCGTTGCGCCATACACGCGTGCGGCAGCCTGGCTGGCGATAGCCGCTGCGTGGGGATCGCGCGATTCGGCAAGCTGCTTCACGCTGCCCGCTGTATCGTAAAAGGCAATCGGCTGCATCTTTGGATGCGCCGCGAAAAAGCGGCGGCACTGCGCCAGCGCCACAGGGTGTGAGGAGACCCGTTCAATGTCGTCGATCCGCGCTTCGGGCAGCGCGATCAGATTATGGCGAATGCGCAGCAGCGTCTCGCGCTCTATCTGCACATTGTGGGCAAGCAGCAAATCGAAATGTTCCAGCACCGATCCGGCCAAGCTGTTTTCGATCGGTATCGCTGCCGCGTCAACCGCGCCGCTGGCCAGCGCGGCGAATACCTCAGCCGAGAGCGGAGTCGGAACGATCTCTCCATTGGCGACGAACTTCTTCGCCGCTTCGTGGCTGAACGATCCGGGTTCTCCTTGGATGGCGATTCTCATGTTCGCGACCACTCGCTATGGCCTGCAACAGGTTTTACTGAATTGAATGAACTGAAATTCCCCTTCATCTTGCGGCTCACCTGCGTAGCCACAAGTCCGCTGCAACGAAACAGAGAAACACCATCGCGATGACTCCGTTCATGGTGAAAAATGCGGCATTCAGGCGGCGAAGATCGAGCGGCGAAACGATGGAGTGCTCGTAGGCGAGCAGAAGCGCCGCAATGGCCACGCCGAGCCAGCCTGCTACGCCAAATCCAAAAAGCCACGCGAACCATGCCAGCAGCGCCAGCATTGTCAGGTGCATCAGGCGCGCCGCCCAGAACGCGGCGGGAATTCCAATCGACTGAGGCAGGCTGTAGAGTCCCACCGACCGATCGTGCTCAAAATCCTGACAAGCGTAAAGCACGTCAAAGCCGCCCACCCACAATGTCACCGCCCCGGTCAGCACCAGAATACGTGGGTCAAGATTGCCGCGAACTGCAATCCAGGCTGCGGCTGGCGCAATGCCAAGCGCAAGCCCCAGCACCAAGTGCGACCAGCGTGTAAGGCGTTTCATGTAGCTGTAGCCGAGCAGCACCATCAAAGCTACCGGAGAGAGCAGCAGCGTGAGCCGGTTGAGATTCGCCGCGGCGACGATAAACAAAAGCGCCATCAGTACGGTGAAGCCTAGAACAAACGGCCGAGTGAGAAGTCCTGCCGGAATCGCGCGACTCCTGGTGCGCGGATTGGCGGCGTCCAGGTCGGCGTCTGCCCAGCGATTGAAGGCCATGGCGCATGAGCGGGCCGCGACCATGGCGACCAGAATCCACGCCAGGATGCGCCATGAAGGCACGCCATGCGCGGCAAGAATAGCGGCCGTCAGCGCAAATGGGAGCGCAAAAATCGAGTGCTCCCATTTGATCATCTCCAGCGTTGTGCGTGTTTTCGTCAGAACTCCCAAAGCCCATGCTCCATCGAACAGTGTACTTGAGGCGGCTTGGAATCTAATCGATGTTGAGTTCAGATTCAGCTTGGCCCCAAAAAAAGAAACGCCAGAGCGATAGGCTCTGGCGCGTTGATAAAAGAATGAACCAGGTTACTTGGACTCGCCCTGCTGATTGGCGACCTGCAGATAGTTCTTCACGCTGAAGACGCCGGAAACGCCGTTGGCGCGAATATTTGCAGTCTCCTTGTCCGCCTGCGAATCAACCATGCCGTAGAGTGATACATTGCCGTTCTGCACCGAAATGCGGATTGGCTTGCCGGGATCGATCGCATACTTGTTGAGCGATGGATAGCCGTAGACTGCGCGCGCTACCCGGAGTCGGATCTGGTCGTCCAGGATCGATGTCGGATCGACCTCGATTTCGTTGACGACTTCCTTCACGCCGGGGTAAGTGCTCACGAGAGCCACTGCGGAATCGCGATCCACATATCCATACGCGTGACCGCCGAGTGTGACGGCGCCGTTTTGTACAGCGATGGTGATCGCATTGAATGCCGTCGTGCCGTAGCCCACGCGATCGTATTCCAGCTTCTCTCCCAGCTTGGCTTTCAACTCTTCATCGGAGACTGCTGGTCCGGCGACTTCAATCTGGTTTCTGACCGCTGTAACGCCCTTGGCTTTGCTCACGCGCTTCTCTGCGTCAGCTTTGTATTCGAATAAGTCCACACTGCCGGTCAACGTTGCGATTCCATTCGCATCCACGCTCACCTGTACATCCTTGAACTGCGACTTATTCAGCTTTCCTTTGGCGCCGCTAGTCACGTCTGATTGTTCTTGTGCTCTACCTGCAATCGCCGCGGAGCCTCCAGTCATCGCCGATGAAATCTGGGGAAGGCTCAGGAGAGATCCTGCGAGAGTAGCAACCCAAAAAGTCCTTCTTAAATGAACAATCTTCGTCGTCATCTTGCTTTTCCTCCTCTTACTGTCAAACGTATGGCGCTCACATTAACCTTGAAACGCCTTACGCTTGTAATAGACACAGAAACCGTCTGTGGAGTTGCGTAATTACTCCACACTTGCCGCGTAAATCTTGCGCACTAAGTGAACTATTTCCATCCTTATTTCCCATGCACGACTGACGGGCGCCGGTTTGAGAAACTGAACGAAGTTTTTGACAACAGGATGACAATTAGGTGCATCGTACATGAACAGATGACGCGCTCCTTCGATCGTGCAGATGGGGCGCAGCGCATCCCTAGATGGAATTTGGGACATATGTTTGGATGGATGCTTGCATTTCATCAGCACGAGATCGGGCTATGTTTCATACGTTCCGACCCAACCCTTGAATCAACAGAGGCGAACGAACGCGAATGATAGATAAACGTGTGCGTCTCCTGGTAACCACAATCGTTCGAGTTGTGGTGAGAGAGGTTCCCCCGCAGTTTTTGGCTGGCTTCAATCCAGAAAGGCCGGCGGAGCCGCGCTTGGGAACGATCGCGAATCAGATTACGAACGAGGGAATGCAACGGCGGGTTCTCGTAGTCGATGACGAGAGCCTCATTGCCGACAGCGTGGCCACCATCCTCAACCGGAATGGCTACTCAGCCGAAGCGCTGTACAGCGGCGCCGACGCCCTGCAATCGGTGCGGGAACAATGCCCAGACATTATCGTGTCCGACGTAGTGATGCCGGATGTGAACGGAATTCAGCTGGCGAAAGCAGTGCGATCGCTCTGCCCGAAAACCCGTATCGTGCTTTTCTCGGGCAATGTAGATACCTCCCATCTTCTGGACGATGCATCGATGGAAGGCTACTTCTTCGAGATCCTGGCTAAGCCTGTTCATCCGCTTCAACTGCTGAAGACGCTGAAGGCCTGATGCCAGGAGGTCGAGGCGTCGGGCTAACGATAGCGTCGAACGGCTTTCACTACCATCGAGAAGACACCCGACTCATCGCGAGCCACAAGCAGCGATACATGCCGATTGATTGCGATCTCCGCCTGCAATAGCTGCTGCGCTGTTGTGTTGACGTCGGTCGCGTAAGTCAGTGTCACGTATTTGCTGAGTTGCTCTTCGACGGTGATCCGCGTCGTGGAGTTACCCAGAACCCCCAGGTAGTTAGGGTCCACCTTTACGGCGCCGGCGCCAAACAGTTTCTGCACGCGGCTGCTGACTGTAGCGTTGAGCGCGCCGCCCAGTAGCGCGTCGGTGGTCGGACTGAACTGCGCCTGCTCCTGTTGCTGCCCATAGATTTGTTGTTGGTTCTCCGTTCGACCTAGCGCCAGCAGGGCTACTACGTCGGCCTCAGGCAGCGGAGGATCGCTTCGGTAGGAGACGCTCATTTTGCTCGGCGAGCCATGCAGACCCAGCGTGATGTCGTAATCCTCTACGCGCGCTGTCGCATTCAGGTCGATCGCAGGTTCAATGCGAACTGGGTTGGTAAAGGTGATATCGCCGCGTTGCAGTTCGTAGCGCGTGCCGGCAATGGTCGCGTTGCCTTCGGTGATCGCAATGCGGCCCAGCAGCGATGGAGTGGCCAGCGTTCCGCGAAGCCGCAGATCGACGTCGCCCGCAAGTTTGGCGTAGGCGTTCTGAAAGTTCAACTGCGGCGCGGACTGAATATGAACATCGAGGCGCACATGATTCGATGGAGCATCCGGAGGAGTCACCGGCTGAATCTTGCTCGCCTGGCTTGCCAGGGCGGCGATATCGAGGTCGGGGCTCACGGTGAACCGCGTGACAGTAATCGTGCCTCTCAGCAGAAGATTGTTCTGCGGCCCCTGCAGCTGCAATTGCGCGTCGGCGAGGGAACTGACGCCCTGCGGATAGCGAATGCGAACGCCCTTCCCTATCACGGACAGGTCGGCAAAGATTCCGTGCTGATACGCAAGATATCCCGAGACGCTGAGCTGTCCGCCTCCCGTCGTCGCCGTCAGCGAGCGGACTTCGAGCCGGTTTTGATTGAACTCCAGCGTGCCATGCAATTGGCTCAGGCTGTTCGGAAAATCCTCCAGCGCCAGCGATGCATTCTCAAAGTTGATGCGACCGCGAAGCCCCGGATTGCTGAAGGGTCCGTGCGCTTCAATCTGAAAGGTGGCTGCGCCGCTCGCCGTGACATCAGGATCGAGGGTTTCCACGAGCTTCAAATTCACCGAGCCATTGGCCGCCAGATCGACCCGACGGTTCGCGCCAAGATCGATGCTCCCTTGGGCGTGAAGGTCGGTGTCTTCTCCTGTGATGTGAATCGGATCGATGGTCACCCGCGAGTTGGCCATTGCGGCGTGCACCGGCCCATCGCTGGCCAGATGGACGCCATCGACGGTCATCGCCATGCTCTGCAGGTGCGCGTCGCCGTGCAGTTTTTCAGGGTGCGCCAGCGGACCATCGACAGTCACTGTGCCGGCCATAGCCGACTGGCCTGAAAGTCCGGGCGTCTGCGCCGACCTGAGCAGAGCCTCGATGTTGAACTCCGAGAAGTTGAGGCGCGCCTGCGTCGTGTAGTCCTTGTCCAGCGTCGTTTGTCCGTGCGCCACCAGAGACGCGGATTGGAAGCGCGTCGAAAGGTCGTAGACGAGCGCCCGGTCGGCAGTGTGCGCCGCAATTTGCAGGTCGCCGAAGGGCTCGCCCGCGATGGTGAAGCTTGACACCCGCCCTTGTGCGCGCAGTTGAGGGCTGTCCATCGATCCTGAGCCGGACAAGGAAAACTCAAGAGCGCCGCTTGGAGCCACGCCGGATTGCTTGAGCTTCTGAATGCGGGCAAGTTCAAGCCCAGTGCTCTGTGCGGTGAGCTGAAAGGCCAGCGATCCGAGATCGAATTTGCCCGAACCGGAGATCTTGCCCGCATCGGCGTCGATCATGAACCCCGAAATTTGAATGTCGCGGCCAACTACCTTTCCCTGTGCGCGAAGGCGCGATACAGGTTCGCCAAAAATGGCTCCGTGCTCCACCTCAACCGAGCCCGAGCTGTTGAGCGAGCGCAAGGATCCGTCGGCGTCAAACTCCGCACTGAGCGCACCGGTCAGGGGCGCATGGGTTCCTAGAAACGACGTCAGCTCGTCAACTCCTACGTGATCGGCCTTCACGTGCAGGCGAAGGTCGGAATCCAGATCGTAATTCGGCTTCACGCCTCGGTGCGAAATCAACGGCGTGGCGTTCAGCGATCCGCTCAACTCAATCGTCGCCTGTCCATGTGTGAGCCGACTGTGATCGACCGAGATCCGCGCCGCCGAGTAGGCGCCTGTCGCATCCACGCCGTCCCAGTGAATGAGCTGCGGTTTTGCTGACGGATCGCTCGCGCTTGGCGGCAATTCAACCGAGATATTCGTCGCCTGCAGCGCTCCGTTCAGATGCGGATCGCTCAGCGAGCCGTTCCACATACCGCTAAAATCGGCGTGGCCGCCGAGCGAAACAGGCAGCGCCGCCGCCCCTGCCTTTCCATTTCGTTGCAACCCGAGATCGCGAAGCACGGGGTCGAATTCAGACAGGTCGTGCGAATGAAACTCGACTGAGAGAGCCGAAGGACTGCTCACCGGATACGCGCCGAGCTGTCCATGCGCTTCGATACGGCTTGCCGGCAGCACAAGATCGAGCGCGTGCACATCCACTGCGCCGTTCTTTTGCGTGTAGACGCCATCGATCGTTCCTGTGGTCGGAACCTCTCGGCCGTTGACGGAGGCGCCGGGACTCACTTGCAAATTCGCGCCGACCGCCAGCGTCTTTACATCGCCATTAATCCACGTGGCCGTAGCCGGCCCGGTGAGCAGCCCAGCCAATCCAAGCCGCTGGAAGGGGCCACGCGCAACAATGTCCATCACCGTGTCGATGGAGACGCCTTTGAATTGCGCCGTGACGTGGCCGTTTACGGGAAGGGTAATCAGGTCGGCGTTAGCGCGCGGTGCGGCCGGTTGGGGCGGGATGGGCGGCTTCCGGCCGAAGCGCGGCTTCTTGATCGGCGCCTCGCTCGCCGCTTCGAGAACGGGAGCACTGGAAATGGTGGGCAGCCAGTGCTCCAGCGCAACCGACCCTTCGATCTGCCCGCCTTGCTTGAGGCGCGCGACCACCGAGCTGATCATCAGTCGCTCGGGATCGGCGTGAACGCGCGCATCGAGTCCCACGCCGCGCGCATAGACGCCGTCGGAGATGTAGGAACCATTATCGACGTGAATGCTTCCATCGATGCGAAACTGGCCGTCGTATCCCTTGCCCTGCAGATCCAGGCGCGCCAGACCTTCCGGAGAGTTGGGATAGCCGGTCGCTGTCTCGAGCAGAGTCATGTCGAGCATGCCTTGCGCCCGCGCATCCCAACGAGGCCGCGCAAAATTGATGAGCGAACCGGAGACGGTCAGAGTTTGCTCGCCCGCGGCGTTGCTTTTTGAAGTGATCCGCAGTGAACGCAGGTACGCCGCATTGCGCGTTAAATCCACAGTCGCCTGCGCAAACCCCTCGACGGTCTGCGAGAGCGGATGTGCGGCTTCGCCTCGGGTCATGCTCAGATCGCTCGCGCCGGCCTCGATCCGATAGCTTTCTGGCATCGACCCCTGCGGCGGCGTGTACGAGATCAGCGCCGATACGTCGTTGGCGGAGAAATCAAGCCTGGCCTTGCGATTCTGCGAATCAAAATCCGCGGCGCGATTTTCGTAGTCGAGCACGCCTTGCTCCAGCGCCACGTGTCCCGCCTGGAGATCGAAGAAGGTTTGCAGGCCCGATCGACTCGACTGGCTTGGCCTTCGGGTTTGAGGCTGGTTCGTCGAGCCATCCTTGTACACGATCAGATGAAACGCCGGTTGGCTGATCTCGAGATCGCGAAGCAGGACATGCGGACTGAGAAAGCCAAGGATGCTGAAGCCCACGTGAATGTGGCCGATCCTTGCATACGGCGCTTCGTATGCAGCCTCGCGCCCATGAATCACGATGCCGGTCGCGTCCGCAGTCAGATGCATCAGGCTCCAGTGCAAGCCGGCGATCTCGGCGCGTCCGCCTGTTGCGGTCTCAATCTGCGCGATCAATCGTCTGCGCACCAGGTTCTCGCACGCGCTGGAGCCAGCCCACCAAACGATGCCTATCGCAATCACCGCGAGAATCACGGCCGCGCCCGCGCTCATCCATAGGATTCGCCGACGACGCGGCCGCCCCTCGTTCTGCTGCGGCGGATCGAGTGGCGTACGACTGGACGAACTCATGGCGCCGTCGCCTTTCCCTCACTTGAACCGGCCTTACTGACATTGCCGGCCGTCTCGAGCGATGGGTCGAGAATCTCGACTTCACCCTGCTTGCGCAAGCTGTCGAGCCACCCGTCGAACATGGCATTGACCTGCTGTTGCAGGAGAATCTCCTGAATCCGCGGCGCCACCTGGTCCAAGGGGGGGGCGCTTTGCCCCGTCTTGTATTGCGGCAACAGAGTGTTGCGATAGTAGGTATCGATTTCGTCCTGCGAAATCTGGACGCCCTGCCGGAAGCGCATCTCAATGAACCGCAGAATCTGCATGCGGCCGCGCACATACGCATTTACCCGAGGCTCGGTCAGCCCGTGCGTGACGAGAAAAATATTCCATCCTGCATCGGTGGCGCAATTCTCGCGAACGCAGACCGGAAGTAGTTTTCGCATCTGTCCGATTCGCTCTGCGACTTCTTGTTGTGTCGGTTCGATCGTGCGCGCATCCTCTTCGCGAATCTGCTGCCGGATGATCGTGCGACTGATCAGCCGCTCGAGAGCCTCTTGAGGACTGTCCTTGGCGCCTTGCGATTCGCCTGGCTCCAGCACGGACAGAAGAGCCTCTTCCTGCACATCGCTGGATAGAATCGCCCGGCCATTCACCACGGCGACGACGCGATCGAGCACCACTGGGGCTGAAGGCTCAACCGCCTGAGCAGAAATTTTGCAGACGCCCAGCGCGGACAGCAACAATAGGGCGCTCCAACGGCGTGAAGCGCGCTTGCTCAGGATTCGGGAATTGGCGTCGCGACTCATCAAAACGTTTGCCCCAGGCTGAAGAAGAAGTTGAAGTGAGTCGCCTCGCCGACATGCAGATCGTTGTACGGAGTCGATATGGAATAGTTGACGTTCACTGGATAAATGGGCGGATTCAAGTTGTAGCTGAAATCGAGGCGAATGGGCCCGACGGGCGTATGGTAACGCAATCCCAAACCAGCCGCATGCGAGAAGTAGTTGAAACTGCATTCGCCTTGCGGGCCGGTGGAGGTCGAAGCGCCACCGGGCATGGGGGGTGACGCAACCGATCCTTGGGTCAGATTTTTGCAGGCATCGCGGTCCGGCTGGTGAATTCGCAGCGCGCTCTCCCATGCATCGCCGGCGTTGGCGAAGACGTTGCCCATGTCATGAAAGAGAACGAAGCTCAGCGTATCCCCGAGCCAAGGCAATGTGGGGGGCGGGAGACGTAACTCCGTGCTGTTGATCAAGGCGCCGGCGCCGCCGATGGGGAAGCCAGTCTCCGGATCGCGAGGCCCCGCCGCATTCACTGAAAATCCACGCAGCGAGGTCGGGCCGCCGCCGTAGATGCGTTCCGGCAGCGGGATCAGCTCGTCCGCTGAATCCGATCCGAAGGCGCGCTCCTGCGCGTAGCGGGTGTTGCGCGCCAGCACGAAGCGATTCTTGTCGAAGCCGTAGAAGCTCGAATTCGAAAGATCAAGCCGGTTGAACTGAGCCTGAGACCCAAATGCATGGCTGGAAAAGAAATCCTGAAAACTTGTATAAGTCCCCCGGTGGGCGTCGAGAGGAGAATCGCGCGTATCACGCAACCAGGTGAACCCTGGGCCTGCGACGCGAACGGCTTCAGACAGTACGGGAATCTCCGTGGGAAACACCTGCAGGCTGCTCGCGGCAACTTTGACGCGCCGGAAGTCGAACTCGTAGATGAAGGTGTTGGCTCGCGAGCGCAGAGCGCCTGAGCCGTTGAGCTTCTGCGACCATCGCAAGCCTGCGTCAAACTTCGACGCCACATACGTGGTCACGTCCTGGCTGTTGGCGTAGCCGCCGGTGAACGTCATCCCCAAATTCGGATTGCCGTAAAAGTGAGGATTCTGAAAGATGAGGTTGATCTTCTGTTCGAGCAGACCGTAGGTTGCCTGAACCGAAGCCGACTGTTCGCGTCCGAACAGGCCATTGCGCGTCAGATCGGCTAGAACGCGCGGGCTGACGCCTGGCCGTCCGTTCGGAGAACACGGAGTTCCCGCCGCTGTTCCCGTCGCGATATAGCCCGCGCAGTTGTTTTGGGGCGTGCCGGTCTGCGCCTCAAATCCCAGGCCATAAGTAAACGTCCAGCGGCGCGCTTCAGTGGTCTGCAGCAGCACCGTTTTGTGCGTTTCGCCGCCCGTTGGGTTCTCCACGGCGGTGTCGACTTCGTTGAACAGCGCAAAGTTGTACATGTTGCGCTGCGTTTCGAGCAGCGCTGTCTGGTCGAGCGGGTCGCCGGGATGAAGAGTGATCGCTCTGGCGATGGTGTCAGGACGCGTGTAGACCAGTCCTGTCACCAGCACATCGCGTACAAATGTTTGCTGGCCTTCAACAATGTGGAAGATGATATCGACCGTATCCGCCGCGTCGGCCTGCGGTTTTTCTTCCACATCGACGCGCGCTTCGTCGAACCCCAGGCTCAGGTAATGCGTCAACAAGGCGTCGCGATCGCCAGCGAGGTTTTGAGGCGACAGCAACTGGCCGGCCGACGTGTTCATCATTGGAAGCAGCTTGGCGCTCTCGACGTGCTCGTTGCCTTCGAGTTGGACCGCGCCCACTCTCTGCTGCGGTCCTTCATCGAGCTGATATTCCACCATGAAGCCAGCCGATTTGTCGCGACCGGCTCTTCTCGTCGCAAGATCGGTCGCGCCGTTCAGGCTTGTCTTCGGCGTTACTTTCACCGAGGAAAAACCATTGTTCTGGTACACGGCCAGCAGAGCGTTCACATCTGCAGAGACCAGCGCCTGACTGTAGATGCCATGGCGATCGAGCGTATTGGCCGCATGCACAGAGAGCAGGTCTTTCAGTGTGGGGGAATCAAAATAATGGTTCCCGGAGACCGAGACGCTGTCTACACGGCGTTTCAGTCCTGGGTCGATCGTGTAGAGAATCACAATCTCATCCGGGGCCGGGGTTTGGCGCTCATGCTTCACCTTCACATCGACGTAACCCAGCCGCTGAAAGTAATCGCGCAGTCTCCGGTCACCCTCATTCAGCAGATCCTCGTCGACTGCGCCCTCCTCGTAGACGGGAATGGCGCGCTTCAGGCGGTCGGATCCAATGCCGGCGCCCGTGACTCGAATCCTCACCACCGGTCCGCGCGTGGCGGTGAACTTGTAGTCGCATCGTTTCGCGTCCGCCGAGCAAGTTTGCGACTCCAGTTTGATTTCGGCTTCAAGGCGCTCTTGTTTCTGATAGTGCTTCAACACGCCGTTCAGGGCGCGGTTCACGGTGTCGTGATCGATGTGAGCGCCCGGCCGCAAATGCCCGCGCCGGCGAAACTCTTCGAGGCTCATTCCTGGCTCGCCGCTGACTTGCACCGTTCCGATCCGCGCCTGCGGGCCGGAGGCAATCTGGAAGGCGATATCGGCAAGCTGTTCGCCGGGGCGCGTCGTGATGGCGTGCGTGATCGTCGGCTGGTGGAAGCCGTTGTCGGCCAGCGCCTGGCGCATCTGCTCCTCCGCCAGATCCAGACGCGCCTGAGAAAAGCGCGTTCCGGGCTGGAGGCGCGCCGCGCGCTCCAATTGCGTATTGATGGTGGCGCCCTTCGCGCCAACCACGTTCACGGTTCCGATAAACATCCGTGGCGCGCCGCGGAAGATCAGATCGACGCCGGAGGGCTCGCGCACGCCTTCTACTTCGACTGTTTCAAAAAGCCCTGAGCCATAGACCAGGCGAAGACTCCGCGCCAGATTTTCCTCGGTGAGCGGCGTTCCAACCATCTGGCCTAGCCGTTCCGGGAGGGGAGTGAAGCGGCTCTCATCGACGCCCTGGAATCCGATGCGCAGAATCGTCAATCCGAGCAACTGAGCTGCAGGGCCCGAAACCGGCATGCTCCTCGCCTCGGAATTCTGAGCGCCTGCCTCCTGAGAAAAAGGGGTGTCCAATAATGAGGCGCCCTCTTCGCCAAACACCCATGATTGTCGGAGGAAAAATACGCCGATAAACCCTGCGAACAGCATGGCGAACCTCATCGACTTGCTTAAGGTTCGCGCAGGCTTCGACGTCAAGATCATTTCTCCCTAAAAAACACCAAAGGCGAGGCTGCGTTGCGCCAAAGCGTTGCATCCAAATAAGAATCTGAATGAACTTACCCAGATCAATGAAATCCAATGCAAGTTCAATCCCTACGCTGCACCCTATACTAACGAGGAACCAAGCTCGGTGCAGCACAACCTGTTCCGCAATCCCAAGCAATTCCCCCGGAAGGTTACGCATGCCCCGAACGAACTCTGCGAAGACTGATTCATCCAGTACGGAGGCGCAGCCGCCATTGAATAATGTGGAGGACTCGTCTAAGACAAGACCGCTTTCGTCCGGTCCCGCCGACGCCGCCGAGACACTGGCGCGTGCGCAGGCGGGAGATCACCACGCCTTTGCTCAGCTCTACTCTCTGCACAAGCGCAGAATCTACTCCCTCTGTCTGCGTATGGTCGGCAATGCGGCCGAAGCCGAAGACCTCACCCAGGAAGCATTTCTACAGTTGCATCGCAAGATCGCGACTTTCCGAGGCGATTCGGCTTTCTCCACGTGGCTACACCGTCTGGCGATCAACGTTGTCCTGATGCATCTGCGTAAGAAGGGGCTTCCGCTGATGTCTCTTGACGAGGCGATGGAGCCGACGCATGACGACGGTCCCGGCAGGAGCTTCGGCGCGCCTGACCTGTCGCTCTCGGGCTCAATCGATCGTCTCGCGCTGGAGCGCGCCGTCGCCGATTTGCCTGCTGGCTATAGACTGATCTTCGTGCTGCATGACGTCGAAGGGTATGAGCATAACGAGATTGCCGGCATGCTCGACTGCTCGATCGGCAACAGCAAATCGCAACTGCACAAGGCGCGGCTTAAACTGAGAGACGCTTTGCGCACTTCTCTCCAGCCGGAGGGACAGAGATGACTGGAGATCCCAAAAACATGACCTGCCAGGAATTTCAGGCGCAACTGGCGGACCTGATCGGAACCGGTGAAGACGTTTCGAATCACCCTCACCTGATGGACTGCGAGACCTGCCGTGCGCTGCTCGCTGATCTGCAGACAATTGCAGACGCCGCCCGCCAACTGCTGCCGATTGAGATCGAGCCGCCCAAAGAGGACCTCTGGGATCGCATCGAGATGGCGATCAAAAAGGAAGACGGTTCGGTCCAGCCAGACTGAAAAGCCCGGTTCGTTGCTCTCTTAGTGAATTCCAACGAACCGGCCCCTCACCCAGCCCGACATTAAGCCGATATATCCATCGAACAATGATGATCGGCCCGGCATCCTGTACATAGGCGCCTCTTTTATTGAGGCCGGCCTCGTGGGAGAATCGCTGGGGCAGCCGCCAACGAATCCTTGGGCCGAATCATCAGTTCGAACGCGGGTTTTTTGACAGGAACTTCAGCGTACGCAAAGCGTATGTGATTTTCGTGGTCTTCGGAATGCGTTCTTCGGGAGAGGAAGCCTTCAGAAGAACGCCTGGCGGTGGACCGGGCCCTAGTTGCACATTCCTGAAACTTTTCCAGGCCTGCATGGTCTAATGAAGGAAAGTTGATAGAGGAATACTCAATGTCAAGTCAGCCTACGATCCTTCCCTCTTCGAATCCCTCCGGCGCCGCGGGGCCGAGGCGGATTCCAGTGCTGCCGGTCCGCGATACCGTACTCTTCCCGCATGCTGTTCTGCCGCTTACAGTTGGGCGCGAAAGCTCCATCCAATTGATCGAGTCGTTGGGCGACGAGCGTTCGATTATCGTGGCTGCTCAGCTCGACCCACGCCTGGACGCCCCAAAACCAACCGACATGCATGAGGTCGGCACCTTGGCGACCGTACACAAGGTCGTTCGGATGCCCAACCAGAGCCGGTTCGTGTTTACCGAAGGCGTCAGCCGCGTCAAGTTGCTGCGCTACGTGCAGACCGAGCCGTTTATGGTGGCCGAGATCGAAGAGCTGGACGACAAACAGCCTGAATCCGACGCCAACGTCGAAGCTCTGGTGCGCAATGTGATCGGGCAGTTCCAGCAGATCGTCTCCGAGTCGCCCACGCTCTCCGATGAGCTGCGCACGATCGCCGCAAACATCGAAGATCCAGGGCGCTTGGTCGATTTTGTCGCCTCGTCCCTGCCGTTCCTTACCACCGACGACAAGCAGAAGCTGCTCGAGACAGCGGACATCGGCGCCAGACTGGAACTGCTCAACAAGCACCTTGCCAAAGAGATCGAGGTCCAGCAGCTTCGCACCAAAATTCAGAGCGAAGTGCAGGACCAGGTCCAGCAGTCGCAGCGCGACTACTATCTGCGTGAGCAGATGAAGGCGATCCAGAAGGAACTCGGCGAGCAGGATGAGGGCCAGCGCGAGGTCGACGACCTGCGCCAGAAGATCGAAGCCGCCGGCATGCCCGAGGACGTGAAGAAAGAGGCGATGAAGGAACTGAACCGCCTCGGACGCATGTCTCCGATGGCCGCTGACTACGGCCTCACGCGCAACTACATCGAGTGGCTGGCCGTGCTGCCGTGGTCCAAGAGCTCCGGCGAGAAGATCGACATCGGCAAAGCCAAGGAAATCCTCGACGAAGACCATTATGAACTGAAAAAGGTAAAAGACCGCATTCTCGACTACCTGAGCGTGCTCGAGCTCAAGCCCGACATGAAAGGGCCGATCCTGTGCTTCGTCGGACCTCCCGGCGTGGGCAAAACCTCGCTCGGCCGTTCGATCGCTCGGTCTTTGGGCCGCAAATTCCAGCGCATCTCGCTGGGCGGCATGCACGACGAGGCCGAGATTCGCGGTCACCGGCGCACCTACATCGGCGCGCTGCCGGGCCAGATCATCCAGAGCATTCGCCGAGCGGAAACCAACGACCCGGTGATCATGCTCGACGAGATCGACAAGCTCGGACGCGACTTCCGCGGCGACCCGGCATCGGCGCTGCTTGAAACCCTCGATCCGGAGCAGAACAACACGTTCCGGGACAATTACCTCGACGTGCCGTTCGATCTGTCGAAGGTGCTGTTTATCTGCACGGCCAACATGCTGGACCCGATCCCTGCGCCTCTTTTGGACCGCATGGAGATCATCCCGCTGCAGGGCTACAGCGAAGAGGAGAAGGTGCACATTACCAAGCGCTACCTGATCCCGCGCCAGATCAAGGGCAACGGCATCACCGTCGAGCAGATTGAGTTCCCCGATGAGGCGATCCGCCATCTCGTGCGCCATTACACGCGCGAAGCCGGGGTTCGCAAACTGGAGCAGGTCATCGGCACGGTTTGCCGCAAGCAAGCGCGGCGCGTGGTCGAAGGCAAGACGGAGAAGCTGGTCGTCACCAAGGAAGTGCTGAAAGACTTCCTCGGCGGCATTCAGGTGCGCGTCGACACCGAAGTCGCCGAGCGCGTGAAGCGTCCCGGCGTCGCGGTTGGGCTGGCCTGGACTCCGGCGGGCGGCGACATTCTCTTCATCGAGGCCAACAAGATGAAGGGTAAGGGCGGTTTTACGATGACCGGCCAGATCGGCGAGGTGATGCAGGAATCGATGCAGGCCGCGCTGACCTGGGCTCGCTCGAACTCCGACCGGCTTGGCTTGCCCGAGGACTTCAACAAGGATCTCGACCTGCACATTCACGTGCCGGCCGGCGCGATCCCGAAAGATGGTCCTTCGGCCGGCGTGACCATGGCGACGGTTCTTGCCTCCATCTTGACGGATACGCCCGTTCGTCCGCTGACGGCGATGACTGGAGAGATCACGCTGAGCGGCAATGTGCTGCCGGTCGGCGGCATCAAGGAAAAATTCCTTGCCGCGCGCCGCGCAGGCGTACAAACCGTTATCCTCCCAGCGGAGAATCGCCAGAA